>NZ_JAVRBY020000010.1:0-162698 GCF_034531035.1 Nostoc sp. DedQUE02 | reverse complement strand
GCAATAAACTCCAGTATTATCAACGAGGTTTCAGGGCTATGGAGCTTATTTTATCTGTATCCTAACCTTTTTTGTCGCCCCGTCAGCCTAAAGTGACGTTTATAACTATTGCAATAGAGCCAAATAAGTTATTGTTGAAATGATGTCTTTCAGTAGCATGAAAATGTTGATGTTTATTCAAACGGGCATTTCGACCTATCTGCTCTAGATAAAAGAGTATTTTTGGGTCAACGTTCAAATCTGTGGTCATCGGGTGCATCTCACTTGCGAAGTACAGTCTAATCTACAAGTTGAAGTTGCTGGTTTTCGGATTCGTTCCTAAATATTTTTATATTTTTCTTCTATAAAACTGAGATATTCCCTTACTCCTGACTTACATGTTCTTTAGGTTTTAGTAAAGTCAACATATTTTAGATTCTCTGAGAGGATGTCTGAAAAGTTTTTTTGTATACATCTAACCCTTGGAGATCCTCCTAAATCCCCCTTAAAAAGGGGACTTTAAGACTCTTATTTCCCCCTTTGTTAAGGGGGGTTAGGGGGGATCAAGAAATATTTGATACTTCTCAAACATCCTCTGATGACCAGTTTTTATCCTACATTTTGCACTACAAAATGTAATACTTAATAATTCAAAAATAATTACTAATAATACTTATATTATTAAGTATTTTGCTACCGATAAGAGGACTTTTCAACATCCTCTAAGTAAATATAAATAGCTACTAATAAAGTCAGAGGTGACTTAAATAATCACCTCAATCATTCTTTACCTATACATAATATCGATTCAAAACAGTAGATCGATTTATCGAGCAATCGCGCACAAGGGGAATGCCAAGCCCTTTACCATCAAGCAAGTCCAACCAACTTTGCACTTAATTCCCATAAGCGATCGCCTTTGTCGTCATCACGGGCTTGAGGAGAGACTTTTTGCACAAAAGATTTGCCATCTTTCTTCTGGCGATTTCCCCAACTCCAATAAACACCGGATTGATTATACTCAGGATCGGCAACTACGGCAGCAACCCGTTCTCCGGCTAGCTCCTGAGACACGTATCCTCCAGTGATGTATTTCTGAAATAATGGAAAGATTTTCTGAAACAGGGGATAGTGATTTCTAAATAGCGGCGTTTCTGCAACACATCCCGGATAAAGAGAATTGAAGACGATACCGGTTGACTCGTGATAGCGCTTATGCAGTTCCCGCATAGTCAGCACGTTGCAAACTTTGCTGTCTTTGTAAGCTTTGACTGGTTCAAATTTTTTGCCATCAATCATCGAGATTGGCTCTTTAAACCCTTCTGCAAAGCCCTGCAAATCTCCCAAGTCGGGACGCGGTGGAATCTTCCCACCCAGTTCGTCTGGATTGTGCGTGACGGTTCCTAAAATCACCAGTCTTGGCTCTAAAGATGACTTCTTCAGATCCTCTAGCATCAAGTTACACAATAGAAAATGACCAAGATGATTTGTGGCAACGCTTAATTCGTAGCCTTCTGGGCTGCGTAACGGCTCTTTGATTAAGGGCATATAAATTGCAGCATTGCACACCAAAGCGTCTAGGGACTTTCCAGTTGCTCGGAAGTTCTTTACAAACTGTCGAACACTTTCCAAGGAGCCAAGGTCAATATGTATGCTGGTATAACTGTTGTAAGGAATTTCCACATCTTGGGCAGCTTTTTGGGCCTTCGCTAAATCCCGACATGCGAGTACCACATACCATCCCTTTTCAGCAAGAGCTTTTGCAGCGTATAAACCCACCCCCGAAGAGGCACCCGTAATTACAACCGTTGGCTTTTGATGTTGTTCCATTCTATTGAGCCTCTATTGACTGTCTCTAGGATCTCACACCAGTGAGCCATGATTGTTATCAGCTTTTTCAAGGCTGTATTAGGCTGAACTAACCTCGTACTCCAAGTAATAAGGATTAATCGGCAAAAAAGTATATAAATATACAAAAACTCTGAAAAAAATATAATTATAAAAAATATTTATGGTGTACTGATATAGTTTAAAATTGTATCAACGCAATCTTGAATTTTTATGTTTTCAAGTATTGTTTCAGATATACTGAGATGTAAATTGTTACTTAATTCGAAAAGTATAAAAAATTTCCCTAGCTGTTTAGCAATTTCTCTGCTGTGGATGAACTTCTACAATCTGTAAAAAAAATTCTGCAAGACAAGCCTCTTGATTCAATTCAGTGGTTTGTACTCTATCAGTCATGGTTGGGTAAAACTTACGGTGAAATGGCAGAGACATCAGGCTACGGCAACAATTACATCAAGGAAATTGGCTCTGAATTGTGGCAAGACCTTTCCATCGCACTTGGAAAACGAATAACGAAAAAAAACCTGCATTTAGCCTTGAATAAACACTTGCAAGACGAGATAAGTACTCAAGAAAATCAGATTCAACAAAAGTTCGGCGAAGAATCTCACTTAGAAATGGTTTCTCCAGAGTTTTTTTCAGCAAGCAAGATAGAATTTCCTAGCGGGCCTGTAGCACTGGGTTCTCCTTTATACATTAATCGCCCTCCCTTGGAAGAACTTGTTTATAACGAAATTTTACACCCTGGTTGCTTAATCCGGATCAAAGCACCTAGAAAGATGGGAAAAAGCTCTCTACTGAATCGGATGATTGCTTATGCTAAAGAGCAAAATTATCAAATTGTCTATTTGGATTTTCAAGAAGCCGATCAAGACGTTTTTGCTTCCCTAGATAAATTTTTGCGTTGGTTTTGTGTAAATGTCAGCAGGCAGTTAAATCTCCTTCCCTGTCTAGATGATTTTTGGGATATAGAAATGGGTAGCAAGGTTAGCTGCAAAATCTATTTTGAAGCATATCTGTTGGAATACATTCATAATAGTCCTGTAGTTTTGGCTTTGAATGAAATCCATCGAGTTTTTGAACATCCCAATATTGCCCAAGACTTTCTGCCGATGCTGCGATTTTGGCATGAACAAGCAAAGCAAGATCAAACTTGGCAAAAACTGCGGATGGTGGTGGTTCACACAACAGAAATTTATATTCCTCTCAAGCTTAACCAATCACCTTTCAATGTAGGGATAACAATTACCCTGCCAGCATTTACTCTCAAGCAAGTACAGAATTTAGCATTACGTTACGGACTAGATTATGCAGGAGATTCCGAAGGAGCAAAACGCCTTGCACCCCTACAAGCAATGGTAGGAGGACATCCCTATCTGGTGAGCCTTGCATTCTATCATTTATGTCAGGGTAAAATGACGTTGGAGATGTTATTAGAAACTGCATTTACCCCAGTAGGAATTTACGGACAGCATTTACGAGAACTGTTGACATTACTGCAAAAAGAGCCGGAATTAATGTCAGCTATGCAACAAGTAATTGCAACAGATGAAAAAGTGGAGTTAGACGCGATCGCTGCTTACAAGTTAGAAAGTATGGGTTTGGTTCAATTAAACGGTAATCAAGCTAGCACCATGTGTAAGTTATATCGTCTTTATTTTAGCCAACAGTTGAGAAAACAAATCGATGGTAATTCTTATAGTAAGTTTTTAAATTAGTTTTGAAGGTTTGTAGTAAGCACGTTATTTACTAAGCACATTTTTTGCTGACTACGAACTTAGTTTTTCATCAAAAATTATATAAAATTTCTCAAATTTACCGCTCCAAATTTCTGCATTTAGATATCAAACTAATTTCAAAGAAATTCAATGAATAATTATCGATACCAAGTTGGTGGTACGCTGACTAGCGATGCTCCAAGCTATGTTGAGCGCAGAGCAGATGTTGAGCTTTACGAAACCTTGAAACAGGGTGAATTTTGCTACGTTCTAAGCTGTAGGCAAATGGGTAAATCCTCACTCATGGTAAAAACAAAGCACCGCTTGCAAGAAGAGGGCTTTAGATGTGCCACTATTGATATGACTAATATTGGTTGCGAAAATATAACTCCAGAACAGTGGTATAAGGGAGTTGTTGGCGACCTTTGGTTGAGTTTTAAACTGTTAGGAAAAGTCAATTTAAAAACCTGGTGGCAAGAACACAATGATATTTCTTTGGTTCAGAAACTTAGTCGGTTTATTTCGGAAATGTTAGCTCAGTTTCCTAACGAAAGACTATTTATTTTTGTTGATGAAGTTGATAGTATTCTCAGTCTCGATTTTTCTGTTGATGACTTTTTTAACTTGATTCGCTTTTGTTATAACCAACGAGCAATTGATCCAGAGTATCAGCGAATTACATTTGCGATTTTTGGTGTAGCAACACCTTCAGACTTAACTTTAGATGCAAATCATACTACCCCGTTTAATCTTGGTAAAACTATACAAGTAAATGGTTTTACATTTGAAGAAGCTCAACCATTATCTTTAGGACTGGATATTAAAGACAATCATCCTCAGAAACTTTTAAAAGAAATATTAACTTGGACAGAAGGGCAACCATTTCTTACCCAAAAACTGTGTCGACTGCTTGTTAGTTTATCTCAAGATGATATGGGTAGAAATTTCAAAATTCCTCCTGGTACAGAAGAATTTTGGATAGAAAATGTGGTGCGATCGTATATTATCGAGAAATGGGAATCACAAGATGAACCGGAGCATTTGCGGACAATTCGCGATCGCATCCTCAGAAACGAACAAATTGCCGCCAGATTGTTAGGAATTTATCAGCAAATTCTCCAAGGAGCGAAAATACCAGCCGACGATAGTCGAGAACAGGTAGAACTATTTCTTTCTGGTTTGGTGATCAAAAAACAAGGTTTCCTCCAAATAAAAAACCGAATTTATGAAGAAGTTTTCAATTTAAAATGGGTTAGAAAAAAATTAGCTTATTTGCGTCCCTACTACGAAAACTTCAATGCATGGGTAGCCTCAAAGGAAAAGGATAAATCTCGCCTATTGCGCGGACAAGCCTTGATTGACGCCCAAACTTGGGCAAATGGTAAAAGTTTGAGCAACTTAGATTATCGATTTTTAGCTGCTAGTGAAGAATTAGATCGGCGAGAAATGCAGCAGGCATTAGAGGCCGAACGTACTAAAGAAATTGAAGCACGACTTGCGGAACAGCAAAAAAGGCTAGCTCAACAAAAGAGAGCTGCCACTATCGTGACACTTTTGCTCGCTGGTATGACAATCAAGTTAGTGATTTCTATATTGTGGGGAGTGTCACTTTTACGAAAGATTGATGCTTTAGAATCACAACTAAAATGCACCCAGATAGAGCATAAGAGTAAAGTAATAACTACTAATTCTCGGTTAGGTGGATGCTGAGTGAATTTTAGATTTTAGATTAAACTTTTTAATTCTTTAATCGGTAATCTAACCTGACTATTTATTTCATCTGGGAATACTAACGCGAAACCTAATATCATATCTGCTTGATTACTTAAATTAAACCCGAAGAACCCCTCTCTGCTAAAGCTACGCTTCATCTCTCCCCGCGCAGGCGGGGAAGGGATTAAGAAAATCAGTACTATATCTTAAAATCACTTAATTATGCATTGAAAATTTCCTATGCTATTTGATGCTTTTAAAAATCGTAAATCGCCTAAAATCGAATTCATTAAGACTGAATTAACCTGGCGCGTAGCATGGGGAAGAGTTGATGCCAATTATAAAGATATAGTTTGGCAAGATGAACAAATTTCTGTAATTTTACCACACACAACTTCTGAATTGCTGACGGAGAAATTAGCAATTAGTTCTAGAGGACAATTTGTTGTTGTTGGTGATGTTTGGTTAACTAACCGAGTGCAATTGCTGCAAAAATTGGGAATAGAACCGGATAGCTTTCAAGAAAGTTCTCTGCAACTGGTTGCCAATCTTTGGGAACGATGGGGTAATGAAAGTCTTAGCGAACTTGTGGGGATGTTTGCGCTGGTGATTTGGGATAGAGAAAAACAGATATTGAAGTTAGTTCGCGATCGCATCGGTGTTCGTACTCTCTATTACACTACCACTGGTTCAGTTCGTTGGATTGCGCCTCAACTGAGAACTTTATCACCGCATCGTTCATCTGATTTAGATTTGGTAGCCTTACGAGATTACCTGTGTTGTGCTTTTGTTCCCGGAGAACGAACCCTTTGGGAACAAGTACGGGAACTCAGACCAGGAACCGTTTTAGAATTTCCCGACCACAAAGTTGAAACTTATTGGCAACTTCAAGAACAAATTATAGCAATAGATCAACCTTTAGCATGGCATAGCGATCGCTTGCGAGAACTCTTAAACCAAGTTGTTCAAGAATATTTACCGCCAGAAAATGAACCCGTTGGTGTTTTCCTTTCTGGTGGTTTGGATTCTAGCAGCATCACTGCTTTAGTGGCAAAATTCCACAAAGCACCAGTTCATACCTTCTCAATTCATTTTGGTTCTGAATGTCCCAATGAGTTAGAATTTTCTAGTCTCGTTGCATCTCATTGTCAGACGCAGCACCACATTTTGGAAATTACTTTTAAGGATATGTGGTCACGCCTGCCGGAAACAATGGCCTATTTAGATGACCCCATTGGCGACCCATTGACTGTTCCCAACCTTTTACTAGGACAACTAGCGAGAAAAAGCGTAGAAGTAGTTTTAAATGGTGAAGGTGGCGACCCATGTTTTGGTGGGCCAAAAAATCAACCAATGCTAATTAATAGTTTATATGGTTCTGTCACCAATCAAGATGCATTGCAAGCTTATTTAATTTCTTTTCAAAAGTGCGCTGTTGACTTACCGCAACTTTTAAAACCAGAAGTTTGTCAAGCAGTACAAACAGTACCTTGGGTTTTTGAAGAAGATTTATATTCCCAAGCTAGCTATCTGAATCGTTTGATGGCGATGAACATCAAATTTAAAGGTGCTGACCAAATTTTGACAAAAGTCAGTAACTTGACTCAAGCTGCTCTTTTGCAAGGTCGTTCTCCTTTGTTTGACCAACGAGTAGTAGACTTAAGTATGCAAATCCCTCCAGAGTATAAGCTTTCTGGAGTGGAAGAAAAAGCAGTTTTAAAGCAAGCAATTGCAGATATTTTACCAGACAGAATTATTCATCGTCCCAAAAGTGGGATGATGGTACCGGTGCAGTTAGGATTTCGGAAATATTGGCAGCAAGAAGCCAGAAATTTATTGCTCAATCGGAATGCAGCTATTACCCCTTACTTAAACCAGTTGTCAATTCGTAATTGGTTAAACTATCAAGGAGATACTTGGAGTCGTTATGGAGTGAAACTGTGGTTGCTTGCTAGTTTAGAAATTTGGTTACAAGTAAATCAAAAAGCGCAGTAGTTAAAGCATTTTTTACTCAAAATGGGCTAAACACTCCGCTACCACTAACAGCACTGTTTCGGTGAGGAGAAGTACTTAGTACTGATTTACTTATGGGGATTGTTAATTTTGAATTTAAAGCAAGCGATGTGACTCTTGTTGTATGAATATTTCCTGACTTATGTCAGCATTTTTTGTTCTAAAAACCACGGAAAAAACGTATTTTCAAGTGATTGGCGATTTTTTATCAATTTATTTTTGATTATTTACTGAGCCGATCTCCATTTGGGGTGTACTCTCAATATACGGTAACTATCACACTCGACCTTTGAGATAAATTACACCCAGAGGTGAATACCATGAAAAATTATGCTCAACAGCAGGAATTTATATTAAGTCAAATCACAAATAAATATTTTCAGCGCCGAGATTTCAGTGGATGCGACTTGAGGGAAATCGACCTGGAAGGAATTGATTTAAGTGGTATTAACTTTATCGGAGCCGATTTGCGTGGTGCGAATTTGTGTGGCTGTGTTCTGACTCGTGCTAATTTAAGTGGCGCAAATTTGATGCAAGCTAGCTTGCGTGAAGCTAATTTGTATGAAGCATCTTTGTGTGAAGCCAATTTGACTAATGCTGATTTAACAAGAGCAAATTTGTGCGGAACTTTCTTATGGCGGGTTAAATTTATAGGTAGTAATCTTTGGGGTGCTTCTTTATGTGATGTGGATTTGAGAGAAGCAGACTTAAGTGAAGCCAAATTAATTGAAGCATCGCTAATTGAAGCTAACTTAAGTTTTGCAAATCTTGCAGGAGCAAATCTCGCAGGAGCAAAATTATTAGAAGCTAATTTAACTGAGACCAACTTAACTGGTGCAGACCTGACATGGACAAATTTAACCAAAGCAAACTTGAGTAAAGCTAACCTTTGGAAAGCAAACCTAATTTATGCAAAGTTGCGAGATACAATTATGCCTGATGGTACTATTGAGCAACCTCAGATAATGATTTCTTAGTCATTTGTCATTTGTCAGGAGGGAAAAACTTTGTGTTTGCCCCTCTGCTTCTTTTCAATACCCAATACCTAAAATTCGCGTTGTGAAAAGATAAAAATAGCGATCGCTAACAGCATGACACTGTAAAGTAAGCCATAGCCAGCATTTGTAATCAGTGCAGTTGTGTCAGGTAGTGCTTGCAAACCATAAACGGCATCATTTTTCAAATCTAATCGAGATAAATCTGGCAAAATGAGAAACAAAGCTTGAGTTAGCCGTTCCATAGCAGGGTTATGGCTAAGACGACCAAGTTGTACTAAATCTTGAGTAATATTTCCGATTAAATACACCGCAAAGGTTAAAACAGTTGCTAGCAGAGAAGCAGTAAAAACACCGAAGGTAATAGCGACAGCAGTGATTAATGACAACTGCAAAAATAAGAAAATTGCCGCAATTACAATACTCGCCGTTGGATGAGGAATGTTACCAAATTGCAGAAATATCAAATAAATTACTGTCATCGTGGCGACAAGTACAGCTAGCACTGCGGATAAACCCAAGTATTTGCCAACAATAATTTCGCTGCGGCTGACAGGTTTAGCAATTAACACCAAGATAGTGCGTTTTTCAATTTCTTTATTAACCAGTCCCGTACCAACAAATATCGTAATAATTAACCCGATAGCATTCATCGCAGCCATCCCAAAATCTAATAACATTTTGTCTTCAGCCGTAGCTGCAAATTCAGGAAGGGCGCGGAAGGCAGTAGCGAGTATTAGCGCATAAAAACCGATAATATATAGAATGCGATCGCGTACCACTTCCTGAAACACATTGTTTGCTAATACAAAAATTCTGTTAATTGTCATTTGTCATTTGTTATTAGTCATTTGTCATTGGGAAGAGGCTAAAAGGTAATTTTATTATTCTTCCCCCTGCTCCTTGGTCACTGAATCTCGACTTCGCTCGATTTCCGCGTTGGTCATTGAGCGTAGCCGAAATGAGCCGAAGTGCTGCTCCCTTTCTCCCCTGCCCCTCTGCCGCACTCCTCACTGCTGCGGAGGCGGTGAACCAGAAATTAATTTACTGGCGCGATCGCATTCAATTTCTGCAACTGTAATCTTATTCTCTGAATTATTGCCTACTGCAACTGGTTCAATACGACAAGACTTTTTCAAGTAATAGCCCCGTGGGTTAGAACTCGGGCCTATCCAAATACTTAATAAATCTAATATATATCCAGACTTAGTGTTAGCTACACGCGGTTCAATGCGCCATAGTTCTTTTTCTTCATATTTAGCCAGGTTTTTTTTAATTACTGCTCTACCCAAATTTCCTACCCGTTGTTTGGCATCTAGCAACCATTTTTCTACTTCCGACCAAGGTCTTTCAGCTATTTGTTCTATTACTATTGGTTGAATTTTTTCGAGAATTACAACGCCGTTTTGGGGAATTTTTACTCGTTCTTCGGTTCGGGCAACAAAAGTACTACCTTTAAAAGTATCTGCCTGCAAACTAGGATATTGTCGTAACCAATTATCCATCACAAAATAAAACTGAATCCAGCAACTTAGCAGCATACTACTAGCAACCAAAATGATGATTCTTTGGCGGTCTTGTGGCTTAGGAATTCGAGCTTTAGCGTCGGTATCATTTCCTTCAATAAATTCTGGAATTGCCGTAATTAGTGCCGACAATGTTGGCCAAAAAACAATTGTTCTTGGTGTAATTATATCTTCTTGATTTCCAAATGCAAAAACGCTCACTAAGAATCCAGTGATCACTGCTCCGACTGGCATAAAAGTACCAGGAACTCTCAAAGGATCTTCTGTAGTATACCAAGCTGTGCCTGCAATTAAAAATAACCAACCAAAAAAGGCAATTATATCTTTAATATAACCTGTTGCAAAATATGAGAGTAGCCAAGAAAAAACACTCAAATAAATAAATGTCTGCCAAGAATAAGCTTTGGGTGGAACTAATACTTTTCTAATTCCGGCGTAAAGCCCCTCAGCAAATTTAAAAACCCCAAATACATCTTTAAGTAGCGTATTCATATTCTTCTCTACACCTGATTAATTAATCACTAATTTTCCTTGAACTAACCAAGTAAATCTTGCTATTTTGAACGAAATAATAAAACAATTGTTATTGCCGTATAGCTCAGAGAATTCGCTATTAATATCGTAGTAACTAAATTAGTACTTTGGAAGTTAATGCTGGTAAAACGACGCCGTTTTAGTCGCTGAGATGTTTGGGGTTCCTCTTCTTTTTTAGCAAATGTTTCATTTAAGGATAGTAGTAAAACCCTTAAAATGAAAAATTTCATTATAAAAGTAGCAAAGAAAATTATACAAGCAGTTAATATGATTAAAGTCTGGCTATTTGGCGATTTAAAATTATTAAAAAACATATAGTTAATTAATTCTGATTTCACCTGTATTGGCAACATTGGTTCTGATACGAAAAATACGAACCAACCAATTACACTAGAAAACAGATTGATAGAAATAGCATAAAAAATACTGGTTTTTTTGTCAAATTTTAGTCGAGAGTGCAGAATATATGCTTCGATGGGGATGGCAATGAGTACAAATAAAAAGTCAAACAGAATTCCACCAATGGGAAAAATCCTGGGAAGCATCCAATTTTCAGGCATAAATCATCAAGGGTAAGGGTTAACTGTAGTGAGTATAACTGGGATAGCGAGGGTGATGGGAGAATTTATGCCATTGTTTTTATCCTTTACTATGGGGGTGTAACAGTATTTCTCTATTAATATTGTGGATACATCAACCTGACCCTTGTACGGACGTACTAGTAGTCTGCCAAGGAAACGCAAGCGTTGTGGTCAGCAGAGGAGCAAAGGGGCAGAGGGGCAGAGGGGCAGAGGGGATTGAACTTGGCACATTGAACTCTCCCCTGCTCCCCTGCTCCCCTGCTCCCCTGCTCCCCTGCTTACCTCCACGTAGCAATTTTGGGTTGGTACACTACTAGTAGTCTGGCAAGGCAACAATGATTGGTGAGGGCTGGGGAAAGGGGAAAGGGTAAGGGATTTAAAACCTTTCACCCTTCCCCCTTACCCTTTACCCCGCCAAGTCACGAAAGCGAACTACTAGAGGGGCAGTTTCTCTATCTGAGAAGACTAGACGTTAGGTAAGATTAAAGACTGCCACGTTATAGCTTTTCGAGAGATGACAAGGAACGGTATTGGTATTCGGACGGCGCAAGTACGTCAAGAACGAATTATTGGTCAAATTCACGTCTACGATGGCTTGGGTAAAGGTAAGTCCCAAGCGGCTTTGGGGGTGGTTTTGCGCTCCATTGGCTTAGGGATAAATATGCCTAGCAATTCTAACCGCGTTTTACTGTTGCGGTTTTTAAAGGGGCCGGAACGTGATTATGACGAAGATGGCGCGATCGCAGCTTTGCAACGCGGTTTTCCCCATCTAATTGATCAGGTTCGCACTGGGAGAGCCGAATTTTTTGGCCCAGACGAAATTACCACCTTTGACCGAGAAGAGGCGGTGCGGGGTTGGGATGTAGCCAAAGGTGCGATCGCCAGTGGTTTATACTCAGTTGTCGTTCTAGATGAAATTAACCCGGTTCTGGATTTAGGTTTGCTACCAGTGGATGAAGTGGTACGGACATTAAAATCGAAACCTCATGAGTTAGAAATCATCGCCACCGGACGCGCCGCACCGCAAAAGTTGCTTGATATTGCAGATTTGCACTCAGAAATGAAACCTCATCACCACCCAACAGCCAAAGCCCTCTTCCTTGAAGGTATTGAAATTTATACTGGTGCTGGTAAAGGTAAGTCTACTAGTGCTTTGGGCAAAGCCTTACAAGCCATTGGTCGGGGAATTAATCATCCAGGGTCTACCCGTGTATTGATTATGCAGTGGCTTAAAGGTGGTAGCGGCTATACAGAAGACGCAGCGATCGCCGCCTTGCAGCAGTCATATCCAGAAGTGGTGGATCATCAGCGTTGCGGTGGAGATGCCATTGTCTGGCGTAATTCCCGACAAGAATTAGATTATGTAGAAGCTGAGAGGGGTTGGGAAATCGCAAAAGTTGCGATCGCCTCTGGATTGTATAAAACTATTATTCTCGATGAACTAAATCCCACTGTTGACTTAGAACTACTCCCTGTTGAACCCATTGTCCAAGCTTTACTCCGCAAACCCCGCGACACCGAAATTATTATCACTGGTCGCTGTCAAAATCCACCGGCGTACTTCGACTTGGCTAGCGTTCACTCAGAGGTTTATTGCCACAAACACTATGCTAATCAAGGTGTAGAACTCAAACGAGGGGTAGATTTTTAAATAGGGAATGGGGCATTGGGCAGATAACTGAATGTTGCCGCACTAGTAGGAATTTTTACTTCTCGGTAGTAAAATATTTTGCACAAAACGATCGCGACCTGCTGCCTTTGCTTTGTACAACGCCCGATCCGCTACGGCAATCATTTCTTCCAAGTCAGAATCAGGCTGAGGAATTACTGTCGTAAACCCGACACTAATGGTTACATGAGCACTAACTTGGGAATTTTTATGAGGAATTGCTAGTATTCGCACAGCATGACAAATTTGGTCGGAAATATGAGTCGCCCCCTCGCTGTCTGTGTTAGGTAAAATCACAGCAAATTCTTCCCCACCATAACGGGCAACTAAATCTCCAGGACGTTTAATAATATCTTTGATGGCTTGAGCAATTTTTTGAAGACAGCGATCGCCCACCCGATGCCCGTATGTATCATTATATAATTTGAAGAAATCAACATCGCAAAGAATCAGCGAGAGCGGTCGTTGCTCCCGTTTCATCCTCTGCCACTCTTCGTTAAAATACTCTTCAAACCGCCAACGATTAGCTACTTGAGTTAATCCATCGATAGTAGCTAATCGTTGCAATTCTACATTCACGGTTTCCAGTTTTTCCTGTAACTGAGATTGCTGAATCAAACGTTTTACCCGTTGTCGCAAAACTGGCCAGTGAATCGGTTTGGTAACATAATCCATTGCCCCCACTTCAAATGCACGGTCAACTGACTCTTGATCTTCAAGTCCTGTAATCATTAAAACTGGAGTGTGCTTGCTACAATCCAGAAGTTGTAATTGAGTGCAACACTCGAACCCATCCAAATCCGGCATTATGGCATCAAGGAGAACTATATCAGGGTGCAGTTGCTTAAAAACTTTTATTGCCTCTATGCCATTTTGAGCTTCCACTATTCGATATCCTTCCCGCTCCAAGAAATGCCGCAGTATCATGCGAATAAAAGGTTCATCATCAACAATTAAAACTAAAGATTGGCTTTCTTGAGCAGTGGCTTTCATGGTGCTTCCTTCGCAAGTTCTTTTTCTAAGGCAGTTTTAACTTGTTCATATTCCTGATATAGTTGTGAAAATAATTCTAGGCTGTTTTCTAATTTACTGCTGCGTCCCTGTGCTTCTAACAGCTTGCAAAGCTGCGCTAAGGCGATCGCTCCAACTGAAGCACTGCTGGACTTGAGTTGGTGGGCTGTCTTCCATATAGTTTCAGTATCCTGAGTTGTAATCGCTGTGCTGAGATTTTGTACTAGTCTCGGTGTCTCTGTAAGATAACACTCAATTAGTTGAGCAAATACTACACGATCTCCTCTGACCATGTTCCGCAAGGATTGGAGAATTTTGGCATCAATATTGGCGATTTTTAATGTCTGGTTTTGCCCTGACTGTAGGATGTTTGATGAAGGTTGCAATTCTGGGTACATCACTTTCCCTTGTTTTCCGATGAAAGTGAATTCAGAATGTCTTGGAAGTGGACATTTGCTGAGTGCTTGAGCTAACTCTTGAAGCTGAATCGGTTTGCTAAGGTAGTCATCCATACCAGCAGCAAGACAAACTTGGCGATCGCCCCGCATTGCATTGGCAGTTATGGCAATGATATAAGGACGAAAACCCACTCCCCATTCTTGACAGATTCTCCGAGTTGCTTCTAACCCATCCATTTCCGGCATATTAATATCCATCAACACTACGTCAAATGGCTGTTTTTGCAAAGCTTTGAGCGCTTCTACCCCATTGGTGACGACATCTGCGACATAACCCATTTTTTGTAGCATTAGTAGGGCAACTTTCTGATTGACAACCGTATCCTCTGCCAGAAGAATCCGCAGTGGCAGTCGGTCGGCCAAATGCCGATCAACTAAAGGAAAATGAGAAATACTGGCTTGGATCGGCTGGTTTTCCAAAACACGGGTAATAACGTCGTAGAGTTGAGACTGTTTGATAGGTTTACTCAAAGAGGCAGCACGGACATCATTCAAGTCAGAGGAAGTTTCCAATTTACTCAAAGAGGTCATAATCACCAAAGGCAGATTTTGACAACCTGATTGCTTGCGGATTTGACGAGCTAGGGTTATGCCATCCATTTCCGGCATCTGCATATCTAAAATGGCAATATCAAACTGCGTTCCCTGAGCAAGTTCAGCTAAAGCTTCTTTACCAGATTTGGCAGCATAAGTTTCCATTTTCCAAGACTCTGCTTGCAAACAGAGAATTTGGCGGTTGGTCAGATTGTCATCCACAATCAAGATTCGCTTGGATGCAAGCTGCACTGGCGGAGTGCTTAATTCAGCTTGTTCTGACTGAGCAACCACTTTGGCATTAATGGTGAAGTAGAATGTTGAACCTTGGCAAGAGTCAAGAGATGTTGAAGCAGGCAGGAGGCAGGATAGCGTAGCGTTAGCGAGTCCAAAAACATCGGCAGGAGGCAGAAGCGGGGATTCAACCTTGAATGATTTGGAGCCACTGAACTCTCCTTCTGTGGGTGTCTTCAACCCTTGCTTTCTGCGATCGCACCAAGAAACTGATGCCTTCTTCGATAATAATTTTCCATGTTCCCATCTAGGGCTAGGATTGCCACCGACAAACCCCTGACTTTCTACCCAAAGAGTGCCGCCCATCATCTTACTGAGCCGCTTGCTGATCACCAGTCCCAGCCCTGTACCACCATATCGTCGAGTCATGGAGACATCAGCCTGAGTGAAGGGTTGAAATAACCGCTCTATTTTCTCTGGTGCAATGCCAATACCTGTATCTTTGATCGCAAATTGAATTTCGTAGAGAAGTTGTTCTTTTTCAACAGATATCGAGGATTGGGCATAAGAGGCAGAAGGCAAAGACTTACTGCTACTTCTTCTCCCCTGCTCCCCTGCTCCCCTGCTCCCCTGCTCCCCTGCTCCCCAGTCGCCAATCGCCAGTTTCACAAAGAGTACCACTTCTCCGTTTTCAGTAAACTTAATGGCATTGTTGAGGAGATTCATCAAGACTTGCCGAAGACGAGTTAAATCGCCGATGATTTCAGTCGGAACTTGGGGCTGGATCAGGTAAACTAATTCAATATCCTTTTGGGCAGCTTTAGGAGCTAAAAATGAAATAGCCTGCTCCACACAAGCTCTCAAATCAAAAGGCTGTTCTTCTAATTCCAGTTTGCCCGATTCAATTTTGGAGAAATCTAGAATATCGTTGATGATGGTGAGTAAAGCTTCTCCACTACTGCGAATTGTTTCCACAAAGTCTTGCTGTTGAAGCGTGAGATCGGTATCTAGCAATAGACCTGTCATGGCAATAACAGCATTCATGGGAGTCCGAATTTCGTGGCTCATCATCGCCAAAAACTCACTTTTTGCCTGATTTGCAGCTTCTGCTTGACGTTTTGCCCGCTCCAAAGCAAAGTTTTTCAAGGTAAGTTCTTCACGTTGGCGCGTTTCTTGTTCCAGTAAGTGAGCTTGTGCTAGAGCAATGCCCAGTTGAGCCGCCACTGCTTCTAGTAATTCGATTTCGTCTTGTGTCCACTGGCGAAAATAGCTGCACTGATGTAAACCGATCGCACCATTGGGTTCTCCTTGATAGGAGGTGCGGATTGACAGCATAGACTTCAGCCCAATTTCTCGGCAGATCGGTTCAGCCATCTGGAGTAAAGGATCAACGAACACATTTGGAGAAGCGATCGCACTTTCTTGTGACATCATCTGCTCGGCATGAGGATTGTTGATCATGGGAACTTCCAATTTCAACGTGGAGCAGTAACCAGGGATTGTATTATACTCTGCTACTAGGGGAATTTGAGGTGTCGGGTCGCTAATATAAGAGTGGATTAGACAGCGTTCAACTCCAAATGCTTGACCGATTTGGGTAGCAGCCGTCTCAAATATTTTTTTGCTATCAAGACTTTGACGAATTTCTTGAGTAATTTGTTCAAGTAGTAGAGTTCGATGCAATTGCCGTTGAAGTGCTTCTTTGGCTCGTTTATTTTCGGTAATGTCGTGATTGATGCCAACAGTGGCGATAGTTTCCCCCTGTTCATCTTGTAAGGAAACTACGGTTGTTTCGGAAATTCCCTCACTGCCATCTTTGCGAATAAAGTTTATTTCCCCTGACCAGCGTCCTTGTTGATTGATTGTTTCAAGAATTTTGGTGCTTAATGTTGGGGCTACTTCCGGGTGTTGCAAAATATTGGGGGTTTTAGCTAAAATCTCTGCTTTGCTATAGCCATACATGCTTTCGGCCGCCGGATTCCAGTCAATAATATTTCCGATTAAATCTGTGATAATTACGCTATCATGCATGTTTTCAAAGGTGAGAGCTTGCCGACGCAGACTGGCTTCGGCAAGCTTACGATCGCTAATATCTGTCTGAATTCCAATAAAGTGGCTTAACTTGCCATTTTCGTCATGAATAGGAGAAATACTCAATTCATTCCAGAATAAAGTACCATCTTTGCGATAGTTACGGAGAATAACTTTGCAACTTTTTTCAGCTTTAATAGATGAACGCAGTTCATTGAGCGCTGGTTGCTGGGTATCTGTGCGTTGCAAAAATCGACAGTCTTGCCCAATCACATCACTAGCAGTGTAGCCTGTTATTTGCTCAAAGGCGCGGTTGACATAAATAACCGGATTGTCAGTAAGTTTAGCATCGGCAATAATAATTCCATTACTGGCAGCAGCAAGTGCCCTCTCCCTCAATCTCAAGGTTTCTTCAACCAACTTCAAATCAGTAATGTCAAACATAAACCCCCTCAGCATAGTAGGAGTTCCTGCATTTTCAACTACACTAACAACGTCTCTTAGCCAGACAACTCGCCCATCTGCTGCTAACATCCGGTGTTCCAATTCGTGATTCTTGCGCCTAGCAGTTGCTTCTTGACAAAAACGAACAGACTTTTCCAAGTCATCTGGATGCAGATGATTAACCCAAAAATTTTCCTTGTACCACTCTGCGATCGGATAATTTAGCAAGTCTACCGCTTGCGGCCCAACATAAATAAATCGCCAAGTCTTCAAGTCTAATTCCCAAGGAATGACTTTGACAGTTTCCAGCAACTGCCGCAAACGATTTTCGCTGCTGCGAAGGGCAATTTCTACCTGCTTGTGTTCAAAAATATTGTGAGTTAACTCTTGATTTTTTGCTCTTATCTGCTGGTTATTTGCTTTCATTGCCAGGGCGAAATAGATTGATAATATCAGGGTGATAACAACAAATAACCCTGCAATCAATACTACTTGTATAAATAATCTCGGAGTTTGGATTAAAAGTCTCTGCCAGAGTAGGACTACAGACATTGAGAAGAAAATCCCTAGCAAGAATGCTAGTAATTCTCGTATGCGGAAAAATTTCACAGCTTTGAACCAGTCATATTGATGCTGTTTGTCCACTTAATTAACCCTCCAGCACTTTCAGGGCTGATTAGACTTCTTAGCATTTGTCGGGAAAAGGTTAAGGGGAAAGGGGGAAAGGTTTGTTATTTTCCCTTTTCCCTTTAACATGAGTCCCTTTTCCCACCTCTTGCAAAAAGAACTTTTGCAAGAGGTCTATTAGAGAAGGCAGTTCTTGCTGGAGGAAAGAATTATGAATAAAAACTTTCTTTCTTTACGAGAGGCTGTGCCAGCGACAAACTCAGGAACCATAGTTATAGATTAAAAATACAGTTTAATCTCGCGCTATACCTCTCGATACAAAGCTTCTAGGCGAGGCGTTCTACCTCTAGTCTTGCTTTAATCCCACGCTTTTAGACTTGGTTACTCCCTCCTGCCTGCTGAATGCGTTAATTTTTACTTTTAAGTAATCTAAAATATCAATAGCAACGGGGCAATTACGGAATTTTTTTAAGTAAAATATTTGTCTGTAATATTGGCAGAAAAACTGAATATTTTATGGTTATAATTTAATTTTTTTAGAAAAGCTCGTGCCTTAACTTTAGCAAAAGTGCCTAAATACCAAGGGTCAGGCTTGCTGTAGCCCTACTTTTAAGCAGGTTATGCCGCGATCGCAAACAAAGGGTAATAGGGATGTAACACCAAGGGTTTAATGGATTGAATTTTCCTTTTCTCTTTAATCCTTCTCAGCACAAAAGTGCAAAAGTCTCTTTTGCAAAAAACGCCCATGAGCATCGCCTAAAAATTCCCAATTATCTCCCAATTATCTAATTATCTGATTGACAACAGATGCACTCTGAATCCGCCATTTACCTCGTTGCCGAATTAAATCATACCGAACTCGCAAATTCTCCTTAGAAGAGTTTTTAAACTGGTCGTTTTCATATAAACGTGTCACTTCCTTCACCATAGCTATCACTGCGGCACGATCTGCAAATAACTCAATTTTATCTACAGATTCCACCTTCAAACTATGCTCGTACTTGCGGTAGCGGTTGTCTAACTTATCCTGTTGAGCAATCAGCCGCCATTGAGATAAAGCTGAACCAGTTAAAATCTGATCTAAATTATTAATTTCATGATTCGGCCCTAAAGCTTCGGCTTTGGTCGATAACCAAGTCCGAATCACATCCTCTGCTGCTGTATCTGTTAAAGAGCCATCTAGTGCTTCCGGTTTACTATTTTTTGGATCGGGAATAGATACCGGTGGTTGATTGATTTCAACAAACAACTGTGAACGAGGCAAAGGTGGTGTGGGAAAAAATAAATTTTTTAACCATCCAAAAGTTGTTGTGGCTAACACCCAAAAAACTAATATACTCACTAAAGAAATAAACACTTTCCATACCAGCCGTGTTTTCCCTTCTATAGTGTTAGCAAAGGTTCGCCGCCGCCGGGGGCGACGAGAATGAGGACGATTATCTGGTACACGCTCTCGGCTAGCAGATGGAGTAGGTTTTCTCCGCCTACGCTTTTGGTTATAACCAGGTGTAGCACTCTTTGCTGAACCATTCACATGCTGATTAGTGTTTCTGCTCATCCGTTCAGCAGCCGGAACTTCTGATTTTACACTTCCAGATGAATTCCACATAGGTGGTGAGAAGTTTGGATATTCAGACGTTTCTTTTGTTGGTGTTTCTGGCAAATCTAGATCGGGTGTTCTGCTGTAATTAAATTGCCCAGAATTTCTACTTGAATTGTTGGGAAAAGGACGATTATTTGTCTGCTGCCGGGGAAAATGCTGGGGGTTAATTACAGCCCATTCATTAGTTGTTTCTGCATCCGTTGGCAGTGCTTCCAAATAAGCTTGTACCTGTTGGTTAGCAAAGTAATCTTTTAAAAAAGCTTGCTGGTTTGCTAAATCTCGAAAATGTGGAAATACTTCGTGTTGCAACCACTGTTCTGCATATAGACACAATCCTGGTAACAAATCTGGAGAGTCTTGAGATTTTTCCCGAATAAAAGCTAAAGCTTCGTACTCTTGACTAAGTTCTAAAACACGGGTTGCTTCTTCAGTTTGTCCCAAGAGTAATGCACATAGCGACTGTTCTAAATGTACATCTTGGCGCTTTCCCAGACGGATGAGCATTTGCCTTGCTTGCCGAATTAAAGCTGGTTGTCGTTGAGCAAATCCCCGTGCTATCAAGGCATAAACAGCTAAGTAAGTGGCAACAGCAGAAGGACGTTTGCTTTGGGCTTCAAATAATTTGTGCTGCTCTGCGACTGTTAAGTGGTTGCGTAACTGCTGGATAAAACGCAGAAAGTCATCTATGTTTAAACCAGAATCATCATTGTTCGTGCCATCAATTCCGCCACGATCTTCTAAGAGGTTCTGCAATAATTCCAAACCTTGGCTTCGTTCGGCAGTCTTTTCTTGAGGTAGCGCCAGTAACTCCAAAATTCGATATGGTCGTAATTTATAAAGATCCGCCTGAATTTCCGCCTGGATACTGGAAAACAATCCTTCGCGTACTAACAGTTCTTGACCAGTTTCTAAGGATATGGCGGCATTTTCATAGTTACCTTGCTGCCACTGTTCGCGACCTAATTCTAGACAAGCAAGGGCAACGGTGAGAACAACATCTGGATGTTCAGCACTTTCGTGTATTTCTTCGTCTGCTAAATTATTGCCCTTTCTTGCAGTTGTAGCACCATTTTTATTTACTAGGTACGGACGACCTAGTTTCAGTACAAGTTCGTATTCCCCCAACTCTTGCAAAATTAATAAAGCGCCAACTAATTCGTCTTGGGCAATTTCGATACCCAGACTTTGGGTATCACTACCCCTTTTGGTGCTTTCTGGACGATTTTCCTTTGCTACTGCGGCAGCAGCAAGGTTATCAGGGTCATAGGCGTGGGCAAGATAGAGATGATCGTAGGTACTGCGTTGTTTTGGATCTGATAAAACCACGTAAGCTTCTTCTATGAGTTGTTTACGAGAAGAAATTGCTGCCTGAGAATACTCACGTCGAGGCAATTGTACAATGCGATCGCTGTATGCCTGCCGCAATTGTTCATCACTTGCCGCCAACGGTAGTCCTAAAATTCGGTAGTAATCTAGCGGAATTCGCACAGCCTACTTCCCCTGCACCGTGATCAACATAATTCACCTAGAGCTTTCCAGGCCTGTAAAACCGTGCCATAACAATGCCGTATAGAATTTACTCTACAAGTGTATATTGCAACAACTTGTTTTGTACCTTCCCGAAATTTTGAGTCACATTCTAGTACTAATTTTTTGCTTTCGCCTAGAAAGCCTCAATTTTTTGTCTTAATTCTTAGTATTTTTGTTTAACACAACTATTATCAGCCTTCGATAGCACAAACCACAACTACCGCTTTTAATCACGGCATAATTGTTGTGGTTGTAAAAATCTATTGATGATTGATTTTTTTGGGACTTTCCCACTAGGAGGTAACAAAAATACCACTATTGGGAGTTGACACTGATAACTAGAGAAGCAAATCATATCATAATTAACTTTTAATTACAATTACCTATTTGGCTATATAGATTTTTGCCAGCTTTTTTTTAAATTGTTAATGGATATGCAGAAAGCAGTCTATCTTGATTGCTAGTCTATGAAGGGGAATAGTGAGAGATAAAAACCCAAAACGGCAGATGTTGCAGTTAGAGTCAAATCCTCACGGGGCATAGGCTGAGAAGTTAAAAATCAAAAAATTAAAAATTCAGCTATTCCCTAAGACCCTTTTTTGGTGCATAAATAAAGTTTGATTGTTGAGTCTTGCAAACGCTAGCCTGTTAAAAGCTGAGGTGTTATCAGACCAACTTAATTTAAAACCGTAACTTTTAACTTGTACAACAGGGATACTCAAAAATAATGGTTCAAGAGCGTACTTTACCCACTTTTAATCCTGCTACTACGCACATTACTAAGGAAGAAGGGTTGCGGTTGTATGAGGACATGGTATTAGGGCGCTTGTTTGAAGACAAATGCGCTGAAATGTACTATAGGGGCAAAATGTTTGGTTTTGTCCATTTGTACAACGGTCAAGAAGCTGTTTGCAGTGGTGTTGTGCAGTCAATGCGACCGGGCGAAGATTACGTTTGTAGTACTTACCGCGACCACGTTCATGCTCTGAGTGCGGGAGTGCCAGCAAGAGAGGTAATGGCAGAATTATTTGGCAAAGCTACAGGTTGCAGCAAAGGGCGCGGTGGTTCCATGCACATGTTTTCTGCTGAACATCGCTTGCTGGGTGGCTATGCTTTTGTGGCTGAGGGAATTCCTGTGGCAGCCGGAGCGGCTTTCACGAGCAAATACCGCCGCGAAGTGCTGGGAGATAAAAACGCTGACCAAGTGACAGCTTGCTTTTTTGGCGACGGTGCAGCTAACAACGGTCAGTTTTTTGAAACACTAAATATGGCAGCCCTATGGAAACTGCCAATTCTTTTTGTAGTGGAAAATAATAAGTGGGCCATTGGGATGTCTCACGAACGAGCCACTTCCCAGCCAGAGATTTATAAAAAAGCCAGTGTATTTAACATGGTGGGCGTGGAAGTAGATGGTATGGATGTACTAGCAGTCCGAGCCGTAGCTCAAGAAGCTGTAGCCCGTGCCCGTGCAGGTGAAGGCCCAACATTAATTGAGGCACTTACCTACCGCTTCCGTGGTCACTCCTTGGCTGACCCAGATGAAATGCGAAGCAAAGCGGAGAAAGAATTTTGGTTCGCCCGTGACCCAATTAAGAAGTTGGCAGCTTATTTGCTGGAGCAAAACTTAGCAGATGAGCAAGAAATCAAAGCAATTGACCGTAAAATTCAGGATGTAATCGACGAAGCGGTTAAATTCGCCGAAAGCAGCCCCGAACCAGACCCCAGCGAGTTATATCGTTTCGTGTTTGCAGAAGACGAATAAATTTTGGGGACTGGGGACACAACGACTGTGCGGTAGTTGAATCTCGACTTCGCTCGATTACCGCGTAGTCGAAACTCAGTGCAAGTCGCTCGATTACCGCCAAGCGATGCACTGAGCGTAGCCGAAGTGTCGAAACTCAGTGCATCGCTGGGTACTAGGTACTGGGAAAAAGTTATTCTAATCCCCAATCTCTAATTCCTAATCCCCAATCCCCATTACCCCTTATCCCCAGAGGGGGCCCCACCTTACCCAATCCCCAATCCTAATCCCTAATCCCAAGACTAAAATTTGTGTTTACCATTGGACTTCAACAGCAACAATACAAAACCTACATCCTTTCAGATGAAAATGCTGGTTCTCAACTGGAAGTTGTTCCAGAACGTGGTGGTATCATCACTCGCTGGCGTATACAGGGGCAAGAAATTTTCTATTTAGATACTGAACGCTTTGCTAACCCTGATTTGACTGTCAGAGGTGGGAATCCTATTTTGTTTCCCATCTGCGGCAATATACCTGATAATACTTATACTCATAATGGTCAGCAGTATACTTTAAAACAACATGGTTTTGCTCGTGACTTGCCGTGGGAAGTAACTGACCAAGTAACTGAAGATAAAGCTAGCGTCACCCTCGTCCTCAACAGTAGCGAGAAAACACGGGCTGTTTATCCTTTTGACTTTCAAGTGCTGTTCACTTACGAACTCCAAGGTAATACCTTAGAAATTCGGCAACAGTATAAAAATCTTTCATCCACATCACTGCCCTTTTCTACAGGTTTCCATCCTTATTTTCTGACAAATGATAAAGCGGCGCTCAAGTTTGAAATTCCTTCCCAACAGTATCAAGACCAGATAAGCAAGGAAATTCACCCCTTTAATGGTAATTTTGACTTTAATCGCGATGAAATTGACGTTGCTTTTAAGCAGCTAACCAGTCAATCAGCCGCAGTCATAGACAACAGCCGCAAGTTAAAATTAACTCTGGATTACGGGAATAAATATCCGATTTTGGTTTTTTGGACACTCAAAGGTAAAGATTTCTACTGCCTTGAACCGTGGAGCGCTCCCCGTAACTCCCTGAACACTGGTGAAAACCTGACTGTATTAGAACCAGGAAGCAGCTATACGGCATCTGTGCGGTTAACGGCAAATTTTTTCTAAACCTATTTACAAATCTACAGATGTCTATGCTATGATGGCAAAGTTGCGAAATGCAAAGAAAGGGTCGCTAACTCAACGGTAGAGTACTCGGCTTTTAACCGATTAGTTCCGGGTTCGAATCCCGGGCGACCCATATAAAAGTTTATTGAGTACTATGGAAGAGCGATCGCTGTTCTTTTTAATTATAGGAAGGAGTCTTTTGGATACTAGGCTACCAAAGCTACTAGTTCTAGGGTAGCTAAATGTACAGCAATACAGAGCAACCATAGGGCATAGTACAGCAGTAGAGAACAAGTATAGAACATGGTTTATAGTAACTATGGCGTAAACTTTTTCAACATAGATACACGACACTAGTTATAATTTCCTATAAGTTGAAAAAACTCTTAAGATTTAGCGTAATAAAAACGCTTCTCTCAGACCGACTAGCTGACAACCACATTAGGAGGACTATCTATGGCGCTTGTACCACTGCGGCTGCTGCTGGATCACGCAGCTGAAAACGGTTACGGCATCCCAGCTTTCAACGTTAACAATTTGGAGCAGATTCAGGCAATCCTGAAGGCTGCTGTCGAGACAGATAGCCCCGTAATTTTACAAGCTTCACGCGGCGCTCGTAATTATGCTGGCGAAAACTTCCTCCGCCACCTGATTTTGGCTGCCGTAGAAACCTATCCTCACATTCCCATTGTCATGCACCAAGATCATGGGAATGCGCCTGCTACCTGCTACTCAGCAATTAAGAACAACTTCACCAGCGTGATGATGGATGGTTCTTTGGAAGCTGATGCGAAAACTCCCGCTAGCTTCGAGTACAACGTTAATGTTACCCGCGAAGTTGTAAATGTAGCTCATGCTTTGGGTGTCAGCGTTGAAGGTGAACTCGGTTGTTTGGGTTCTCTAGAAACTGGTGCTGGCGAAGCTGAAGATGGTCATGGTTTTGAAGGTACACTCGACCACTCTCAACTGCTAACCGACCCCGATGAAGCTGTTGACTTCGTAGAAGCAACCCAAGTAGATGCTTTGGCTGTTGCCATTGGCACAAGCCACGGTGCTTACAAGTTTACCCGTAAGCCGACTGGTGAAATTTTGGCAATCAGCCGCATTGAAGAAATTCACCGCCGTCTGCCTAATACCCACTTGGTAATGCATGGTTCTTCTTCTGTACCTGAAGATTTGCTGGCGCTAATTAACCAGTATGGTGGTGCAATTCCTGAAACCTACGGTGTACCTGTAGAAGAAATCCAAAAAGGTATTAAGAGTGGTGTACGTAAGGTAAATATTGACACCGACAACCGTTTGGCTATCACTGCTGCTGTACGTGAAGCTTTGGCTAAAAAGCCAGAGGAGTTTGACCCCCGTCACTTCCTCAAGCCTTCCATTACATACATGCAGAAGGTTTGTGCTGAACGCTATCAGCAATTTGGCACGGCTGGCAACGCCAGCAAGATTAAGCAAATTTCTTTGGAAGATTTTGCTGCTAAGTATGCTAAGGGTGAACTCAACGTTGTTACCAAGTCAGCTGCTAAAGTTTAATTTTAGACAACTAATAAATAGGGGCATAGTCTTGCTATGCTCCTAAAAAACTGAGGATTTTAATGTTGTCAGAAACCGGGTGTTTACCCGGTTTTTTGTTGTATTCATAAGGGCTGGGAATGGGGAATGGGGAATGGGGCACTTGTACTGAGTTTCGACTACGCTCAACTACCGCGTAGCCGAAGTATTGGGCATTAGTTATTAATTATTCTCCTCTGCTTCCCCTGCCTCCCCTGCCTCCCCTGCTCCCCCTGCTCTCTACTCCCTAGAACACCCGATGTTGTAAAGATGGCATTTGACGACGGACTTGTTCTAACCTAGTTGGCTTGATTTCTGCGATCGCAATTCCCGGTTTCTCTCCAGCATCGGCTAAAATTACACCCCAAGGGTCGATAATAACGGCGTGGCCGTGGGTTAGACGACGGGCGTAGTTATTCCCCGTTTGGGCGGGAGCAATGACGTAGGCGGTGTTTTCGATGGCTCTGGCTTGTAGTAGTACTTGCCAGTGGTCTTTACCTGTAAAGGCGGTAAAAGCGGCGGGAATAAAGATAACATCCGCTCCCTTATCTGCTAGATGACGATACAGTTCTGGGAATCGGACATCATAACAAATAGAAAGCCCTAGATTACCGAGTTTTTCTGAAAAATGGACGGGTGGTAGTTGCGTACCAGCCACAACCGTGCTGGATTCGCGATAGGTGTTGCCGTCAGGAACATCAACATCAAATAGGTGTACTTTGTAGTAGCGGGAAAGTTCTTGACCGTTTGGGTCAATCAGTAAAGTAGTGTTATAAACTTTGCCTGTATTGTCTACCGGAAGTGGAAAGCTGCCGCCCAAGATGGTAATTTGAAAGCGTTGAGCCATTTTTTTGAGAAATTTTTCACTTTCAAGAGCGATCGCATCACCTTGTGCGAGTTTATCTTTTTCTTCTCCCATATAGGAAAAGTTTTCTGGCAAACCCACCAATTCAGCACCTTGACGCACGGCAAGCTCTATTAATTCTTCTGCCTGTGCCAAATTTTTGTGTAGATCGGGCACACTGGTCAATTGAATAGCGGCGGCTAAATAAGACTTCATAGATTCAACAACGAACAGTTGATTTATGGAAAAGAGATTATCAAAATATATCGCTACTTCAACATTTGTGGAACTTAATTAGAAATACATCAGCCAAGATTTTCTTTAACACACTGGTTTTATTACTGATTTTAATCTTCCTCTGGGTTCTAGCAAACTGAGCAAGATAAAGATTAGATTGCGATCAAACCTTGATATAAAG
Organism: Nostoc sp. DedQUE02; assembly: GCF_034531035.1. Classification (NCBI taxonomy): domain Bacteria; kingdom Bacillati; phylum Cyanobacteriota; class Cyanophyceae; order Nostocales; family Nostocaceae; genus Nostoc; species Nostoc sp. DedQUE02. The sequence goes on along the minus strand of NZ_JAVRBY020000010.1, from coordinate 135,912 downwards.
CCGTTTACTGTGGATATTCCTATTTTCATTCAAACATTTATCGCTGTGTTTGTCTTGGCGGATGCTGTGGGCAATATACCGATTGTTTTAGTTTTGACTAAGGGCATGATGCCAGACCAAAGAAACAAAGTTATAGATAAAGCAATTATCATTGCGATCGCAGTTCTTTTGCTATTTGCCTTTGCAGGGCAAATAATTTTAAATTACTTGGAAATTAGTATCGGTTCTTTGCGAGTAGCAGGAGGAATATTGTTGCTGTTAATTGCTTTACAAATGCTGCACGGAGAATTAGATCAGCCAATTATTGAGGAAGGACGTGATGTTGCAATTACTCCACTAGCTTTACCATTGTTAGCGGGGCCGGGAACTTTGACGACGGTGATGTTGCTGATGTCGAAATCACAGAGTCCGCATATTGCTGTGGCGGTGGGTATCGTAGGGGCAATGTTTAGCACTTGGTTGATTTTGCGTTTAGCAAATCTGATTGACCAGTGGATTGGTGCAGAAGGTGGAGTAATTGTGACTCAACTTTTGGGTTTTCTGTTGGCGGCGCTAGCAGTGGAAATTGGTAGTACGGGAATTAGGGAGTTATTTTTGAGCTAGAAAATTCCTAAAAATATTTTGAAAGTGTATACAAATGTAAACAAGTTTGATAGACGGCAAATTTGCGTTTCTCAAACTTGTTTATGAAAATTAACTTAAAGTTAGAACAAAATGGATAACTCAAGAGGATTTTATTGCCAATTGAGTTTCAAAGATGCTTTTCGAGAGTGGAAGCTAATGTAGTTTTAGGCACAGCGCCTACCACCATATCCACTTTTTGCCCACCCTTAAAAATCATTAATGTGGGAATACTGCGGATGCCGTATTGACTAGCAACTTGAGGATTTTCATCTGTGTTGACTTTTACGACCTTTATTTGACCTTTGTACTGTTCGGAGATTTCATCGACAACAGGAGCTACCATACGGCATGGTCCGCACCAGGGTGCCCAAAAGTCAACTAAAACGGGTACATCGCTGTCGAGTACTTCTTGCTTAAAACTAGAATCGGTAACTTGTGCGGCTGTTGACATGCCTAAAACCTTCGCCAATAATATCTGAGCTTGGTGAAAATTCTACCATAGCAAAAACCTCAGCTTGGGAGTGCGAGGATGTACATTTGCAAAGAAGCTCTCTTATTTTATTTATAAACATAAGGAACCGCCCGAACAGTAGTCCGGGCGGAGTGTGGTGTGAGGAGTGAACGGAAACATGCGTCTCCGCTATCTCTATTGTAAGCGACATATCGGATTTTTCCAGCAATTGTTTAGGGCGCTGGAAAAATTTATTCAACAATTGGGGATTGGGATTAGGGGAGAGGTGACAGGTGACAGGTGATAGGAAATAATCTGTACCCTGTAACCTGTACCCTATTCCCTATTCCCTATTCCCTTTACTTACCCATACCTAATTGTTGAGCTTTTTGGTAAACTTTACCCTCGGTTAATAAAGAAGGTGCAATCACAACTTCCACTTGCTGCATTTCTTTAATATTTTTGGCTCCTAAGGTGCCCATACTCGTCTTTAAAGCTCCTAAAAGATTGTGAGTGCCATCATCTAGCCCTGCTGGGCCAATCAGTATTTGCTCTAGGCTACCGGTGCTGCCAACGCGAATGCGGGTGCCACGAGGCAAGACTGGGCTGGGAGTCGCCATACCCCAATGATAACCTCGTCCTGGGGCTTCTGTAGCTCTGGCAAAGGGGGAACCAATCATTACACCATCTGCACCACAGGCGATGCATTTACAAATGTCGCCACCGGTGATTAAACCGCCATCAGCAATAATGGGGATATAGTTGCCAGTTTCCTTGTAGTAATCATCTCGTGCTGCGGCACAATCTGCGATCGCAGTTGCTTGTGGCACTCCCACACCCAACACCCCACGAGAAGTACAAGCAGCACCCGGCCCAATTCCCACTAGTACCCCAGCCGCCCCAGCTTTCAATAAATTCAAAGTGACTTCGTAAGTTACGCAATTCCCCAACACCACGGGGATAGGCATGGAACGGCAAAATTCTGCTAAATCAAGTGGTACTAAAGACTCTGGTGACAGATGTGCAGTAGAAACCACCGTAGCCTGCACAAAAAATAAATCTGCCCCAGCTTTTGCCACCGCCTCCCCGTATTTACTTGCACCGGCTGGAGTTGCACTCACTGCCGCAATGCCACCTTGTTGTTTAATTTCCTGAATACGTTGTTCTATTAATTCCGGTTTTATTGGTTCGGCATAGAGTTCTTGCATCAGAGCAACAAATTCATCTTTCCCTACAGAGGTAATTCGATCTAATATTGGCTCTGGGTCAGCATAGCGAGTTTGAATTCCCTCTAAATTGAGGACACCTAATGCTCCTAACTGTGACAAACGTACAGCCATCCGAACATCTATTACGCCATCCATTGCACTGGCAATTATCGGGATTTCTCGCTCAATATTGCCAATACGCCACTTAGTATCTGCCAAACTAGGGTCTAGTGTTCTGTTACCAGGGGCTAGAGCAATTTCATCTATTCCATAAGCTCTGCGAGCTGTTTTTCCCCGCCCAAGTTGAATTTCCACGCTTTAACTTTTCTCAAATCTGTTTAAGCTAGGGTATCAAATTGTGGGGGAAGTTGGAGCGTTTTTTTCCCGAACTACACTCTTTCTACTTCGAGCAGTCTCAGCTGCGGCTCAAAACTTTGGTGGATGCAAACTACACACCAAGGAAGCAAATGAGGAAAAGTTGTTAATTGCTTTGACTGAGTTAATACCAATAATCTTGACATTGGTTGTCTTAAATTTGCCTGGATTAACTTAGGTCAACAGGCAAATTTTCATAAAATATTCCAATTTTGAATATTTTGCATCGTTTCAAATCGATAAACCTTCTGAATCTAAAGATTTCAATTCCCAGATCCAAAATCTAAAAATCCAAAATTTATTTACGTTTATTTTTAGCGGCATCCACACCAGTGTAACCAGTTGCTAACCAAAGTATTGCTCTAGCTCCATCACGAACAGATTTTTCGATAGATTCAGGGGGACTTTCTGAAGGAACTGCCACTGGTTTTAAATAAATACCTCGACTACCCAAAATAATTTCGCCGATGACACAAGCCCGACGCATGTGGAAGTCTGAAGTAATCAAATAAACGCTTTTGATGCCACGAGCTTGCAAATCATCCACCAACGTAGTAAAATTAGTAACTGTATCTACTGCTTCATAGTCCAAATGTAAACGCTTGGGATCAACGCCAGCTTTGGTAAACACTCGTTGGGTGAATGTACGTGGACTACCGCCTGTAATCCAAATCGGTATATTTGGATGCTCGCGAACGAATTTTGCTGTAAACTTCTCTCGCTCTAAATGTCTTGTTGAACCACCTAGCAATACAACTGCTTGCGGCTGCACAAATTGGTTTTGTACTTTGTATCCCCACCAGATAATTAGTGGTAGGATAAAAGCCATGAAACGAAAAGATTTACCTGTAAAAAGTAGCTTATTCAAGGCTCAATAACTTTATTTACTTAATCCAAAATTTTCTCTGACTAGAAGAAAAACAATTGATAGTAGAGTAGCAAACTTCCAAAGAATCTGCCCAAATACAAATTTGGTTGATTTTTGTGTTGCAGCGCGATTAAGCGTGCTTGAAGTTTTTTCTCTAATTGATGGATTATCCTAACCTTTCTCGGACGATTCATCAAAGGTTTTTAACCACTTTATATAGTGTTTTTTGTTTCAACAGGTTGCGTCTAGGATAGCTCAACTTTTCTAGAAGATGCACTCGCGTCTGGCCAAGCTTGTTGGAGATGGTAGTTGTTCTCCTTAGTTATTGGGTACTGGGGATTGGGAAAAAGTTTGTTGAGCCAAATTCCCCATTACTTCTTATCCTCAATCCCCGATACCCAGTCTCTAGTTCAATGAGGTACTAGGTAAGGGCGCACAGCTAGCTATACGCTCCTACGAATTGCTATATAACTATATATATTAATTCTCTGGAGATAACGGGACTGGTGCGACTTGAACGCACGACCTGACGCTTAGGAGGCGTCCGCTCTATCCAACTGAGCTACAACCCCAACTATGAAGCATATATAATTATAGCAGTAGTTTTAACGAGACTGCCAAGAATTATCCCAAGAGCCGCCGCCTACTTCTAAACCACACAGAAGACTTTCTGCTTTTAGAATTATTTTAGATTTACTTCCATTTAGTTCTCGTAACTCTAAATTTAGTTTTCCTTGCATGGTGTCTCGGCAACAGTATTTTAAACCTTCTGCTGTGGGCGCACGTAGAGGTGTACCAGGTAAATCGGTGGTTCCTGTCAATTCAATTTCGTAATTGGAATTACTAGCTTTCATTTGCCATCTACCCCAAGGCTGAATTTCCCAATCTACTTGAGAATTCCAGGGAACGAATTCATAAAACTTCCCTTGATGGTGCAATCCAATCATTGCTACAGATTCCATCCACCACAGCACACCCCGCCGTCCACCGCCAGCAGTTAATGCTAAGTCGGGTTCGCCTTCAAAGCAATTACAATTTATCCAAAACCATTTTTGCGGAAAAGCACCACCCCAATTTTTCTCGCCGTAGGCTGGGGCGTTGGTGAATTGGTAGATTTTGCCATTCCAGTCAATCTTCCCATTGGCTAAACCGTGAGCCATCAAAATTTGCCATCCCGGTTCAAAAATCTGCAAGAATGACACCCAGCCTGCGGTTGATTGCTGAATGCTATTTTGATTGCCCCAACCGTATACTGGTTGAATTTCATACTGCCAACGACAATAATTATTGGTGGCAGGATCGCGAATTATTCCCTGATTCAAGGTGGCTGTCGCTTGATAGCCCTCTTGAACATGATGCTCAAACTCTTCTGGGAGGAGGTATAGCGGAGAAACTTGCAAATTAGTTTTACCCCAATGACCTAAACCCAAGACATCTCGACTACCCCAAAATTTGTTGACATCAGGAAAAGTACGCCATAAATATTCATCATCTGGGCCGAGGATTTGAGCTGCACCGCCACTGTGAGGTTTACCGCCGATGGGGTCTTCAATGGAGTACATAAAGGCGAATGTTTGTCCAATTTCCGGTAGGGTGATGCGGTAATACCAGCCTTCAAAGAAGCGGCGATTACTATCATCCCAGTGATAACCAGAATGGGGTGTTTGGAGAGAATTTAGGGGAATAGTTAACATAGATATAGTTGCCGATTTTTTAAGTATGCGCGAGCGCTTCGATATCAATGATGCTTATAAAATTCTTGGACTAGAACCCGGTGCGTCTCAAGCACAGGTAAAGCGAACTTACCGTAAACTGGTGAAAATTTGGCATCCCGATCGCTTTGTCGATCAAAGGCAAAAACAGGAAGCTGAGGAAAAAATTAAATCAATCAACGCAGCTTACAACAAGCTCAAATCTGAAAGTCTATCTGAGCCTCCCATTATTGAAAATCCATCTTCATCTTCGCCTAAAAATTCCCCAAAAATATCTGTCAATCGTTGGGATGCAGAAACTTTCTATAATTTAGGAGTAGAGAATGCTACAGAAGGAAGATATGAGGATGCGATCGCAGATTTTACCCACGCAATTCGTCTCAATCCTCACTATATTGAGGCATACAAATATCGTGGACTAGTTTGCTCACAATTGGGATACGAATATAGAGCTGCTTCTGATTTAAATAAAGCTGCACAAATAGAACAATTAAGAAATCCCGGCGCTGCACGTAGATCACGCACACCTAGAACTGTATCAAAGCCTAGACCTCTAGTAAAAAGATTTTGTCAAGGAATAAAAAATTTACTGCGGCTAAATCGGCGTTGGAGATAAGCAGCAAAAAGTCAGAAAAAGCATAGTAGAGAAAGACAGGTCTGAGTAAAGCTGCCGAAGATGTGAGTTAAAATCCTGATATCTTTAATAACTACCCACGCAGAACGCCTCTAAAAAAGCGTTGGCAAAGCCCACCGTAGGTATCGCTATGCTTCAGTATCCCCATCTCGAACAAGCGCTGAAATATCACTTTGGTTATGACCAATTTCGCCCCGGACAACGGCAAATTATCGAAGATGCGCTGCAAAATCGAGATTTAATGGTTGTGATGCCAACTGGTGGGGGAAAATCTCTATGTTTTCAGCTACCAGCATTGTTAAAAAATGGACTAACTGTGGTAGTGTCGCCTTTAATTGCTTTGATGCAAGACCAAGTAGAAGCACTTCGAAATAATAATATTAACGCGACATTTCTCAATAGCAGTTTGAATGCTTATCAGGTGCGATCGCGGGAAGAAGCCATCCTCAACGGTAAAGTAAAATTACTCTACGTCGCCCCTGAACGTCTCCTCAGTGAAAGGTTTTTACCATTTCTCGATTTAGTTAAAGAAAAAATCGGTATTTCTAGCTTTGCTATTGATGAAGCACACTGCGTTTCGGAATGGGGACACGATTTCCGTCCAGAATATCGCCAGTTAAAATCTCTGAGAAAACGCTATCCTGATGTTCCTACCGTCGCCCTTACCGCCACAGCAACCGATCGCGTCCGTAGTGATATCATTCAACAATTAGGGCTGAAGCAACCTAGCATTCATCTTGCCAGTTTTAACCGTGAAAATCTTTATTACGAAGTTCGTCCTAAAACTAAATATGCTTACGCTGAATTATTAGAACTAATTCGAGAAACTGAAGGTTCGACAATTATTTATTCTTTAACTCGGAAAAAAGTTGATGAATTAACTTTTAAACTACAAAATGATAAAGTTATTGCTTTGCCTTATCACGCCGGATTAAGTGATGAGGAACGTAGTAGCAATCAAACGCGATTTATTCGAGATGATGTGCGCGTCATGGTGGCAACCATCGCCTTTGGAATGGGAATTAATAAACCCGATGTGCGGTTGGTAGTTCACTTCGATCTACCCAGAAATATAGAAAGTTATTATCAAGAATCGGGTAGAGCGGGTAGAGACGGAGAACCATCTAGGTGTACAATATTTTTCAGCTTTGGTGATGTTAAAACAATTGAATGGAGTATCGATCAAAAAACCGATCCTCAAGAACAGTTGATTGCTAAACAACAACTGCGGCAGATGATCGATTACGCTGAAGGCACTGATTGTCGGCGAACGATTCAACTGGGTTATTTTGGAGAACGTTTTCCTGGGAATTGCGGTAACTGTGACAATTGTCGTCATCCCAAACCCGTGCAAGATTGGACAATTGAAGCAATGAAGTTTTTATCTTGTGTGGCGCGTTGCAAAGAAAGGTTTGGAATGCTACACATAATTGATGTGTTGCGAGGAGCAAAAAAAGACAAAATTATCCAGTATGAACATGATAAACTTTCTACCTACGGTATTGGCAAGGATAGAACAGTAGATGAATGGCGAATGTTGGGGCGATCGCTTTTACATCAAGGGTTAATAGAACAAACTAGCGATGGTTACTCAGTTTTAAAACTAAATGCCTTAAGCTGGCAAGTAATGCGAAAACAACGCCCAGTTTCCCTAGCTGTAACCACAGTGCAAAAGATTACCTGGGAACCGGAGAGTGAAAAAGCAGAAGTTGCAGAAATATTATTACAGAAGTTGCGATCGCTACGCAAACAATTAGCTGATGAGCAATCTGTACCACCTTACGTCATCTTTCACGATTCCACTTTAAAATTGATGGTACAAGTGCAACCCCAAAACTTAGCTGAATTTGCCAAACTTTCTGGTGTCGGTAGTCACAAACTCGCTCAATATGGCGAAAAGTTCATTACAGAAATTCGCGCCTACCGCCAAGAAAAAGGTTTGCAAAATAAATCTGCTACTCCCGTATCTTCTGCCAAATCATCTTCTTCTTACACCGAATTACAAACATTGCAATTGCATCAACAAGGTTTAAATATTGCTCAAATTGCCCAAAAGCGCAACCTTAGTCCGGCAACAGTTAGCAATCATCTAGAAAAACTTATTGAAAAAAATCAGCCAGTTGATTTAAATCAATTAGTACCTTTAGAACATCAACAAAAAATTTGGCAAGTTTTAGAAGTACTCGGTGACATTTCCCTGACTCCTATTAAAGAACAACTAGGTGAAAACTACACTTTTGATGAAATTCGCTTAGTACGGAGTAAGTGGCGGCGCGAAAATCGCAAGTGATAAGCTGTTCAACATCTACTTTTGCAGTTTTTTAGCTTGGTGACGCTACTACTTAATCCAGCTAAGGAGTGAGAAAAATAACTTAAATTAGCAAAACGTAGGAGAATGTAATTAATACATCATCAAATTAGGTTATGACGAAGAGAATTAACGTAAAAACCGATAGTTAAAATACAAATAAAATACAATACAAATAATATATACTGAGATGAAAATATTCATAAAGAAAAATAAACATACCAAAACGAGGGTTAAACAAATTCGCACTCTTGCTACGCCCCGCAACACTTTCGCAATGACGCTCTCTACTAGTCTGTCAATAAATAATTGATGATAAATTTCTTGTAGAGACGGCGATTTATGGCATCTCTCTAACCGTCAAAATGAATTTGACAGACCACTATCAGTACGGTTTGGTTAGGGCTTTTTAATGAAAATTCTAAATCACAAAGTTTTGTAGGTTGGGTGCAGCGATAGCGTAACCCAACATAAAATTTGGTGGTAATGTTGGATTGCGTTTCACTCCATCCAACCTACATAAATATATCTTTTAAAAAACTCTAGGTTTCAACATAGATCAGGTTTAATTGAATACTCTATTCGGTTTTGCTATCGGTAATTTTTAAAACATACTGCTATATCTGAATATTATTCCTCTTTTGCGTATAGTTCCGCAATTAAGGTTAAAAATGCATCTCATTTTACAGGCTTACCCTCCGAATTAACTAGGACTGGGCATAATTTTACTTGTTCAAATTTTAACTGTGAGTGCATACAATCTGTGCTATGTCAATACTTTAATGTAAGTAAAGATTTTGGCAGTTTTTGACCCCTCTTTTTTCTGGCTTTGTGAAAAATCAGGGTCTATCGTTCGACTAATAAGCATTTTGTAATCAAGGATCAAGAATCATGGCAAGCTATCCTACAGCTTTCGACGACAACATCTTTGGTACTCTGGCAAACAATACGATTGACGCTTTAGCAGGAAATGACTGGGTTTACGGGGATTATGGTAACGATACCCTCTATGGCAACCTGGGTAACGATATTTTGATCGGCAGTTGGGACAATGACTATCTGTATGGTGGAGATGGTAGCGATACCCTGGGGTTTGAAAGCTATCACGATGAGATCGGAAACGACTATCTCTCTGGAGGTAACGGCAACGACTGGATTTATGCTGGCACCGGTAATGACAAGTTATTCGGTGACTCAGGCAACGACTATTTACGGGGAGATGCAGGCAATGACTACCTCGACGGCTGGAGTGGAGCTGATACCGTTATTGGAGGTGCGGGGGATGATACCCTGTATGGTTGGACAGGTAACGATTCTCTTAGTGGTGGCGATGGCAACGATAAAATCTACGGCGAAGGCGATAACGATATTTTAATTGGTGGATTGGGCAATGACTCCCTCTCTGGTGGTAGCGGCAATGACTCCCTGTATGGTGACAGTGGCAACGATTCTCTCACTGGGGGATTAGGCAACGATTACCTAGTGGGTGGTACTGGAGGAGACACCCTCAACGGTTATGGAACCTTTGTTGACGCTGCTTCTCAGTTTGACAGGCTCGTAGGGCAAGCAGGAGTCGATTACTTTATCCTGGGAGGTACCTGGGGCGTTTCCTATGTAGAGTCAGGAGATGGATACGCCATTATTCAAGATTGGAATTACAGCGACGACTGGATTCAGGTGAAGGGTGTGAAGAGTCAATACCAGCTGGAATACAAGAGTGTTGCTGGAATTGGTTCAGCGCTTCTAGACACCGAAATTTACTACCTTGCTAGCAGTGGTAAGGAGAGAATTGGTATTGTTCAAGATTCTACAAGTGTCAATCTGAATACGGACTTTAAATTTGTGTGAGGTGTCAATTTTTTGTTCATTTTCTTTGAAAATCTGCTCTAAATGCTCTATGAATAGTTCATGAGAGTTGAAAACCCCAACTTCTTTAAGAAGTTGGGGTTCTATAATTTTTAACTTTCACAAATCAAATTAAATTTAAAATACAAGAGCAAGATGAAAGGAGTTAGCCAATGAGTCAAATGCTTAATACAGGAGTACGCTGGACAACTCAGGATGTGGAATTATTACCAGAAAATGAAGGGACGCGCTACGAGATAGTTGATGGAGAATTATTTATTACGAGGGCACTTCACTTTAAACATCAACAAACTTGTGGCAAGATTTTTGGACAACTTGATGTTTGGTCAGAGTCTACTGGTTTGGGAGAAGCTGTAATCAATCCCGGCGTTTTGTTTTCAGAATCAGATAATGTGATTCCTGATGTAGTTTGGGCTACTAAAGAAACCTTGGTGCTAACATTGGATGAAGAAGGACATTTAACTGGCGCACCAGATTTAGTAGTCGAAGTCTTGTCTCTTAGCAAGTCAGACGAAAGACGAGATAAAGAAGCTAAACTTAAACTTTATTCTTCCAGAGGCGTAAAAGAATATTGGATTGCTGATTGGCGATCGCGTAAACTAGAGGTCTATCGGCGCGAACAAAGTCAACTTAATTTGGTAGCAACCTTATTTAGTAATGATAATATAATTTCTCCGCTATTACCTGGTTTTAGCTGTACTGTAGACCAGTTTTTTCCTGTATAAATATTAGGTTGAATGGAAACACAAATCTCAAGTAACGGATTAAGTAAAATCCAGGTACTGATTATGGCGATCGCATCTGGCGTGTGTGTTGCTAACGTTTATTATAATCAGCCAATTCTTAAAGATATTGCATCATCTTTTCGAGTCAGTGAAGGCGAAGCGGGTAGCATCTCTGTGCTTACGCAAGTTGGTTACGGTTTGGGGATTTTCTTTTTAATTCCTTTGGGCGATAAAATCAATAAGAAAAAATTAATTCTCTCTTTACTGATATGTTTGTTCTGTTTGTTGATATTGATGACGTTTTCACAAAACATCATCGAAGTTTGGATATTGAGCGTAGCAATTGGAATTGCGACAGTTTCGGCTCAGATTATTCTTCCATTAGCAGCAAGTATAGATAGAGTTACTACAGGCCAAACCGTAGGCAACATTTTTACTGGGATATTAATTGGAGTTTTAGGAGCAAGGGTTTTTAGTGGATATATTGCTGAATGGTTGAGTTGGCGTTATGTATATGGATTTTCGGCAGTAATGATTTTAATTGTTATTGTTTTGCTAAAAATATATTTACCTAATGCCCAAAATGAATTTAATGGTTATTATTTGGAATTATTAAGCTCAACACTCCATCAATTAAAGCGTTTTTCATTATTAAGAGAAGCGTCTTTAATTAGTGGGTTATTGTTTGGTGTCTTTTGTTCATTTTGGACAACGCTGACTTTCCATTTAAGTGGAGCGCCTTTTAATTTTCAATCTGACACAATTGGGATGTATGGCTTTGTGGCGATCGCAGGTGCATTGATGGCACCAGTTTTTGGTAAACTAGCCGATCGAGGTAACTCCCAACGCTCCTTAACTATTGCTGTATCGATGGTGATTGCAAGTTTAGTAATTGCTAAAATTGCTTCTAATTCTGCACTAGCGATCGCTGTTGCTGTATTGTTAGTAGATGTAGGTGTACAGGCAGTCCAAGTCACCAATGTCGCCAGGATATACACTCTTGATCCTCAATCGAATAGTCGCATCAACACAGTTTACATGACTACCTATTTTATCGGCGGTTCTGTAGGTACTAGCATTGGTCTATTATGCTGGAATCTTGGTGGTTGGAATTTGGTGACTTGGCAAATGTTAGCTTTTACTTTCCTGGCATTTTTTATTATCGTCAGACCTAAAATAACTACGGCAAGAACAAATAAATAATAAATAATCAAACTCTGGCTTTTGATTAAAATAATAAAAAGTAGAAGTTCGCAGTTAACAGACTCATTCTTTCCCCAAAACAAAAGATATATAACTTCTTGTCAGATATCGCCTTGCACCAATAACTAAATTTTCTCCTCATCAAGGCGATATCTATTAGATAATCAATTTATATTAAGAAAAACTGGGGATTTCAGAGTTGGGATCTTGTGATGTCACAGACGCTGAAGGTGCAGTATTTTGCCTTTTGGCAGACAGAATTAAAGATAGCAGCTTAGGCAGTGTTAGGCAGGCAACAGTATTTAACAGCGTTAGAAATATACCATCTATTAAACTCATATATTAATCTCCTCCGTTTGAATATTGGTGTTGATTATATTTTTAGTTTGAAGCAAAATCAGCACAATTGCTTAAAAACATCATTTAGATTTCTTTTATTAAATATAAGTTAAATAAATATTTAGTGTATATTCAGAAGCATTTTTCTCTTCCCCTGCCTCCCCTGCCTGCCTCAACAGATTATTTTCTTAACTGAACTGTATGAGATTTGGGCATTGTTAAATAAGTAGGTCGGTATGAATATTTATCGTTGGGATGAGGCAGGATAGCGTAGCGTAAAGCCTTCTCTGCGAGAGGCAACGCCTTCGGCATGGCTTCTCTACGAGACGCTGCGCGAACGGTTAGAGCGAGTCCGCGTACTCCTTCGGAGAAGCAAGCTACGCGTAGCGTCTCGCAGAGAGCGTCGATAGGAGGGAAGAGGGTTTGAGTCCATTTAATTTTTCTTAATATAGTTTGGTTTTTCCACATCGTTCTACTTATCAACCCAAATCCCGACAGCAAAGCGCTTTGAACTTATCTCCACACACCGCTTGATATTCTGATTAGTCTCAGACTGTTAATAAGGAATTTGCATCAACCATTAACTAAATACCAACGCTGTAGCGCCAACCGTTGAATTTCGCGCCAGGAAATATTATGTTTTCGCGCTAACTCTGCACAATCTTCATACTCTGGCTGCACATTAGCAATAGCTTTTTCTGGCGATCGCCCTTTCCATGCTACTTTGACACGCACTTTGCCATATTCAATTTCCACTTGTTGAATTTCCCGTTGTAAAGTGGCGCGTTGCTGAGTTGTTCGCCGAATACCCAAAGTTGTAGTTTCCCGAAATATAACGGTTTCACAACTGAGTAAATTTTCTGGATGACAAATCACAGTTAGCAAAATCCCCGGACGCGACTTTTTCATACCGATCTCTTGGGTAAAAACATCCAGCGCACCAGCTGCAAACAGCGCCTCAAACGTATAGCCGATCGCTTGTGGATTTAAATCATCAATTTGGGTTTCTAGCACCGAGATGGTTTCCAAATTTGAGCTAGTATCTTCATAATCACTGAAATTTGACTGTAAACTTGCGCTTTCACCCACCCAAAGCCGTAAAATATTGGGAATGGGTAAATTTATGGTTCCTGCTCCCAGTCCTATCTGCTTGATAGCGATCGCAGGTGGTGAACCAAAATCTCTTGCCAAAGTAGTAGCGATCGCAGCTCCTGTTGGTGTCACCAGTTCTCTATCAATCCCATTGCTATAAACTGGACAACCCCGCATTTCCCACAGCTTTAATACTGCTGGTACTGGTACTGCCATCTGACCATGTGCAGCCCTAACAGTGCCGCCACCAGTCGGAAACGCCGAGCAGTAAAGTAGGGGTAATCCTTCTTCATTGCTCTCAATCCCTAACCAATCCAACCCCAGGCAAGTACCCACAATATCTACGATCGCATCTATAGCACCGACCTCATGAAAATGAACTTTTTCAGGCGAAATGCCATGCACCGACCCTTCAGCCACCGCTAGCTGTCGGAATACCGCCAAACTCCAAGCTTCTGCCCGTGATGGCAACTGAGCTTTGAGAATCATCTGCTCTATTTCTGGCAAGTGGCGTCTGTGATGGTGATGGTGACTGTGTTCGCGATCGTGTTCGTGATGATGATGGCGGTCTACTAAATCCACATGAACTTTCGTCGCCTGTTGACCATTCCGTTGGACAAATTCTGCCCTTAACTGATATTCCTGTTTAATACCCAACCCATCAAGTTTTTCAATCAAATACTCCACAGGAACACCCAAACTTACCAAAGCACCCAGGCACATATCACCGGAAATTCCTGTCGGACATTGAAGATAAGCAATTTTATTCATAATAAATTAGTCATTTGTCATTAGTTATTCTCCCCCTGCCTACCCTGCTCCCCCAGTCCCCATTACCCCTTATCCCCAGAGGGGGCCCCACCTTCCCCAATCTCCAATCCTTCTATGGCAAAAATTTTCCCAGTTCATCCGGATAATCCTCAAATTCGCCGAATAGAGGAAATAAAGTCGGCGCTCTCTAGTGGCGCAGTCATGCTTTACCCTACTGATACAGTCTATGCGATCGGTTGTGATTTGAATGCCAAGTCGGCGGTAGAACGAGTGCGGCAAATTAAACAGCTAGCAAACGATAAACCATTGACATTTTTATGTCCCTCGCTTTCAAATGTGGCAACTTATGCCTTCGTAAGTGACACAGCCTATCGGATTATGAAACGCCTGATTCCGGGTTCATACACGTTTTTGCTCCCAGCTACAAAGTTAGTACCGCGATTGGTGCAAAGCCCCAAGCGGAAAACTACTGGAATTAGAGTCCCAAACCATACTGTGTGTTTGGAGTTGCTGGCAGCATTGGGCAATCCGATTATTTCAACTTCGGCACATCTGCCAGCAGATGAAGCAGATAACGGCATGATTCAGATAGATCCAGAAACTGTTCAATCGCGAGTAGAGCTATTTGACCGTTTGGACAAGTTGGTAGACATAATTGTAGATACTGGCGAGGAACCTACATATCAAGTGTCTACCATCTTGGATATGACCGGAGACGAAGCAGTGATTATACGGAGGGGTTTAGGTTGGGAAGCAGCAGCAGCATGGGTATAAGAATTCTACTTCATAGGCACACCTCTCCGTTTCGGAAATTGTGATAAAAATGACTCCAGTTTTAAAATTGTCATATTTAAAGGCCATGTCTACAATGGGCTGTTCTGTGACGCACTGGATATAACAGGATAGTGGCAACAGTTGGCACAGCGAGGTATTTGACAACTTTGAGAAAATGGCGGATATTCCTGTGCCAGCATTAATATAGTGCCTTGTGAAAAAACCGACACATTGTCATAACTGTAACTCTCTCGTATTTCCTATAGTTTTATATATGAGCTTTAGATGTGAGCATTATATGCGGCAAGTCTTGATGGATGGATGCCCAAAGATTCTCCGGTCAAGGACGGTCTTGATTGCTGTGTCTGCGTTGTAATTACGGTGCAATACTACTACCTGGAAAAGTCATGAAAGCTAACGTCGTCAATCTACCAAACTCTACACCCATTTTTGAGAACCACGTTTCGACTAAAGAATTTTCAGATAGCAGCAGTGATACCTTGATTCAATTGTTGTCTGAGGAAATGCAAGCGCAAGTGAAAGCAACACCCAAGTGTGTAGAAGCTTTAGCAAAGCGCATAGCCGTAGAAGTAGAACGCATTTGCGATAAAAGCTCCCGTATTCAAACATCTGGGGAAATCAAGTCCTGGCAGATGACGTTGGGAAGGCATCGGATGCAAAAATGCTTACGTTACTACCAACTAGGTTCCAAACAAGGACGGGTGGAATTACATAGCAATTTGGGTGCTATGGTTTACCGTCATGTAACTATGTCCGGCTCTGAGTTGGGCTTTGATGCTCGTTACAGCCTGATTGAAGATTTTTTACAAGCATTTTATATCGAAGCAATCAAAGCTTTCCGTAGAGAAAACGAACTACCAGAGAATCACACACCGCGTACTCAGCTACAATTAGCTGAATACATGGCCTTTACAGAACAGTATGCCAAACGCCGGATCAATTTACCTGGTGGTGCAAATCAGCAATTAATTATCTTGCGCGCCCAAGGTTTTGCTCGTCGTCAGCCCCAAGAAACCACCGTGGATATTGAAATGGCGGTAGAGTCTGCTAAGGGTGAAGAAGCAGAATCTTACCAGCGTAACTCGGCAGTGCAACAGCTGCGATCGCAAATGATTGCCCAAACTAATTTCGATCCATCCGAAGAATCAGAACGCGATCGCGTCATCACTGAATTGATGAAATACCTGGAGTCTCAAGGTCAATCTGATTGTATGAACTACCTCAGCTTGAAACTTCAAGACCTCTCAGCCCCAGAAATTGATCAAATTCTCGGTTTAACTAGCCGTCAGCGCGATTATCTCCAACAACGCTTCAAATACCACGTAGAAAAGTTTGCCAAACAACACCATTGGCAATTAGTACATCAATGGTTAGGCGCAGGTTTAGAGCAAAAGTTGGGTTTATCTTCCCAACAGTGGGAAATCTTTGTAAATCAACTTACAGAACAGCAACAGCAAATATTAGAGTTAAAAACTGCACGGGAAAACGACGTTGCGATCGCCAAAGCCATCAAATGCACCCCCAAACAGCTACAAAAGCGCTGGACTCAACTTTTAGAACTAGCATGGTCTATCCGCAACGGTCATACTGAAGCCCAAACAGGTTGAAGCTAAGGTGAAATTATCGAAGCTTATGACTGGGAAGAGGAGCGCGAATTTAGCTCATACACTAAATACAAAATTTCATTAATTCGTAGCGAATTCTTTGTGTGCCTCTGCGCTTCCCTCTGCGTCCCTACCCTTCGGGAAGGCGAAGCGCCTATGCGTTTAAATTTCACCCCTCAATTCGCCGCAATCTTCCACAAATAACTCTTATCTGAATTTATCTAAATTACTAACTCCTCCCTCATCCAAATTATTAATACATTTGTATTTATTTAGTACAAAAATACCAATCTTTTTCGATTTTTCACCCATTAATTCAACTACCTTTAGCCAAAATCAAAAATTCATATTAAGCAATTGAACCTTTTTTACTGCTTCTGTGAAATCCTATAATAAGCAGGACTTTTGGCAGAGGGATTGAGGATGGCTCTGACTCAAGGCGGACGGGCAAATAAGTCTGGGAATATTTTAGAAGCAAATGTAGAAGCAATCTTGCATGGGCATAATTATTTCCAAGTAGGGAACTATGTGCAAAAAGAATTTATACTAAATGCTACTTTATTGCCAAAACGTTATGGCAAAGAAGTCTATATTGGAACTGGAATTTATCATACTTATCTGAAGGTTGATTTTTATGTTGTCGGCTCATCTGCAATGCCATCTGGTTTAATTTTAGAGTGCAAATGGCAAGAAAGCCCCGGTTCAGTTGATGAAAAGTTTCCTTACTTGAATATGAATATTCAGCACTATTACCCTGCACCAACTATTGTAATTTTAGGCGGTGAAGGTATGCGAGAAGGCGCAAGCAAATGGCTGAAAGCAAGAGTTAATGATAACCATAATTTATTAGCAGTTTATAGCTTAGATAGATTCATTGCTTGGGCAAATAAAAATCTTTAAAAGAAAGATGTAATTAATAGTTCGTTAATAACACCTCTATTTTTGATGTTCGAGTTAATTGAACGCGCTGCTTTAATTTTGTAAGTTTCAAAATTGATATCAGTATAAATTTTGTTAATAAATTCACTATCAGAATTGCATACCATAACTTTGACACCGCGACTTGCTAACTCTGCACAAGTATCTCTTAAAAGTTTTTGGTCTTTTTGACTAAAACAATTTTGACTATAAGCAGTGAAATAGCTAGTATCACTGATAGGATGGTAGGGCGGATCAAAAAATACAAAGTCATCACTGCTAGTTGCATGATTTAAGACTTCTGTAAAATCTGCTTGTTTAATTTCTGCATGGGAAAGTGCTTCGGAAGCGGCTTTTAGTAAAACCTCAGCACAAATATTAGGATTGTCATATCTACCTAATGGCACATTGAATTTACCCTGTGAGTTGACTCGATAAAGACCATTAAAACAAGTCTTATTAAGATAAATTAGACGAGCAGCTTTTTCTATATCAGTACCACCATAGTTGTTTCTGACACTATAGTAATAATCTTTATTATGTCGGATTTTATGCTCTTTTAATAGAGAAATTAATTCTTCTACACGGTCTCTAACACAACAATAAGTGTTAATTAATTCGGCATTAATATCAGTTAAAATAGCTGCACTTGGTTGGAGATAGAAAAAAACTGCACCACCACCTAAAAATGGCTCATAGTAATTTTTATAACTTTTGGGAAAATAAGGAATATATTGCTGTATCAACCGACTTTTACCCCCTGCCCATTTCAAAAATGGACGGGGGCTAGTTTCCTTCGAGACTTGAATTACCATTTACTTACAATTTAACTGAAAATAATTATGACTAAATAAAGCAAATATAACCGACAAACCAAATTTTAGATTAACTGACTAATTTTCCAGCCGCATATATTACAATTGAGTAGATAAAGCATATCAAAACAAACGTAAGTATATAACAAGGCAGTTTACATTCAGATGTTTGACGGATTTTGGGATAACGTCTTTCGCTACCCCCGGTACTTAATTACGATCATCTTAGGCATGTTTCTGAACACCTTTGCGCCATTAGTGCCATTGTTGAAACGCCCTATCACCTCGATCGCTATCTTGGGTTTATTTGTGAGCGGCTTAGTCTTCCTTACTTTCACCCTACGGGCAATGTTGGGCTTGAGTCCAATCTAGACTAGCGTTATATCGGGGCTGCGCCCCACAGACGGTTGCTTTTGGCGTTGCTTGCGCTAAGTACTGTCTATTCTGTATCTATTTTTGTCGTACAACCTCTGTGATGAGGCGAAATTTTTATGGCTACAAATCGTCGGGTTTCCCGCGTTGCTGAACTGATCAAACGGGAAGTTAGCCAAATGCTGCTTAACGGAATTAAGGATGACCGTGTGGGTACTGGAATGGTCAGTGTGACTGATGTTGATGTTTCCGGCGACCTGCAACACGCCAAAATCTACGTCAGCATCTATGGTACGGATGAAGCTAAGGTAGAAACAATGGCCGGTTTAAAGTCGGCCACAGGTTATGTCCGCAGCGAACTTGGGGCGCGGGTACGCCTACGTCGTACACCAGAGGTAATATTTCTCGAAGATCGCTCTATAGAACGCGGTAATAAAGTATTGGCATTACTAAACCAACTTAATCATGATCGCCCCCCAGAAAATCTGGTAACAGTAGAAGACAGCACTGATCAAAACGATCAAGAATTCTCCGAATAAGTAACTAAAACAACAATGTAACTTCAGAACAATTAATCTCAGCAAATCCGCCAAACAGTTTACAGACGTGACTAGATCGCGTCTGTTTTAATGTGAACATAACCTAATTCAGCAAGACACTTCTCTTTTTGTAAGCGAAACAAGGTTTAAACATTCTTCCTTGCCAAAACTCTATTCCTTTAGAGGTGGAATATTCCCAATTCTGTATTCTAACTCCTGTTTATGTGTGTCCTGATTACGAATTAGAGTATTATTCCACGCTTTTAGGGATGTTTTTCAAAAGAAAACTGTATGATATTAGTGCTGAAATTAACTAAAAAATTACAGTCTTACTTAAGAAAATCTTAACAGATGATAGGCTAAAAGCCTTTGTAGTATACTTTAGCCGTTATGTTTTGCAACAGTTTATACCCTAGTAACTGACAAATATTATTGTGTTGTTTACCCTTAGATGAATACCAGCAGTTCTATATCCACTCTTAAGGTGATTATTTGATATGTAAGTGATGCCTGCGGCGGGCTACGCCTATGCAATATAAAGCGGCAAATCTTGCCTAAAGACAGCAAGAGCAAGACTTTCAGACTTGTAGAATCAAAGTCAGACAGCTAGATAAGCAGGTTAAGTTGATTACTCGGAATTTTTTTGTTAAGCGGATTTGCGACAAATGTCAGGATTCGTTGACTTTCTTAACATTTCTTGAGATAATTTCAGGAGATGTAGCGTCAAAATAAAAATAGTTCCGTATAGCAAACTACAAAATCTTAGCCACAAGTCTAATTTCTGTAATGTTTGTTCCTAATTTTTAACGGGAACACTATCGTAAGTGTTAATTTGTGAGTAAAAAACATGAGTGTGAATACGGTGCCTTCTATCAATTACTACTCTCTAGATGTGATTCAAGACGAAGCACGCCGACTGGTGCAAAAGGGAATGGTTAGCCGACAACAGCCAATATATAGCCTCTGTCAATACATTCCAGCTAGAGAGTGGGTTTGCGTTGAATGTGAATTAGAGAAATGTGACTTTTTGTTACGCGATCGCATTGGCGACCTAATTGGTCGTGAACAGTGGGACAACGACTAAATCAATGTTTAATTTCGGATTTGGGATTGGGAGTTTATTTTCGATGTGTGGATGTCACCACCAACGATTCAACGCCCAATCAGGGGAATAATCTCTGGTCTTTGATGAACATTGCCCTATACAGAATCTTGCGTTTTTGATTATCACAGAAGTATTTGAGTCTGAATTTATACAACTTTTCAAGTTAAAGAAGGCATCAGAAGCATCTGTTCTGTATATCTGGTGTTACGGCTTGAGTTTAGTTTGTAGATTCTGTAAAGTTCCTGCATTGACCCGATAGAAGTGTAGGAACTTTACTTTTGACTCGCAGTTTATTGCATCGCTTTTTTCAAGTAAGCGATAACCTGGTGGCTATTCAAAGCCAAAATCCGTCTGCAAAAGTTTGCTAAGTCAGCCTAACCTACACCAGTTGCGACAATAAAGGGAACTTCAGCTAGCAACTGGCTCAACTTTACAAAATCTAAAATTTATATAGTACTTTTTCTGAAAAAATCTTGAAGAGCATAGAAAAATCGGACGAACTATTATCCTACTTGCTCTAAATACTGATTAATGTCTTCAATAATGCGAGTAAGTTCAGCTTCAGTAGTCAAGCGGATATTGACGTTGCGGACAGTCAGCAAAACTTTGGCTGCGAAGGGCGTTGGCCAGATATTAGGATTACAAAAAATTTCTAAAAATACTTCACCCGTATAACGATATTCCAGGGGAGGCTGGGGGGTTACTTTACCCCCGCCAGGAGTGGGTTTAGCGGCAATAGCTTTCAGGCGTTCCATCAATTGATCTGTTGCTGCTTTTAATTCTCGTGCTGCTTGGGCTGAAAAACTGAAGGAGACAGAACCTTCAATTAGGTTCAAGGTTAGAGGAATTGAAGACATATCTTTTTTATTAAAACTTCTTGATAAATACTAATATTACCGGAAGATGCGTTCTTTACAGCTTCCACATTGGCACTGTCGGCACGAAGAGCTAAGGCTTGTCCAAGCACTACCTCGTCGGCTTTTTGCAGGGAGCTAGTGTAGGTAAGAGCGACAGTTGCACCATCGTCATTTTGGAGTGGCTGGTCAGTTTTAAAAGAGAATTTACCTTGGCTTGTGGATCAAATGGCGATCGCACCAGAAGCAATACATACGATCGCTATTTCTGTTCCAGGTGTAATTAACTGTCATGCGATCGCTTCTCGCGGTGTTCTTGGTCGCCAAGTGTTCATTAAAATGCATTTAATGGATGCAGCAGATGTAGAAACTGCTCACCATATCACCGAAGAAGTAGAAAGCCGATTGGAAGAACGGTTCCGTCCAGTGAGGATTTTAATTCACGTCGAGCCACCAGCATATAAGTCTGAACAAATTAGCTTTGAAACTGGAGCAAAGTAGTTTTAGCAATTTATGTGATCACCAACTTTGTTTACCAAATCGACACCTCACTAAAAGTGATGTTGATTTAACTTTGATTTATTCGTTTAAAAAATACGATTGGGAACATGAAGATAAATGAGGTAAATAACAAAATAACAACCGACAAATTACAGCATCTTTGTGTTAACTCTTGTAAGAAGCAACCAAATTAGCAATGATTGTAACTAGTTCTCCTGGATCGACTGGTTTAGCCACATGAGTCTGAAAGCCTGCTTCCAAAGCACGAGTACGATACTCGCTATCGCCATAAGCAGTTAAGGCGATAGCGGGAAGTTTTCCATAAATATCAGGCTTGAGTGCCCGGATCTTGCGGATAAGGGTGTAGCCATCTTCACCAGGCATAGCAATATCACAAATCAAGACATCTGGTTGCAACTCAGGTAATACTTTCAATGCTACCGCAGCTGATGCAACTGCCATAACGGTGGCTCCATCAGCTTCCAACACGGTAGTAATGTAAAAGCGGCTATCTTCATCATCATCAACTACGAGGATGTTTAAGCCAGCAAGAGAGAAAGGAGGTTCCATAACATCTCCATTAACGTTGATAAAATGAAAGTTATTTCTAGTGAGCTGCTTGTTTTTTCTTTGTAACCACACCATTGGTAATTTTACTGCGATCGCGCCGATTTTCCTAGACAATGACTCAATTTGTCTAGCCACCATCTAATTGATGGTTAATTATTTGCTGGCATTTATAATTATTGACTGGATAAAATTATGTTGATGTTGAAATTCCTTTATATTTAAGAAATTAGCTTTCATTAATAGTTGGATTTGAACAATAATCTTGCTAATTACTGATTGCTTTATTACTAACAGGTTTAAATTTTGATCGAGGGTTTAAAAATTAAAAGTAGTAATCCAAATTCTCCGTAAGCTTGTACTTGATGATTACTCCTTTACCTTGCAATACTTTTCGATTAAGGGGGAAAGGTTTTAATTCACCTTTTCCCCTTACCCTTTAACCTTTGCCCAGACCAAAAGAGAGATTGTTAAGGCTTATTCGAAAAGTATTGCTTTACCTTGGCGTACTGGGCAGTTCGATTTTGTAGCATTCTTACTCTTAGTAAACCAAAACTCAAAAAAATAGACAATGTCGAGGCTTAAAATGAGCCAGTTCGGCATTGTCATTTTTAAATAGAGTAGAAGACGCTCTGCTTCTGGACAGGAATCAGGAGTCAAAAATAAACTAGGCTTTATACCTGAATATTAACTTGCAAACTACTGTATATAAATCTCAACTCCTGCAAGGAATCTAAACCATAGAAAAAGCGATCAGTTTTTAGTTAAGTTAACTCAAAACTTGATTACTCCCATTCAATGGTTCCAGGCGGCTTAGAGGTAATGTCATAAACCACCCGATTCACCCCTTTCACCTCATTTACAATTCGAGTGGAAATCACTTCTAGGACATCGTAAGGCACTCTTGCCCAATCAGCAGTCATGCCATCTTCACTAGTAACAATCCGCAAAACAATGGGGTAAGCGTAAGTACGTTGATCCCCCATAACGCCAACACTACGAATAGGCAGCAATACAGCAAATGCTTGCCAGAAATCATGATACATACCGCGCTGATTAATTTCTTGCCGCACAATCAAATCGGCGTCGCGCAAGATGTTTAACCGTTCAGATGTGACTTCCCCCAAAATGCGAATTGCTAAACCGGGCCCAGGAAAAGGCTGTCGTTGGACAATTTCTTCTGGTAAACCAATAGAACGTCCAAGTTTGCGGACTTCATCTTTAAATAGTTTCCGCAGTGGTTCGACCAATTTAAATCTTAAGTCTTTGGGCAAACCGCCAACATTGTGATGACTCTTGATTTTCACCGCTACCCGTTCACCACTTTGAGGATCAACGTTGGTATCAGCAGATTCGATGACATCTGGATAAAGAGTCCCCTGAGCTAGATAGTCAAACTGACCAAGGCGCTTGGATGTTTCCTCAAATACACTGATAAATTCGTGTCCGATGCGGCGGCGTTTTTCTTCAGGATCTGTGACGTTGGCGATCGCAGCTAAAAAGCGATCGCGGGCATTAACATATTCTACAGGAATGTGAAATTGCTCTTGAAATAACTTGACCAATCGCTCTGGCTCATATTTTCGCATAAAGCCTTGATCGATAAACACGCAAGTTAGTTGCTCACCAATCGCTTTATACAGCAAGAAGGCCAGGGTAGAAGAATCAACTCCCCCAGATAGCGCCAACAGCACTCGCTTTTCGCCAACTCTGGCGCGAATTTCCCGAATTGCCTCTTCGACAAAAGCTGCTGTTGTCCATGTGGGTTCGCAATCGCAGATGTGATAGACAAAATTGCGGATTAATGCTATCCCACCAATAGAATGCACCACCTCTGGATGGAACTGCACGCCATAAAGTTTCTTTTCGTGGTCGGCGATCGCAGCACAGGGAGTATTTTCTGTATGTGCCAGCAATTCAAACCCCGATGGCATTTGAGTCACTGAGTCTCCATGACTCATCCACATAGTAGTGCCATCTTCGACATTAGTGAGCAAATCTGTGGGATCATCAATATATAATGAGGCTTTGCCGTACTCACCTCGGTCAGCTTTTGCCACTTCCCCACCGAGTTGATTCACCATCAGCTGCATCCCATAGCAAACACCCAAAACGGGTATTCCTAAATTCCAGATTTCTGGGTCGCAATGGGGAGCATTATCACCATAAACCGAACTCGGCCCACCAGAAAGGATGATTCCCTTGGGATTGAGTTGGCGCAAATGTGCAGAAGTAGTGCGATAAGACAGAACTTCAGAGTATACTTGAGTTTCGCGGATGCGACGGGCAATCAACTCAGAATATTGAGAGCCGAAGTCCAGAATTACAATTAATTGGCGATCAAGTCTCCCAAAATTTTCCAATGTTTGGGGCGCTTGTTCTGTTGGTAGAGTCACCACTGTATTCATGACGGGAGTGTTATGTCTGTTAAGGATGGATAGATGCTTTGTGGTCTATGGTGATGCTATTATTCAGCCTGGATAGGCTGATAATGGTATAGAGAGCCTTTACAAACGCGAGTTTATGTGCGTTTGTCTATTTCCTAAGTCGGAGATGGTATTAAAACGATAAATTTACCCTAGAGTGGTTACTTAAGAGATTATTTATTTGGATTGTTTACGATTATTCATAATAAATTAACATAATTTTCCCATCAACAGACCAGCAGTTTTACTCTTCACGATAATTTTGCGATCGCGATCGAAGAGAATAGAGCCACAGATTGTTACTTTTGTGCCACTTTCGCTATGACTTTGGATGTATTCTTGGGCACGAACATCGATAGTTTCGGCGATCGCACTGTAAACTTTATTTACCCAATCACTACCAGTTGCAGCATCTATAGATTTTAAGTATGTTAGTGCTGCTTCAGCAGTAACACTATTAAATACAGCTTGGATATCAGGTGATTTTAAACCTGCGATCGCACAGTGGGCGGCTAAAATTTCCCGCCGTCCATCAGCCAAGTAGTGATGGGTATGAAAAATCCCGCCAGCCAGCTTCATCAGCTTACCGTGATAGCCAAACAATAAGATTTCTTTTACACTCAGCACATCAGCTTCTACTAACATTGGGCCCAGCCAGTTAGCAGTTTTGACCAATCGATCGGGATTAATCCCTAGTTTACGCGCCAAATCTAGGCCATTCTCCCCGATACAGAATACTAAACTCTCAAAACGACTGGCTTTATTTTGTAATTCCGTCCGAAAAACTGCAAGCT
The DNA here is from genome assembly GCF_034531035.1 of Nostoc sp. DedQUE02. Lineage (NCBI taxonomy): Bacteria > Bacillati > Cyanobacteriota > Cyanophyceae > Nostocales > Nostocaceae > Nostoc > Nostoc sp. DedQUE02. The sequence continues at coordinate 110,446 of NZ_JAVRBY020000010.1, read as the reverse complement.
GATCTGGTGTACTTAAGGGTTGAGAAATGCCAGTTGTGCCTAAAAGCGAAAGTCCTTCAACCACACCAAAGGCAGAATTTGAAGTCCGAACAGCAAGCGATCGCCCTTCAGGTAGAATAATCGTCACCGTGATTTTTTGCCCCGGTGCTAACATTCGTTGCAAATTCTCTTGCAACAGCCTTTGAGCATAAGCATAAATAGCTGGCTTGTCATCAGCGTTTAATTGCCTACCAATCCCTTCCCCACCTTTGATAATTACTGCATCATCACCCTGTTCCCGCCATTCCACCAATGCCCAAATTGGTGTATTTTTAGTCAAATCGAGATTATCACCAGGATCGCTGCGGGTGATTGCCAAAGCCGTATTCTCAGATAATCCTGCTACCTGTTCGATCGGGATTTCTGCGACTTGAGCCGGTTCAATCAAATCTACTGATGCTATGCTTAGGGGTTGGCGATCGCGCAACCAGTGTAAAGCTGCAATAGCAGCAGCGCAGGCAAAGACGGGAAGTGTGTATCCAGAACGGGACATTTTTTAAATTTAAAAGTTACAATAGTGATTATTCAAAATTGTTCGCGCAGCGTCACTAAGTTAAGTCAGTTGAAGACGGCAATTGAGACCAAATTATAAAATTAATCATGGTTCATCCCGTATATAAGGCGAGAATTGAAGCAGACATAAAGCGCTTAATATCTACTTCAAATGAAATAGAGAATATTAAACACAAAGGCTTGCGAGGAGCTTTTCGAGAAAGTAGCCTTGATAAATCAAAACTACGCATAGCAGGCTTTGATCGAAGCCTTCTGACGGATGCACTAAACTGCCTCAATAAAGCTATAGAGTTAAACCCTTTATACGAACAAGCCCTAGTGTTAAAAGGGACAATTTATAATATGCTAAGTCAATTTGCTGAAGCTAGAGACACTTATGTTAAAGCAATGGGAATTAACTCTGCAAATGAGGAAATACTTAAAAAATTAATTATTCAAGAATATAACCTCTCTTTGCATGGAGAACAAAATACTCTTATTTCTCATGAAGAACTAAGCAATTGGATGCAGGGTAACTACGAAGACAAATAAAAACGATCACTCTTGATCGGTTGGCTCAAACCCAGTATTAACCTGCTGACTAGTGCTTCTTGATGCTTCTAGCTTTTGGCGAATCGCTGCTTGAACCTTCTCATCAAAATCGGGATCGTCAGGGCTTGCAACAATCCTACGCGGACGCTGATTAAGCCTGTCTAAGTATGCTTGAAAAGCAGCTTGATCCCCGCGATGCTTGAGAAAATACTGTTTTAATTCAACATCAGACATCGAATCGTAATTAATTCGGCTCATCAGATAACTCTCCGTTGGGTAAAATTTGGAATTCAATCTCTTCGTCATACCCAGCAAGAATGTATATATTACGAGTCCGATTATCAATGCAAATGAGGTATATGGGCTGAAGCATGATATACGTCAGTTGATAGCTAATACGATACAAACTTGCTACTTGAGCAGCAGTAGGCATTTTAGTTGATTACACCACCTTCTCCCCATTTTAACTGTTGGTGTAATCAACTTTGATATCTATGTTTAACCACTGACCCCAGAAAATTATTAGTAAAATCAAAAAATTGAGTAACTCTTTCGGCAAAATTAAGAATTACGAATTACGAATTAGTTACACTCCCATTTCTAATAATAGAGCTTCCATCGCTTCCCAAGAAATTCCTTGTTGAATATAACGGGGTGCTTCAGGATTGTAAGGACTGGCTACTCGGTCAATATTGAGGATGTTTGCCTCATCTGGTAGGACTGGTACATCTGCATCAAATGCCGTTGGACGCATCAAAGAACTGGAAAAGCCTTTGAAAATAGCAATTGTATCTTCCTCATCGGCAATTTCCACCGTTACAATTAGGACTTCTTTGGTGCGTTTAGCGGTGTATTGTTCCAGTCGCTTACCAATGGAATTCATTTTTTTAGAGTAAGGATTAGGTGGTAGAGCGAGAATTACTGCGGTGTGGCTGAACGTCCCTGCTTGCCCAGCTTAATCAGAACAAAATAGCTTAAGTAAAGCACATAAATTACTAAACTAGTTATACCAAGAAAACCTAAGAACTCAGCCTTACTGTTAGCATGAAAATATTCTTTGAATAGTAACGGAACCTCGAACCAGACGCGACAATAGGGACTCTTCAGTACACTACCAGAAAAAGCACAACCCAAAAAAGGGATAAAGGCAAGTGTGCCCAAAAAACAATAAACAGTTGTCGCCCAGCGCCAAGAGGTAAAAATCAATTTCAAAGGGCCACTGGTTTGATACTCAATTTCATCGTTGATATCCACCCAGAACCACAGCGAAATCGGGATCAAAATCCGAGCCATTAACCCAGAGATAAAGCTAACTGGATACTGGGCAATCATTAAGTAAATCGTAATTGCCACCAGGCTTGCTACTCGCCAGTATATAGTCAATAAGCGTTGTATGCCTTCTGCTTTTTGTACAAATGCCCAAATCAGAAGAATTAGCGGAATAATTACCAGAAATAATACTGCCAGTCGGTAATCAATCCAGACGAAAGGTCGAAACCAAATATCATAGTCCATATTTTTTCTCAAACAATAGATAAAAAAGAAGTCAGGAGTTCAAATAACCAATTAAGTATGATTTGATACCACTAATCGATTGTAGATTGCTAAATAAGGCAGGGATATTAAACCCTTTTATTCAGGAGTCAGTCGAACTCCCATTGATCCTGAATTCTTCTTGATAATAGTTTATTGAACCTCGTATGACTAGAAGTCACGAGTATTATAAAAGGGAAAAGGTTAAAGGGGAAAGGGATGAACAGGTCGCCCACAATTCCACTCGCTTTTTACCTTTCCCCCTTCGCCTTCTTAATAAAAAATTTATAGGGGCGTACATCTGTACACCCCTACTGCCAATTAATTGGTTGTTTAATTTATGAAAATCGCAACTTATCCCTTTGGAAGAAGCCTTTTGATTCAAATAAGAAATTTATTTTTTGTTTCCACGACTAAAATCGGTAGCTCCAAATAAAACGCTTGCGAGTGGAGGACATTGGTGAGTTTCCACGTCCTCTACCCTGGGCGTCTTTTTTAGTTAATGCTGGTTGTTTGCTAACCAAGCAACATAAAATCCAGTTACCTCAATTCCTATTCGTCGTAAACCCGGCATTCAATGGCATCTGGGTTGTCATCACAATACTGTTCTAGAGAATTTTTTGGCTTGCTTTGGCGCTTGTGGGAAGCTTCGGCTTGCAATTCTTCTACTGCATCCCAAGCAGCAGCACACTCTGGTGAGTTGCTACCGTTAATATCACAGACAGTACGCGCTTGTTCCACTTCTTCTTGGATTTTCTCTTGGATGTTGCCTTTTGCTGTTTCTTGGATGTTGGTCATTAGCTTTAGTCTCGTTGTGTGTTGTTAATACTAGTATAGAAAATGTTCAGAAATGGCAGTTTTTCGCTTGATTAATAACCATTCTAACCATTTAGCCAATCATAAGTTAGTGTTTTAGCCCATTGATTTATAACCAATACAGCAAGCTACCGCATCTATAATGCATTTACCTTTATTTTTTAAGATTTTGTGGAATTAGTAGCATAGATAAATAATCATACAATATATTTAGATGCCTATATTAGGGAATGACTTCCCCAGCTTCTTGGGATAAAGGAGACAAAGGGCTGGCATCAATTCTTGTAAGATGCAATTCTTCCCAAAATAAAAAGTCAAAATCTACTAGCCTAAAAAGAGAAAGAAGCTCAAAACTCATGGCAGACCAAATGCAGTGGGCAAATGCCCTATCAACCCGTCATTCTCTGGAAGCCGCTGTTACAGATGTGGTGGAACGAGCTGTTTCATCGTTAACAGCACCTGCGGATCTAGGACTGGTATTCATTTCGTCTGCTTTTGCGAGTGAGTATTCTCGACTGTTACCCTTGTTAACTGAGAAACTTTCTGTGCCTGTGCTAATTGGCTGTAGTGGTGGTGGTGTAATTGGGACGACAGTAAGCGGAGAAACCCAAGAATTGGAAGCCGAACCAGCTATTAGCTTGACTTTAGCACACCTGCCAGGAGTGAAGATTCAAGTTTTTCATGTTGTTGCTGAAGAATTACCTGATTTAGATAGTTCGCCAGATGCTTGGCTTGATTTGATCGGTGTGCCAGCATCACCAACACCGCAGTTTATTTTGCTGTCTAGTTCTTTCGCCTCTGGAATAAACGATTTGTTGCAGGGGCTGGATTTTGCTTATCCAGGATCGACGATCGTCGGGGGACAGGCTAGTGGTGGAGGTATGGGTGGTCGTGTTGCCCTTTTTTGTAACGATACTAACGGTGAGGAACAGCAAAACTTGTATCGTGAGGGCACTGTTGGTATAGCTTTGACTGGCAATATTGTTTTGGAAACGATTGTCGCCCAAGGATGCCGACCAATTGGCCAGCCATTGCAAGTTACAAAAGCCGATCGCAATATTATTTTAGAGTTAGATGAGCAAGTGCCTTTGGTGGTGTTGCGAGATTTGATTGCTAGTCTGAGCGAACAAGAACGCATCTTAGCACAGCATTCTCTGTTTGTTGGTGTGGCAATGGATGAATTTAAGCTGACTTTGCAGCAAGGAGACTTTTTAATACGTGGTATTCTTGGGGTCGATCCAAATGCTGGGGCGATCGCAATAGGCGATCGCGTCCGTCCTGGGCAAAGGCTGCAATTCCACCTCCGCGATGCCCAAGCCTCTGCTGAAGACCTCGAATTACTCCTGCAAAGTTATCAACACCAACGAGAATCTGAACCCTCGGCTGTAGCTGCTTTGATGTTTTCTTGTCTGGGACGAGGTGAAGGGCTGTATGGTAAACCCAACTTCGATTCTGAATTATTTCAGCGCTACCTTAACGATATTCCTGTAGGTGGCTTTTTCTGTGGCGGTGAAATCGGCCCTGTTGGTGGCAGAACCTTCTTACACGCCTACACTTCAGCATTTGGAATTTGTCGTCAAAATCAGTAATCAGTGCTGAGTAATGAGTGCTGAGTGTTGAATCATCTTCTAACTCTTATTCAGCAAGAGTGTGCTGTTATTATCAATCATTGTCAAATTTCCAGCAGTAGTGATATTTGGGTTATGCTGTGATGCACTATATGTCTGAATATAGCGCCGCACTTCTGGGGGGAAATGAGGGTAATCTAACACTGCATCCCCATCGGCAATAGTTGCCCAGAAATCGCGCAAACCAGGAGCTAATTTTTTTGCCTGTGATAACGGTAAGTTTAATGGAGAGTGAGTTAATAGTTTGATTAGGAAAGGGAAAGAGCGATCGCCCATCCACTGCCTTGATAACTGTTGCAAGTCGGGGAACTCAGGCACTGACTCTACGCGATGGGATAAAATTTGCAACGATTCTTTACCTTGGTTATCCCGATGAAACTCTAGTACTCGATAAGGGTGAGGATAGCTAACTAAAGAACCAGTGGTAATATCATATACCCCATCGGAGTAAGCAATATCCTGAACGTGCAAATGCCCGGTAAATACTAACTTGACTCCGTAGCGCCTCAGCAGCTGCAATAGTTCTGCTGAATTGGACAACATATAACGATTTGCCAGTGGATGGTTCGATTGATTGGGCAAATGCTCCACTACATTATGATGCACCATCACCAAAACTAAGTCATCAACAGATGCCGCCAGCACCTCTTCTAACCACCGTAGCTGTTTGGCATCCAAACACCCCACTTGCTCTCCCTGGTCATTAAAAGAGTTAGAATTTAGTCCAATCAGCTTAACTCCAGGCAGTAATTGACGAATGTAGTAAATCTGCTGCGGATCTTCGTAGCCAAACTTCGTGTAATAGTAGGGAAAATCTGCAAAAGCAATCGATTGCCGATCGCCCAACAGCACAGGAACGTCATGATTACCAGGAACAACATAGACGGGAAAAGGTAGCTGGGCTAAACATTGTTGTAACCAAGCATGGTTTTCTGGTTCGCCGTGCTGGGTTAAATCTCCTGGCAACAACAAGAAATCTAAATCGAGTTGTGTTAAATGTTCTAGTACACTTTTAAATGCTGAGATACTTACTTCTACCAGATGAAATCGGCTAGGATGATCCCAGATTGTGTGAGGAAGTGCCAGGTGTAAGTCGCTGACTACCGCAAAGCGAAAATTGAGGGTCATTGATTTATAAAAATGTTAAAAGCAGAGGTTAAAACAAGCCTTTTTCCAAAAGTATAACGCTTGCTTTGTTTTCCTGCGTAAGAGTGCGTATACTTAACATTTGTATACATGAAACATCGATTGTACACTATAGTGACAATTGACTTAAGGGTTAATCATAGGCATTTAATCTGCAAAAATTATCGGAAATTTGATTGCTAAAAATTATTAATTAATGCTCGAATAACTGGGCGATCGCTGCTATCTGTACCTGAATAAATAATGAATGGGTGATAATTCAATAGTGTTAGCGGCATGAAATGCGATGTCTACGACGGGCTACGCCTACGCGTATCTCATCGTAGAAATCGCTTTGTTTTCTGCTACTCTCCTTTTCGATAAAATAACTGAGCAGATTAGCAAAGAACAGGTATAGAATCATGGCTCAAGCTAGTATTGGGATTATTGGTGGTAGCGGTCTTTACAAAATGGATGCCCTCAAAGATATCGAAGAGGTGCGAGTTGAGACTCCTTTTGGTTCACCATCTGATGCTTTGATTCTGGGGACTTTGGATGGTACACGGGTAGCTTTTCTGGCGCGTCATGGTCGCAATCACACGCTTTTACCCTCTGAGTTACCGTTTCGCGCTAATATCTATGCGATGAAGCAATTGGGTGTGAAGTATTTAATTTCAGCTAGTGCTGTGGGTTCCTTGAAGGAAGAGGCAAAACCACTGGATATGGTGGTGCCAGATCAGTTTATTGACAGAACCAAAAATCGGATTTCAACGTTTTTTGGTGAGGGAATTGTGGCTCACATTGCCTTTGCCGATCCGATTTGTAAGAACTTGGCTGCTGTATTGGCAGATGCGATCGCATCTCTCAATTTACCAGAAGTGACTCTCCATCGCGGCGGTACTTATGTATGCATGGAAGGGCCAGCTTTTTCCACTAAGGCAGAATCGCATCTTTACCGCAGTTGGGATGCAACAATTATTGGGATGACGAATTTACCAGAGGCGAAGTTAGCAAGGGAAGCCGAAATTGCTTATGCAACTTTAGCGCTGGTAACAGATTATGATTGTTGGCATCCAGACCATGACAGTGTGACAGTGGAACTGGTGATTGGCAATTTGCTGCGGAATGCTGTGAATGCTCAAAAGGTGATTCAAGAAACTGTGCGGCGCTTGAGTGAAAATCCGCCAACCAGTGAGGCGCATTCGGCGTTGCAATATGCGATTTTGACTCAGTTGGATAAAGCACCAGCAGCAACAAAGGAAAAGTTAGGGTTATTGTTGCAGAAGTATTTGTAATATTGGTGATGAATCAATACAGTTCAGTTAAGCTTTTTTCTCTCCCCCTGCTCCCGAAGCCTCCCCTGCTCAAGAACAGCCTGCCTTAACAGATAAATTTGCTTAACCCAAGCGTATTGGGTGATGAATGAGCGATATTTACAACGGGCTATATCCAATACGGTTCGGATAAGAAAGATTTTTAATGTATTTCGCTACCGATGTAGAGACGCAAAATTTTGCGTCTCTACACATCCAAAATCACCGCTCATAAAACCCAATCGAATCGTATTGCCTACACCCCGCATCCCTGATATGCTCTTTAAAAATGCTGAATCAAAAGGTTTTAACTAAATCGTTAATCAGGATATTATTGCCCAGTAGTAGTTGATGGAGGAAATGGTTGAGATTCAGGCTGAAGCTGAGGTTCCGGCTGAGGATTGAGAAAATCTTGCCAAGCCTTAATTTGCTCTTGCGCTGCACTGTAAGCAGCACTACCGCGTGGAATCGACTTGGCAATGTCAATGCCTCTAGCAATATCAGATTGACCTTGAGTACGTGCAATTTCTAACAATTGCTGACTCCATTGGTCAATAGCCTGATTTGCATCCATACGCAAGATGCTATTGTTTGAAACCCGGTCTGCTAGCCGTATTGCTTCAATCAAAGCTTCTGGCGTACCAGCTGCCCCCACTTCCTGGGCTTTTTTCCAGTTTTCTCTAGTGCGGATTTGTCCTTCCCAATCATTGATTGCAGCTTGTGCTTCTTGTGAGAGTGCCCTTCCTGACGAGGCAATTTGTTGAGCTGCATTAATGGCGGCGGTGAGATTTCCACTCTGAGCCAGTTCTTGTGCTTGATCCAAGTAGGGTTGGTCTTGAATTCGCTGAATCTTTGCTACCCAAGTACGAATTTTTTTCCGTGCTTCTGGATACAATGCACGACCTCGACGAATTTCGCTGGCCTGAGCGATCGCAGCTTGCAAGGAGTTAATATCGTCGAATATTGCTATCTGTTCGGCACGGTCTAAGTAAGGCTGGTCTTCAATTGTCTCGACTTGGGCACTCCAGCGATCAATCTCTTGCCTAGCTTCTGTGCCCCTGGGATTACTAGCAGGGATAAGCTGTACTTGAGCGATCGCTGCTGTTAAATTAGGGACTGTTCCCTGACTTGCCAATGTTCTCGCTTTTTCCAGATTTGCAACATCTTCAATTTCCAACTGCCAACGAGCAATCAGTTGCTGTGCTTCGTTATACACTGGTCTAGAAGGATCAATTTGTTGTGCTTGGGCGATCGCTGCCTCTAACCCAGAAACATTACCTATCCAAGCACTCCTTTTCGCGTCGGCTATGGCGATAAAGTCATCGGTTTCGCCTTGTAGTTTCGTACTTTCTGGTATTTGCCTAGCAATATTCAGCGCTTCATCTGCATCCCGGTTGTCTAGTTTTGCCCGTGCCAATTCCAGCATTTTGCGTCCAAATGCCGGAATCGCTTCCTGAGCTTTTTGGTAAAGGTAACTTTCCTGCCCAATAGACTCGGCTATCTTGATCGCTTCTAATAAATTATCGACTACTTTGCTGTTTGCTAAACTTTCGGCTTTTCCTAACTTATCGCCATCTTCCCGTGCTGTGGCAATTAGACTATTCAATTGGTCGTATTTAGTACCTGCCCAGTATTGATTGTCTACGCGCAACATTTTTGCGGATAACATGAACGCCGATTGCCAACGCCGTTCTTTTACTTCAGCGATCGCACCGTTGTATGTGGCTTCTGCCTTTGACCAAATTGACTGCCATTTGTCAACTTGTTGATCGACTAACTTATAAGCTGCCACATCTTCGGGTATTTTACGAGCAGTAGCGATCGCTTCTTCTAAATTTCCAGTTTGGAAACTTTCATCAGCTAGCTTTAAAATATCTCGCGACCATTCTTCGATAAAACGATTAATTTCTCCATGCAACGGGTGATTTTGTGGTAGTTGCTTCACCAAAGCGATCGCTTGCAATAGATCGTTCACTGTCTGCTTAGAAGCCGCCAACTGAGCGCAGTGTAGCCGCACGGAAGCACTAGCTAACGGCCAGAAAATCGAGGGGCAATTAGGAGCAGCTGGTAACTTGAACAGCATTGCCATTGCCAAGAATCCTACACTGCCGGGAATCAACATTAGTAGTACTGGCCACCACACCCAGCTTTTCATCCAACGTGGCCATTTCCTAGTACTACTAAGTTGGGCAGTTTCTTCTGAATTACTATTTATAGGTAATCCTTTTTTATGGTTTTTTTTTCGCCGCTTCACTGACTTGGAGGTAGAACCAGTAGCTGGGACATCAAATGGCTGAGTTTCACCGAATTGTTCTATTCGGGATAATCTTTTGTTTTGATCTGGCTCTCTTCCACTGGCTGAAGACCAACTGTCTGGAATATCCCGCTCTGTCATCTCTCACACCAAAATAATTGAATAGCGCTCTGTTTTAGGTCGATAATTCCATTGTTGACATAGTAACTTTCTCATGATTAAAAAGCTACTTTTTTGATTATCTCTCTCCACAGAGTACCATTATTCATATCAAAAATCAGTGCTATTTTATACTTTATCCTGAAATAGCAGATTCAGCTTGCAAATCGGCAATTAATTGAGCTAACTGATCGCTACTTGCCTGGTAGACGTTGCCGCAAAAGTCGCAGGTTGCTTCAGCACCATCATCTTTAACAATCATATCTTGGAGTTCAGCTTCTCCCAAAATCTTCAGTGCCCCTAAAACGCGATCAAAAGAGCAACCACAGTGGAAGCGCAGCATTTGCCGTTCGGAAAAGATTTCCAACCCCATATCTCCCAACAGGTCGCCAAAGATTTCAGGTAACGTCTTCCCAGCTTGCAATAATGGCGTAAATCCTGCTAGACCAGCTACTCGTGATTCCAACGTTTCTACTAAGGCTTCGTCTCTGGCGGCTTTGGGCAATACTTGTACCAGTAGTCCTCCCGCAGCAGTTACTCCCCCTGCTCCCACAAACACACCTAAAACTAAAGCCGAAGGTGTTTGCTCGGAATTCACCAAATAATGAGCTACATCATCGCCAATTTCGCCAGAAACTAGTTCTACGGTACTAGAGTAAGGATAACCATAACCAATATCTCGTACAACGTAGAGGTAGCCGCCACCCACAGCACCACCAACATCTAACTTACCTTTGGCATTGGGAGGCAATTCTACAGATGGATTCCCAACATATCCCCGTACCGTACCATCTAAGCCTGCATCTACCAATATGCCACCCAAAGGCCCATCGCCCTTAACGCGGACATTCACCCTCGATCCAGCTCGCTTCATACTAGAAGCCATTAACAAGCCCGCCGTCATAGTCCGGCCTAGTGCTGCCGTTGCCACATAAGAAAGCTTGTGGCGCTGCCGTACTTCTTCTGTTAAACGTGTGGTGATCGCACCTACGGCACGAATTCCACCTTCGGCTGCTGTTGCACGAATTAACTGATCCGCCATGAATAACCTTACATTTCTTAACAAGTTCACTTTTTCTATTCTAAGTTCTCTGCTGCGAGAAAAGTGACGCCACAATAATCAGTGATTGTATTTGCAATATTAGAAATAGTGATGTCTCATCTTTAGGTAGTCCAAAAAAAATGCTGGGTAATTTTCAACAAAGCCAACTACGGATCGAAATCGAAGCATCAACAGATGCAATTCGTAACAGTCTGCTGCATCCGGTGCAACTAGAAAAATGGCTCTTAGGGCAACGTTTTGCGCCAGGAATGCCAGAAGAACTACTTCCCGGATTCCAGTTTACAACCTGGACAGGGCCAGTTGCGATTCATCATCAAGTAAACGTTGTCAAATCTAACTGCCTGCGTTTGGTACTCAGTGGAGGTATTGATGGCTTCCATGAATGGTACTGGGGAGAAGGTTGGGTACAGTCTCGCTTGGAAGGAGTTTCACTTTTGCCCTTGAATTTGGGCCAAACTTTGAGTTTGTTGAGCTTGCGTCAGTTTCTGGCAACTCAAGGACGTTGAATTGACTGGATGTGAAGGAATTGGGGATTAGGGCATTGGTTATTCTTTGCGTACCTAGTCCCCAGTCTTGCGAAATGCAATTGTCAAGGAGATTATGAATCAGAAATAATACCTACAATAATTTTTACCAGGGTAGATAAATCTTCTGGAACTTGATAGCGTTTCTGGTCTTGAGTCACTTGACGATTCGCACGATGGTAAACTCCAAAACGCCAGTCTTCACCAGTCGTAACTGCACCATATAGAAGTTCAGATGTAGATTTAGTCCATTGATCGAGTGCTATTAATTCAATAGCGAGTTGAGTAAATCCTCTAACTAAATCTGATTGTTTGGCTTCAATAACTAATAAATTTTGAGGTGCTGCAATATAGTAGTCGAGAGTCCCTTTCAAATAGTCGTTGACTGCAATAGAATATTCTATATTGAGTCTCTGATTAGTTAAATGGCATACTTCAAACAAAATTGGACCAATTAAAGCTTCGCGTCTAGTAGTTTCATTAACTAAATCAATATGAGAGAAATTACGCCGAAGTTGCTGCTGTAAAAATTGGATGTCTAAAATTTCTGATGATTCAGGTAATGTCAGATTTTTTCTTTCAATAGTGCAATTTAATTCGGCTAAAATATCATCAATTGTGAAAGGCAATTCAAAATATCGGCTGAAAGTATAAGATTCACCAACTTGAAGAATGCGGCGGGAACTCATAAGAAACCTAAGCCAAATTTATCCTCTTAATTTTATACAAACTAAGTCAACTAACTGCCAATTTGAACAATGATTGCCACAGTTGGATTGTCAAAGCGATCGCTAACTCTTTGACAATCCAACTTTCTGCAAAATCTCAAATCCAAAATTGTATAATTGTCAAATAAATCTCTCTCTTAGTTTAGTGTTGCAACTACATTTTTGCTCGAAAACAAACATTGAGAAATTCTCTTCGCGCGCTATGTTGTCCACTTCCTAAACTCATGAGAATTAGTTCTACATTAACCAATTCATAGCGAATATTAATGCCATCATTAGATTTCAGGTATTTCTCAAAAGTTAGCTTTGGGGTGGTTATAGTCATTGCTTCCCCTTGCAAATTTTTACTTTGGTTTTACGACTAACACTGAACAATTAGCCTCTTCTACAACTTGACTGCTAACAGAACCCTGAACAATTCGCTTCATCCCCATCAACCCGCGACTACCAATTATAATCAAGTCAGTTTTATAAATATTGGCAAGCCGAATAATTTCTTCGGCGGGATCGCCAGTTACAAGTTCTAACTCACTTGCAATTGATAATTTTTCCTGATAAGATTGCAACTGCTTTTCAACCTGAAAATAAGAAAATTTTGGTGACTCTGACTGAGGGCGATCCGCAGGTAGTTCCATCTCTGACTCTGGCGTGGGGAACACATGACAAAGAATAACCTTGGAATCTTTTGATAACGCTAAATTATCTAAAGCCTGAATTACTCGTTGTGAAATTTCTGAACCGTCCAGAGCTACCAAAACACTATTTAGCACTGCTCTCGCCTCCTAAAGAGTAGACCCCTTACATAAGTATCTAGCAAAATTTGTCGGTAGCGACATTGAACCAATTTTTTATTTGCCAATTAGCTTAAGATGTTTGAGGCTATGTTAAAAGTCAGTTTCATGCTAGTGCATTGTCGCAACTGGTCTGAAGAAGCTTTTCACGAGTTTATGAGAGAGGAAAACCCTCTCTCATAAACTACTGTCGGCAATGCCCGACTTGTGGACATTTAAAATTGAGCTGAAGATGAGGATAGCAAATGGCGTGCGTTAGCGTAGCTTAACGTAGGTATCACTATCCAAACTTTTAGTTATAAGAAAAAATTAAGCATTGCAAATCACTCTTCTTGCTGAATTCGGCGTCGTACCGAATCAGCGTGAGAAGGTAAACCTTCTGCTGTTGCTAGCACATCAATAGCACCAGCCACATTTTGCAGTGCGGTTTGGGAGTATTGAATAATACTGGAATGTTTGAGGAAAGTTTCAACCCCTAATGCCGAAGCATAGCGGGCAGCACCAGAAGTTGGCAAGGTATGGTTAGGCCCTGCCAAATAGTCTCCTACGGCTTCTGGTGTTGAGTAACCCAAAAAGATTGCCCCAGCGTGGCGAATCTGTGGTAGGAGTGCCCAAGGGTCTTTAACTTCTAATTCCAGGTGTTCAGGGGCAAATTCATTTGAGAGTTCTGCTGCTGCTTGGAGCGATTCCACAACGATAATCAAGCCGTAGTGAGCGATCGCTTTTTCGGTGTCTATTCGCCGTGGGTGATCCACTAGCTGTCTTTCCAAGGCTAATTGCACGTTTTTCGCCAAAGCAGCATCTGTCGTCAGCAAAATCGCTGCCGCCATTGGATCGTGTTCGGCTTGGGCCAGCAAGTCAGCAGCTACATGCACCGGATTTGCGGTTTCATCGGCAATCACCAGCACTTCGCTGGGGCCTGCCAAAGAATCAATACCGACGGTGCCATAGACAAGTTTTTTCGCTAGGGTGACATAAATGTTACCAGGCCCAGTAATCACATTCACTTTCGGAATCGTTTCTGTACCATAAGCTAAAGCGGCGATCGCTTGTGCGCCCCCAATGCGATAAATTTCTTGCACCCCTGCTTCTTGGGCAGCTACCAAGACTGCTGGGTTAATAGCACCCCCTGGGCCTGGTGGTGTTACCATCACCACGTGGGGTACAGCAGCAACATGAGCCGGAATTGCATTCATCAGCACTGTACTGGGATAGGCGGCACGGCCACCTGGCACATACAACCCCGCTCGGTCTACGGGGGTGTAGCGTTTGCCCAGCACTACTTCATCGTCGCCAAAGTGTACCCAGCTTTTCGGTACTCGCTGACGATGAAAAGCTTCAATTTGGCGGCAAGCTAGCCGAATTGCGCCCAAAAACTCCTTTGACACCTGTTGATAGGCTGCATCTAGTTCCGAACCTGTAACTCGAAGTTCTTCTGCTTTGAGGGAAAGTTTGTCAAATTCGGCTGTGTAATGCAATACAGCTTTGTCGCCTTGGCGCTTCACTGCTTGCAAAACTTCCCGCACCGTTGCTTCTTTGTTAAGCACTTGTTCGTCATGGGTGCGATCGCAGATCCGTTGTAGTTCTGCTCTGACGTCTGCCTGCTGAGTAATGATTCGCAGCATGGAGTAAGGACAATGCCAAAATTATAATATTGCCACCTGAGATTTAGTATTGCTCTTGACCCACTGGGGTGTGCAAGCTGACTCTAATTCTCTTCTCTAGCTTAACCTGAATTTTTTTGATACTCTCAAGGCTACCACCATATAGTTCGCTTGAGAAGGCAACTTAATTGCTCAATCCCACAAGCCTTGTTATGCTAGCGGCAGGAAGTAGGCGTGCCATTTCCCGCTACCCTTATGCCCTTCCTCTCACTCCTTGCGGGGTGCAGGTTGTGTGTTTACACACTCAATCCCCCGGATTTATCGGGGGTAGGATCTGAGTACAATTTTTACTTGTTTTTCTAACTTTCGCTACTTCTTGAATCTCTGTACAGACACGACATATCGGTTTTATACTTGTTGGAAACACCTGAAATTTAGCTCTTTACAGTTCTTGCCTCTAATAATACATCTGCTTTACGGACAAATGATATTTATTTGGCAATTACATTGCTGAATCAGATGGTGGTGAGTTAGGGTGACAGTTTTTATCTACCTTATTTTAACGCATTTCCTAAATTGACGAAATACCGAATACCGCAGTCAGGGAGACAGAACAAGAACTATTGATTATTCCTCAATACCCAATCCCAGAATTTTTTTAGGAAATTATAACATTGGCAATTTGGATGCTATATTAGTAAGTCTAGTAGTGTGTGTACATAATTAATAGTATTTTTGGAATTGACTGTGGCGAATACAAAGTCTGCTCTCAAGCGTGCCGAAATCGCAGAACGTAACCGACTGCGTAATAAAGCTTACAAATCAGCAGTCAAGACGCTGATGAAGAAATACGTTAATGCTGTAGCTGCCTATACAGCTAATCCTACCCCAGAATTAAAACAAGAAGCACAGGCTAGGTTATCTGAGGCTTACAGCAAAATCGATAAAGCGATTAAACGGGGTGTTCTTCACCCTAATAATGGAGCAAGAAAAAAGTCAAGATTGGCTAACCGACTAAAACCTGTCGCCCAAACTGCTGAGTAGTCATTTGTCCTTAGTCATTAGTTATTGGTAACAAAACCGACAAATGACGAAGGACAAACAACATAGACGCGCTAGCGGTGAAGCAGCGCGGTCTTCTCCCAAGGGGAGACGCCAAGGGCGATGGGAGTTTCCCCCATGAGCGACTGCTAAACCCGAAGGGCTTTCCACAGGGTAGGACAAAAAATGCAACTGATAGACACGCATGTACATCTCAACTTTGATAGTTTTCAGCCGGATTTAGCAACAGTGCGATCGCGGTGGCAAGAAGCAGGTGTAGTGCGTCTAGTACACTCCTGTGTTCACCCGGAGGAATTTTCCAGTATTCAATCCATAGCCCAAGAATTTCCCGAAATCAGCTTTGCTGTAGGATTACATCCTTTAGATGCTGAAAAATGGAATAGCGAGACAGGCGAGAAAATCAAAACTTTAGCGAGTTCTGACTCGAATGTGGTAGCAATTGGGGAAATGGGACTGGATTTTTACAAAGCTGATAACTACGAACAACAGTATATGGTGTTCGAGTCGCAGTTAGCGATCGCATCTGAACTCAACTTACCAGTGATTATCCACTGCCGTGATGCTGCTGTGGCAACCAGAGAAGTGTTGCAAAAATGGCGGGAACTCAAAGGAGAAAAAGTGCGGGGTGTGATGCATTGCTGGGGAGGAACCCCAGAAGAAACCCAATGGTTTCTCGATTTAGGGTTCTACATCAGCTTTAGCGGGACAGTAACTTTCAAAAACGCCAAAGCGATCCAATCCTCGGCGGCGATGGTAAGTAGCGATCGCCTACTGATTGAAACAGACTGCCCATTTCTCGCCCCAGTTCCGAAACGAGGCCAGAGGCGCAACGAGCCAGCCTACGTACAATATGTAGCCGAGCAAGTAGCTAAACTGCGTCAAGAAACGGTAGAGGCGATCGCCCATCAAACCACCCAGAATGCCTGTGAATTATTTGGTCTGTCAATATAAAGTGTGTAATAATTCTCTTGTTCGGTTGTGTTAAAAAAAAATAAAACTCTAAGGAGGGAAAATATGCTAATATTATTCCCTCAAAAACATTTTGCTTGCGCCATAATGATAAAGGAAGGAACCTAAAATTTCTGAGCCTAATTTTTCGTACCGTTATCGGCTTGGCCATCCTTCAAATCTCTACAAGCGGATGCTCTCCACACATGACTAACTGTGCCAACTCAAGTTGAGCTAGATTGCACAACATCGGCTTGGCGTGTATCGTACCTATTCAAAATCGTTAAACAAAATTGCCTTGTGAGTACAATCCAGCAAAATGAAGTGATTCTGATTCAAAGCCGACAAGGTGCGGATCATTCCCTCAGTCTTAGGATATCTAGAATATCACTGAGAGTATAAATAGCCGGGTGGATTAAGACACACCGTCTAGAGCTGCGTCAGGCAAATTAACGCGCTTTTTGGAGGGGAAATGAAGAAAGTAGATAAAACTCAGGAATATCTCAACTGTATATTCTTCTTAAATCAAGACTATAGTGGGTTTTTGGCGTCTGAATCCCCGATTTTGGGCGATTACCCCCTTGTCCAAATTGCTCATTCCAGCTTTCATCGCTGCGTTTGCCCACACCTGCTATTTACAGGTGTGTAAGAAGAAGTTCCCAAACAGTTACGGACACTGGCTTGCAGTGGGAAGCGTTAAATAGCAGTGTCTAAGTAAAAATTTAACCAGGTTGACAAAGGTAGAGGCATGACCAAAGACACATATATGGAACCCGCCTTTCTGTTGCCCGACTTGATTGAAATTCAGCGATCAAGCTTTCGCTGGTTTTTGGAAGAAGGGTTGATAGAAGAACTTAACTCCTTTAGTCCTATTACAGATTATACGGGCAAATTAGAACTGCACTTTTTGGGTCATAACTACAAACTCAAGGAGCCAAAGTACAGCGTCGAAGAAGCCAAACGGCGGGATAGTACTTATGCCGTCCAAATGTATGTTCCCACACGGTTGATTAATAAGGAAACCGGGGAAATCAAAGAGCAAGAGGTATTCATTGGTGACTTGCCTTTGATGACCGATCGCGGCACGTTTATTATTAACGGAGCCGAGCGGGTAATTGTCAACCAAATCGTGCGATCGCCAGGCGTTTATTACAAATCAGAAATCGACAAAAACGGGCGACGTACTTATTCAGCTAGCTTAATTCCTAACCGGGGAGCATGGCTGAAATTTGAAACAGACCGTAACGATTTGGTGTGGGTACGCATTGACAAAACCCGCAAACTCTCAGCGCAGGTACTTCTAAAAGCTTTAGGGCTATCAGACAACGAAATCTTTGACGCCTTACGCCACCCCGAATATTTCCAAAAAACCATCGAAAAAGAAGGGCAATTCTCTGAAGAAGAAGCCCTGATGGAGTTATATCGCAAACTCCGTCCTGGTGAACCACCTACAGTATTAGGTGGACAACAACTTTTGGATTCTCGTTTCTTTGACCCGAAACGTTATGACCTTGGTCGCGTCGGACGGTACAAACTCAACAAGAAATTGCGCCTTTCTGTCCCCGACACAATGCGTGTGTTGACTGCTGGCGATATTTTGGCAGCCGTAGATTACCTGATCAACCTAGAATATGACATCGGTAATATCGATGACATTGACCACTTAGGCAACCGTCGGGTGAGAAGCGTCGGTGAATTGCTGCAAAACCAAGTGCGGGTGGGCTTAAACCGCTTAGAGAGAATTATTCGGGAACGGATGACCGTATCTGATGCGGAAGTGCTAACTCCCGCTTCCTTGGTAAACCCCAAACCACTGGTAGCAGCAATTAAAGAATTCTTTGGTTCTAGCCAATTAAGTCAGTTCATGGATCAAACCAATCCTCTAGCAGAACTGACCCACAAACGCCGTCTAAGTGCCCTTGGCCCTGGTGGTTTAACGCGCGAACGCGCTGGTTTTGCCGTGCGAGATATTCACCCTAGTCACTATGGACGCATTTGCCCCATTGAGACACCAGAAGGCCCCAACGCCGGATTGATTGGCTCCTTGGCAACCCATGCGCGGGTTAACCTTTACGGCTTCCTCGAAACACCATTTAGACCTGTAGAAAATGGGCGAGTCAGATTTGATCTGCCTCCAGCCTACATGACAGCCGATGAAGAAGACGATCTGCGGGTTGCTCCAGGAGACATTCCTGTAGATGAGACTGGACACATTATTGGGCCACTAGTACCAGTACGTTATCGCCAAGAATTTTCCACCACAACACCAGAACAGGTGGACTACGTAGCAGTATCTCCCGTACAAATTGTATCGGTAGCAACCAGTATGATTCCCTTTTTGGAGCATGATGACGCTAACCGAGCGCTGATGGGGTCGAACATGCAACGGCAAGCAGTACCCCTGCTCAAGCCAGAACGTCCTTTGGTGGGTACTGGTTTGGAAGCCCAAGGAGCAAGAGACTCTGGGATGGTGATTGTATCGCGTACTGATGGCGATGTCACTTATGTAGATGCTACAGAAATTCGCGTCCGTCCTAAAGCTAACACCTCCGAAATTAGATACACCCTTTCCAAGTACCAACGCTCAAACCAAGACACCTGTTTAAATCAGAAACCTCTCGTCCGCATTGGAGAACGGGTTGTTGCTGGTCAGGTGCTAGCTGATGGCTCCTCCACCGAAGGCGGTGAATTGGCGCTAGGACAAAATATCGTCGTTGCCTACATGCCTTGGGAAGGCTACAACTACGAAGATGCAATTTTAATCTCTGAAAGACTGGTGCAGGATGATGTCTACACCTCAATTCACATTGAAAAATATGAAATTGAAGCTAGACAAACCAAACTGGGGCCAGAAGAAATTACCAGAGAAATTCCCAACGTCGGGGAAGATGCCTTGCGCCAGTTGGATGAACAAGGAATCATTCGGATTGGGGCATGGGTAGAAGCTGGTGATATCTTGGTTGGTAAGGTAACACCAAAAGGTGAATCTGACCAACCGCCAGAAGAAAAACTCTTGCGGGCGATTTTTGGTGAAAAAGCACGGGATGTGCGAGACAATTCCTTGCGAGTACCAAACGGTGAAAAAGGTCGCGTAGTTGATGTGCGCTTGTTTACTCGCGAACAAGGCGATGAACTGCCACCAGGAGCCAATATGGTAGTCCGGGTGTACGTTGCCCAAAAACGCAAAATCCAAGTTGGCGACAAAATGGCAGGACGACACGGTAATAAAGGAATTATTTCTCGGATATTACCGGCAGAAGATATGCCTTATTTGCCCGATGGTTCACCAGTGGACATTGTACTTAACCCCTTGGGCGTACCCAGTCGGATGAACGTCGGACAAGTATTTGAGTGCCTCTTGGGTTGGGCTGGTCAGACCTTGGGAGTACGATTTAAGATTACTCCCTTTGATGAAATGTACGGGGAAGAGTCATCTCGCCGAATCGTGCATGGCAAATTGCAAGAAGCACGAGACGAAACAGGGAAAGACTGGGTATATAACCCAGATAACCCAGGCAAAATCATGGTGTATGACGGTCGTACAGGCGAACCTTTTGACCGAGCAATTACCATCGGTGTGGCTTACATGCTGAAGCTAGTGCATTTGGTGGATGATAAGATCCACGCCCGTTCTACAGGGCCATACTCACTGGTGACTCAGCAACCCTTGGGTGGTAAAGCACAACAAGGTGGTCAGAGGTTTGGGGAAATGGAAGTGTGGGCATTGGAAGCCTTTGGTGCTGCTTACACCTTACAGGAATTGCTCACAGTTAAATCTGACGATATGCAAGGACGGAATGAAGCGTTAAATGCGATCGTTAAAGGTAAGGCAATTCCTCGACCCGGAACCCCAGAGTCTTTTAAGGTGCTAATGCGTGAGTTGCAATCATTGGGATTAGACATTGCCGTACATAAGGTAGAAACCCAAGCAGACGGCAGTTCTCTAGATGTGGAAGTCGATTTGATGGCAGACCAATCAGCCCGTCGCACCCCTCCTCGACCAACTTATGAATCTCTTTCTCGCGAATCGCTAGAAGACGACGAATAAGGAGTGCTGAGTGCTGAGTGCTGAGTGCTGAGTATTAAGAAACTCAGTAATTGGCATTTAGCACTTGGATATCTCTTAATTCAAACCTTAAAACTAAATATACTCAAAACTCATAACTCGAAACTCAGTACTTAAGTATGAGACCAGCCCAAACTAATCAGTTTGACTACGTAAAAATCGGCTTGGCTTCCCCTGAGCGCATTCGGCAGTGGGGCGAAAGAACATTGCCTAATGGTCAAGTAGTCGGTGAAGTTACCAAGCCAGAGACGATTAACTACCGAACTCTCAAGCCAGAAATGGATGGCTTGTTTTGTGAACGCATCTTTGGCCCCGCGAAAGATTGGGAATGCCATTGTGGCAAGTATAAAAGAGTTCGTCATAGAGGTATTGTCTGTGAGCGCTGTGGGGTAGAAGTCACCGAGTCACGGGTGCGTCGCCACCGTATGGGCTATATTAAACTCGCCGCACCAGTAGCTCACGTTTGGTATCTCAAAGGTATTCCTAGCTATATTTCCATCCTGTTGGATATGCCATTGCGGGATGTCGAGCAGATTGTCTATTTCAACTCTTATGTTGTCCTAAGTGCAGGTAATGCCGAAACTTTAACTTACAAACAGTTATTGAGTGAAGACCAGTGGTTGGAAATAGAAGACCAAATTTATAGCGAAGACTCTGTACTGCAAGGCGTAGAAGTAGGTATTGGGGCTGAAGCGTTGTTGCGTTTGCTTGCCGATATCAATTTGGAACAAGAAGCCGAAAGCCTACGCGAAGAAATTGGCAACGCTAAGGGACAAAAGAGAGCCAAGTTAATTAAGCGACTGCGGGTAATTGACAACTTTATCGCCACTGGTTCCAAACCAGAGTGGATGGTAATGGCAGTTATTCCCGTGATTCCCCCCGACTTGCGCCCAATGGTGCAGCTAGATGGCGGACGGTTTGCTACCAGTGATTTGAATGATTTGTATCGACGGGTAATTAACCGCAACAATCGTTTGGCACGTTTGCAAGAAATTTTGGCACCAGAGATTATTGTGCGGAACGAAAAGCGGATGCTGCAAGAAGCAGTGGATGCTTTGATTGACAATGGTCGTCGGGGACGCACTGTAGTCGGAGCAAATAACCGACCCCTGAAATCTTTGTCCGACATTATTGAGGGTAAGCAAGGACGTTTCCGACAAAACTTGTTAGGTAAACGGGTTGACTACTCTGGACGTTCTGTAATTGTGGTCGGGCCAAAGCTGAAAATTCACCAGTGCGGTTTGCCTAGAGAAATGGCAATTGAGCTATTTCAACCATTTGTGATTAACCGCCTGATTCGTAGCGGTATGGTAAATAACATCAAAGCTGCGAAAAAGCTGATATCCCGCAACGATCCCAGTGTTTGGGATGTGCTGGAAGAGGTGATTGAAGGACACCCTGTAATGCTAAACCGGGCACCAACATTGCACCGCTTGGGTATTCAGTCTTTTGAACCAATTTTAGTAGAAGGTAGAGCGATTCAACTGCATCCTCTGGTGTGTCCAGCCTTTAACGCCGACTTTGACGGCGACCAAATGGCGGTACACGTCCCTCTATCGTTAGAAAGTCAAGCTGAAGCGCGGTTGTTGATGTTGGCTTCTAACAATATTTTGTCACCAGCTACGGGTAAACCGATCATCACGCCTAGCCAAGATATGGTGTTGGGAGCCTATTATTTAACAGCAGAAAATCCTGGTGCAACAAAAGGGGCAGGAAATTACTATTCTTCGCTGGAGGACGTAATTATGGCTTTCCAGCAAGATCAAATTGACTTGCACACCTATATTTACGTAAGGTTTGACGGTGAAATAGAATCAGACCAACCGGATACAGAACCCGTGAAAGTGACGGAAAACGAGGATGGTACTCGCACATTACTCTATAAGTTCCGTCGAGTCAGACAAGACGCTAAAGGCAATGTACTTTCACAGTATATATACACAACTCCTGGCCGCGTTATTTACAACAATGCCATTCAGGAAGCACTAGCAAGTTAATTCGTAATTTTTAATTCGTAATTCGTAATTGAAGAATTAATTACGAATTACGAATTACGAACTACAAATTATTAATTATTGATGACTCAGGACTAATGATTAATGACTAACGAAAAAATGATTTTTCGCAATCGCGTAGTTAACAAAAGTCAACTGCAAAAATTAATTTCTTGGGCCTTTACGCATTATGGTACAGCGCGAACCGCAGTGATGGCGGACAAATTGAAAGATTTGGGATTTCGCTACGCTACCAAAGCAGGGGTTTCCATCAGTGTAGATGACTTGATGATACCACCAACTAAGCGATTGCTCTTAGAAGCAGCCGAAGAAGAAATTCGCGCTACTGAAACCCGTTATCAACGGGGAGAAATCACTGAAGTAGAACGCTTCCAAAAGGTAATTGATACTTGGAACGGTACCAGTGAAGCTTTGAAAGATGAAGTAGTCGTTCACTTCAAGAAGACTAATCCCTTGAACTCCGTATACATGATGGCATTCTCCGGGGCACGGGGTAATATCTCTCAAGTGCGGCAATTGGTGGGGATGCGAGGACTGATGGCAGATCCTCAAGGGGAAATTATCGATTTGCCCATTAAAACCAATTTCCGTGAAGGATTAACTGTGACGGAATATATTATTTCGTCTTACGGTGCCAGAAAAGGATTGGTGGATACTGCCTTGCGGACGGCTGACTCTGGTTATCTCACTCGTCGGTTGGTGGATGTATCCCAGGATGTAATTATTCGGGAATTTGACTGCGGCACCACTAGAGGTCTGGCAATTCAACCAATGACAGAAGGGGCCAAAACCTTGATTCCTCTGGCAACCCGCTTGATGGGGCGGGTAATTGGCGAAGATGTGGTGCATCCGGTAACAAAAGAAGTGATTGCAGCACGTAATACCCCAATTTCTGAGGATTTGGCGAAGGAAATTGAAAAATCTGGGGTGGGAGAAGTTGTGGTGCGATCGCCACTAACTTGTGAAGCCGCACGTTCCGTCTGTCAACACTGTTATGGTTGGAGTTTGGCCCACGCCAAGATGGTGGATTTGGGCGAAGCTGTGGGGATTATTGCCGCCCAAAGTATCGGCGAACCTGGTACTCAGCTAACCATGCGGACATTCCATACAGGTGGTGTGTTTACTGGGGAAGTGGCGCAACAAGTTCGTTCTAAAATTGATGGAACTGTCAAACTTCCCCGCAAACTGAAGACTAGAACATATCGTACCCGCCACGGGGAAGATGCCCTCTATGTTGAAGCTAATGGCATCATGCTTCTGGAACCAAAAAAAGAAGGTGATGTTACCCCAGAGAACCAAGAGGTTCATCTGACTCAAGGTTCAACACTATATGTATTTGACGGAAATAAGGTAAAACAAGGTCAGTTGTTAGCAGAGGTTGCCCTCGGTGGACGGACAACTCGGACTAATACAGAAAAAGCAGTTAAAGATGTCGCCTCTGACTTGGCAGGGGAAGTACAATTTGCCGAAGTAGTTCCAGAACAAAAAACCGACCGTCAAGGCAATACCACAACCACAGCCGCACGCGGTGGTTTGATTTGGATTTTGTCTGGGGAAGTTTATAACTTGCCGCCTGGTGCAGAATTGGTGGTGAAAAATGGTGATGCGATCGCTTCCAATGGAGTTTTAGCAGAAACCAAGTTAACCAGTTTGCACGGTGGTGTGGTGCGTTTACCCGAAGCTACCCCAGGTAAGAGTACCAGGGAAATTGAAATTATCACCGCTTCTGTGGTGCTAGACCAGGCAACGGTGACAGTCCAAAGTTCCCAAGGTCGCAATAATTACTTAGTTTCCACTGGCAACAACCAAGTATTTAACCTCCGAGCTACACCAGGCACAAAAGTGCAAAATGGTCAAGTAGTAGCTGAGTTAATCGATGACCGCTATCGCACAACCACTGGTGGATTCCTGAAATTCGCGGGTGTAGAAGTCCAGAAAAAAGGCAAAGCCAAGCTGGGTTATGAAGTCGTGCAGGGTGGTACACTTTTGTGGATTCCTGAAGAAAGCCACGAAGTTAACAAAGATATCTCCTTGCTGTTGGTGGAAGATGGTCAGTTTGTAGAAGCTGGCACCGAAGTTGTGAAGGATATCTTCTGCCAAAACAGTGGTGTGATCGAAGTTACCCAGAAAAACGACATCCTGCGGGAAGTGGTGGTGAAGCCAGGGGAACTGCTGATGGTGGACGATCCAGAATCAGTTATCGGGCGAGATAACACCTTTATCCAACCAGGTGAGGAATTCCAAGGCAACGTCGCCACGGAATTGCGTTATATCCAATATGTGGAGACACCAGAAGGCCCCGCTCTGTTGAGTCGTCCAGTAGTTGAGTTTGCCGTACCGGATAATCCAGATGTGCCATCAACGACATCGGTAAGTCAGCAAACTGGGCGATCGATTCAGTTACGGGCTGTGCAGAGACTACCTTACAAAGATTCAGAACGTGTCAAATCTGTTGAAGGTGTGGAACTGCTACGAACCCAGCTAGTGCTGGAAATTGAGCAAGAAGGGGAACAAGACCATAATGCTTCACCCCTGGCAGCAGATATTGAATTAGTCGAAGATACCGAAGACCCAGAAGTTCAACGTTTACAACTGGTAATTTTGGAATCCTTGGTAATTCGTCGAGACATTACCGCCGATGCCACCCAAGGTAGTACCCAAACTACACTTGAGGTACACGATGGGCTAACCATCGCCCCAGGTTCTGTAGTCGCACGTACCCAAATCTTATGTAAAGAAGGTGGGGAAGTGCGGGGTGTTCAAAAAGGAACTGAAAACGTGCGTCGCTGTCTAGTGTTGCGCGACGTTGACAGGCTCACCATTAATACTAGTACTCAACCCAAGGTGAAAGTGGGTGACTTGCTAGTAGAAGGTACAGAAGTTGCTTCTGGAGTTTTTGCCCCAGAATCAGGGCAAGTCGTGGATATTAAGAGTGCTGCTACTGCATCTGGTGGGGAATCAGCTCTGAGTAATAAAAACTTCGTTATTACTACCCGCATCGGTCGTCCTTATCGAGTCAGTCCTGGCGCTGTGTTGCAGATAGAAGATGGCGATTTGGTACAACGGGGTGATAACTTGGTGTTGCTGGTGTTTGAACGCGCCAAAACCGGAGATATCATTCAAGGTTTGCCCCGGATTGAGGAACTCCTTGAAGCTCGTAAACCGAAAGAAGCCTGCATTTTATGTCGGCGAGCGGGTGAAGTTAAGGTAGTTTATGCTGATAATGGTGATGAAGCGATCGCGATCAAGGTCGTAGAATCAAATGGCGTGGTGACAGATTATCCTCTGGGCCCTGGACAAAATTTGATTGTGCCAGATGGCTCAATGGTATTGGCAGGACAACCGTTGAGTGATGGTCCATCCAACCCCCACGAAATTTTGGAAATCTTCTTTAGCCTGGGTTCTGAAGACGGAATCTATGCTTGTGCTAGCCTTGCCTTGCAGAAGGTACAAACCTTCTTGGTGAATGAAGTGCAAATGGTGTACCAGTCTCAAGGGATTGATATTTCCGATAAGCACATTGAAGTCATTGTTCGCCAAATGACCAACAAAGTCAGAATTGATGATGGTGGTGACACCACAATGCTTCCCGGCGAATTGGTGGAACTGCGCCAAGTTGAGCAGGTAAACGAAGCTATGGCAATTACAGGCGGTGCTAGGGCACAGTATACCCCAGTATTGTTGGGTATCACCAAAGCATCGTTGAACACCGACAGCTTTATTTCCGCCGCATCCTTCCAAGAGACAACACGGGTACTTACCGAAGCAGCTATCGAAGGCAAATCTGACTGGCTGCGCGGGTTAAAGGAAAACGTGATTATCGGGCGATTGATTCCGGCTGGTACTGGCTACAATACCTATGATGAACCAGGTGCGATCGAAGATTATGCTGCTGAAATTACCAGTAGTGTCTTGGATGAAGTTGATGATCCTCTGGATATGGTCTTAGATGACCGTACAGCTCGCGCCTATAATTTAGATTCTCCTACTCTTGGGGAATCTGGCTTTGGTAGCAGGCGTGCAGAAAGGTCAGTTCTAGATGAGGAAGATGAGTTAATCGCCGATGAAGTAGCAGATGACGACGATTACGAGGAAGAAGAGGAAGACGACGATGATGATTTCGATGACGAATAGAGACTAGAAATTTCACGTCTCTATTAAAAGGTAATAACTAAAAAGGCAAAAGAAAATCTTCTTTTGCCTTTTTCTTTTGCTCTCTAATATCGTGTCCGGTTAAAGACTTCTCATTTAGACCGCAGTTCTTGCTGGGAGCAGGGGGAAAGAGGCTTTTGCGCTTTTTGCACAGATGCGGGAATTATAACTAATTAGGCGGACATGATATAAAAACATATTTTTCAATCCTCAGGGTTCTGGTTTCTGAATTTCAAGTTAGAAACCAGCCAATTACAGCGATTCAAAAGTAACATCCTCATAAAAATTTGCAACAGCACACCGAAAATCTACGCTAACCAAATGAATGATATCTTGTCCATAAGGATAAAGTACCCATTGTCTCTCTGAGTTACGGCGGAAACACTCAACATTGAATCAAGTTTGACTCACAAGTACATATTCCTGAAGTAACTCCATCTGTCGGTAGTGAGCAAATTTATCACCTTGGTCAAAGGCTTCTGTTATCGGAGATAGCACTTCTACAATTAAGCCAACTTACGATCACATCGGGGTAGTAATAGATGTTAATTAACTCAATATGTGCTTTAGTATCTGAGATATAAGCCTAACAACCACTCCCGCGTAAATGATTTCTCAGTATTGAAGCAATATTAAGAGAAATAATCACATGAGCATTAGTTGCCCCTGCCATTGCATAAACCTGTCCCTATCTATAATTCATGCTTGATAGGACTAGTCTCTTCTCCTTTAAGATAGTCTTCTGGGGAAATATAGCTAGAATTTGAAGTTGCAACCATCTGTGAATTACCTTGTGTGATGCCTTGTATCTAGTTTAAGAGAAGTTTTATGGCTAAATCCGCATAAATCTAGCTATTGCTAGATGCCGTAATTCTCTCAAAAGCTATAATCTACATCTGTTGCACCGAGAGATTAACTTGTGGATGTCATATTAGAACGATCGCACCAATTAAAACAAGCCTTGGTTGATTTTGTCCTTGATGCTGAAGGCGAGCTGGCAAAAGCATTGGAAACTTATGCAGCCGCACAGTTGCGCCGTGGAAGTGGGGATAGTACGCAGCAGGATTTAATCATCGATAGTTTTCTGACAGATGGGAAAGTCGGTGATAAGTCTCCATTAGAGTTGTTTATCGAAAACAATCCAGATTTAGAAGAGAGCGATCGCAGCCTGATCAATAGTTGGCATCATAGTTTTATTGGCTTATTTGCCATAACGAATATTCTACCTGATGGCTTTGAATTGACGAACTGGTTGACAGATAAACACTACATTGTCAAGCCAAATAATACTCAAACATTACAGGCAATATCTCGGTTGAAAGTCGGAGAAATCTTGCTAACTCGCATTTCTCCTGTCACTGATAGCTACTGGATGTTTTCTGGCCCCTACACAATAATGGGTAAATTAGGTA
The DNA here is from genome assembly GCF_034531035.1 of Nostoc sp. DedQUE02. Lineage (NCBI taxonomy): Bacteria > Bacillati > Cyanobacteriota > Cyanophyceae > Nostocales > Nostocaceae > Nostoc > Nostoc sp. DedQUE02. Next base: position 82,170 of record NZ_JAVRBY020000010.1, on the reverse strand, counting down.
AACCAAAACTTGCTGTAGCAATTGGTAATTTCAAAGAAAACTATAAAAGTAATCTTTACAGCGATGCGCCAGACTTGCTAGAAGAAGCTTGGCAGTCAGTAGCACAATATCATCAGCAGTTTGTGGATTTTTTTGGCACTGATGAAATCACACTATCTGGATATCAGCTTAATAAAAAAATAGCGGAATTTCAACAAGTAATTACTGAAAAAACTTTTGCAGCCGCAGGAATTGATACTTCTAAATCTCTGGCTGAAGTGGCAGAAGCGGCTGGCATTGGAGACGATGAAATCAAAGCAGCAGCAGAAGAATTTGGTGCTGACTCAAATGCAGTCTCTCAGATGTTTAACAGCAAAAGCGGCAATAGCAAAATGGTGATGCCAAAAGTTGATTTGCCTGCTGAACTCAAGAAAGCAGAACAGGTAACGGCTCTTTCTCATCCCCGTTGGGGACAAATGTTTTTACCAACATATAGTAAGGTACAAGAAATTTTATCAGCATCGGACTGGCAAAGTGTTCAAGGGGCTGAAAAACTAGTTCGCTACTACCTTGAAGATAAAAGTATTAATGCTTTTATTTGGCATCGATTAGCGCAACAGTATCCAAGTAAATTAGAAAATGTGTTGCAAACTGTTCTGCAACGTCCAGAGTTTAGCCTTGAAAATGACTTGGATTCGCTTTTGCAAGAATTCAATAAACCTATTGAGCCAGAGTTACCAGAAATTGCTAGCGTCCCTATACATCTACACAATTTATTTCAGGAAGCTTTAGGAGAAGTTAACAAATCTAAGCCCAAGAGCAAAGGGCAAAAAAAGCCAGCAAAGGGTTTTCAATAAAGTTAACAAATATAGCAAGGGACTGGGGACTGGGGACACAACAATTGCGCGGTAGTTGAATCTCGACTTCGCTCGATTACCGCCAAGCGATGCACTGAGCGTATTCGTTGTGTCGAAACTCAGTGCAAGTCGCTCGATTACCGCGTAGTCGAAACTCAGTGCAAGTCGCTCGATTACCGCCAAGCGATGCACTGAGCGTAGTCGTTGTGTCGAAACTCAGTGCATCGCTGGGGACTGGGTGAAAAGTCTTTTTGTGTCTAAGTTTCATCAACAGATGATGTTTTAACCACCAAGGCTTATGCTGTATATCCAATATCTCATCCTGCCCACTTAGGGTTTGGTTTCCAAGGTAGAGCCATTTATTAGGAGTGTACAGCTAGCTGTACCTCCCAGCGCCATTGGAGCAAATCAGTGTCAAGAACAAGATCAAAACTGAGTATTTATATTTAAATAACGGTAGAAAGCAGCTGAACAATCTCAGCTACGATTTCCTCTGGACTTTCAAGCTTAACTAAAAATCGATTAAAGCCAGCATTCAAAGCCTTATGACTGGAAACATCACGTGTATAAGAAGTGATAGCGATCGCAGGCAACTCTCTTAGAAATGGCCGAGAATGCACTCGAATTTGCTCAATTAACCAATTTCCATCATGTTCGGGTAACTTCACATTGGACACGAGAATATCGGGATGAAGTGATTCGACTAAGGTAAGGGCTTCTTCTGCATCGGTTAAAGCTATCACCTCTGCACCGGCTGCTTCCAAAATGAAGATGAGCAAATCTGCAATATCTGGCTCATCCTCTACCAGTAAAATCAAGATTCCAACAAGCGGCTGGAGCGAATTTAATTCAGTTTCTTGATTCATTATTTGATCGGTTGCCATGCCGTCCCTTTATTACTTGCTATAGTCTGCTACTTCTATTGCAATGTATGGAGCGGAATAAATATTCATCCTAAATATAGAAACCTGGGGTGAAAAGCTGATCAATATGAAGAAGTTAATTTAAGGATCATGTTGACTGCCCTGTTAGGTAAGCGATCGCCCCGAACAAGTTATATTTGAGCAGGGTCAAGTTAGTAAACAGCAGAGCTTTGTAAATCAACTGACTAAATATTTTTGGTAATAGGTAATTGGAGACAAGCTATTACCTATTACCCAGTAATCATTATCGAGGTTCGGCTTGAGTTGAAACTGTTAGTACTTGTGGTGGTGTAGCATCCGGCGGATAGAGAAAGTCAACTTCTACTAAAGAGCGATCGCCTGCTTTCATATTTAATAAAACTAACGGTTCTCCTGGTTGACCTCTCTTTTGCACTAAATGCACAAACTGAGTTTGGGGCTGATTTTGGCTATCTTTGTAACGTACTCGCACCGTTCCCCGGAAAAATACTTGAGGGGCTGGTGTACTCAGAAAGCGTAACCCCGGTTTTCCCAACTGATCCTCCTTAAGTGGTGTTTGTATCGACACACTAACAGTTTGAGGACTTTGAGTATTGTTGTATAGCGGCAACTTCAGATTATATTGAATTCCATAGTTACCATGAGCGCGATATGCGGTGTCAGGATAACGCACCAGCATAGGCGCACTTTGAATTTGACCAGTTCCTAAGGTACCGCCATGCAGGGTACTCAGAGCGTAAGAAAACACTTGACCAGGCTGAGGAATAGTCAGATATCTGGCTTTAGGATTATCTACTAATAACGCTCTCCATCGTGAACCACCAGCTACTCCAGCTACACGCCCATAAATTCTTGGCTTATCAGTTCCCTCTAAGGGAGTTGGGGCTTTATCTCGTGGCCCAGACAAATCACCATTATCTAGTAAATTCTGCCATTCTTCTAAGGTAGGCGATCGCTCGCTGCCATCAGGATTTACCCGTGCAAACATCGCAAGGCTAGCTGCATAGACAGTGCCATCACTTTGCAGTCGGATCAATGTAGATCGACCATTCAAGGGTGGTGTCAACCCCTGTACAGGAATTGGTAAATTTAGTAACATCCGGCTTTGTTTTGCTGGAATGTCAATTTGAGCAGGGAAAATCTCTTGTCGCACTCCCCGAAGCACATCAGACATGACGCGATCGCCTGGCCCGGCAAAAACTTTACCTAAAAGATTTTGACTAAAAGATGGTAATTGAATAAATGGTGCATCCGGTTGACTCAAATAACTCGCCGCCTGCCAAATATTCACCTTCACTGATTCAGAACCAGGGTTATGTAAAATTATCCCTAAATAAAGAGAACGTAAATTCTCTGCTGGTTCAGCCCTCGCAACGTGATGGGCAAAAATATCAAATCGTCCCCGAAAGGGAAAATTTAGATGCGCTGTTGGCACTTTTTTTCCATCTGGTGGAAAGGTGGAAAGTAAAATTCCTTCTTTCAAAACTAATTCTGGACTATTGCTGTTAAAGGTTGGCACTGTATCCAATTGGCCTGGTAAAGGTCGTACTTCTTGTAGTTGCACGACTTCTTCAGGTGATGGTGCGGTAGGAGTTGATTGGGCGATGGGAAAAATTAGTAACAATGGCAACATATACTTAGATATTTCTTTCACCATACAGACATTAACAACTTGATGAAAGTGCCAGTTTGTTAATAATTAATACGAAATCGGCAAGAATCCCCATCAAATTTTCTTGATTGAGAACCGGAACGTGGACAAAAATACAACGTGCCGTGAGTTTATTTTGACTTAAGTAGTCCAACACTGAATAGTAAAGACCCTCGCAAACAAATTTCCCACAGTCGTGGCTAATCTGAATTGCTGCTGCTCCCGCCACTAATTTTTCTAAATCAACTTCTGTCTGTAAAACAATTTCTTTCCAGCTAGCAACTGCTTCCACACTTAATTGTGTACGGCTTGCAGCCATGCCACAACAGATAATGTAATCAGGTTGGATTGCATTGATTTTTTCAATTACCTGGGTACTGGCAAGTTGCACATCTACGGGTAACTGTCGTAAAAAAGTTAAGTGATGTGGGATCAGATCAAGTTTGGTAACTTCAAGTAATAAATCATCAGAAGAATTTGACTGTTGATCCTTTAGCCAAATGTCAAAAGAAGTTAATAGAATTCTTTTCTTCATAACAAATATTATTTAGAATAGAAAAACCCTCCATAATAAATTTACAAGGAGCAGGTAAATGCCAGTAATTGCGGTCGTAGACTACGAGATGGGAAATTTGCACTCAGTCTGTAAAGGCTTGGAAAAAGCTGGGGCAACTCCTAATGTTACTTTTTCTCCAAAGGAATTAGAGCAGGCAGATGCTATAGTCCTACCGGGAGTAGGAGCATTTGATCCAGCAGTGCAACACCTGCGATCGCGTGGTTTGGAACAACCGATTAAAGATGCGATCGCATCTGGTAAACCTTTTTTGGGAATTTGTTTAGGATTGCAAATTCTCTTTGAATCAAGTGCCGAAGGTACTCAACCAGGACTAGGAATTATCAAAGGAAAAGTGCGGCGGTTTCGTCCCGAAGCTGAGATCACTATTCCTCACATGGGTTGGAATCAGCTGGAAATGACTCAACCAAAAAGTCTTTTGTGGGAGCATTTACCGGCCGATCCTTGGGTGTATTTTGTCCATTCCTACTATGTTGACCCAATAGACCCGCTAATCCGCGCAGCAACTATCACTCACGGTACTCAAACCGTCACAGCTGCGATCGCTCATGAAAACCTGATGGCAGTCCAATTTCACCCCGAAAAATCCTCTAATATTGGATTGCAAATCCTGTCTAATTTCGTTGCTCAAGTACGCGAAAAAATTCCAGCCTAATATTCTTTTTGCCATCTTTGATTTGTGATTTGTCCTTTGTTAATAAATGAGAATGCCCAATGCCCAATGAGCAATGAGTCTGAGAATTTACGGAAATCGCCAGCTAAAAACTTTACCAGGAAAAGAAACTAGACCCACTAGTGCGCGGGTAAGAGAGGCAGTATTTAATATTTGGCAAGGAGAAATTGCAGGTTGTCGCTGGCTAGATTTATGCGCCGGTACTGGTTCAATGGGCGCAGAGGCTTTGTGTAGGGGAGCCAGCCTAGTAGTGGGAATAGAACAATCGAGCCGAGCCTGTGCCACCATTCAACAAAATTGGCAGCAGGTAGCTAATGCCGACCAAGAATTTCGGGTATTACGTGGAGATATTACCCAGCAGTTAAAGACTTTATCAAGCAAGCAATTCGATAGAATTTATTTTGATCCACCTTATGCCAGTGGATTGTATCAGCCAGTATTAGAAGCGATCGCTCACCATCAACTTTTAGATCATAGCGGCGAAATTGCAGTTGAACACGCCTCACAAGGTTGGACACCACCAGAGATTCCTGCTTGGGAAACTTGCCGCCAGAAAGTTTACGGCAACACATCACTCACTTTCTACAGAATTCGGAGTGAGGGATTAAGAGCAGATCAAGGAAATGAGGAACAATATAACAGACGCAATTAATAGCATCTCTACTCTTAAATCTTGTACAGACGCGATTAATCGCGTCTCTACTCCTAAGACGCGATTAATCGCGTCTCTAATTCCTTATCCTCCCAACTGATTAGGACGCTTGTATTGCTTATAGGCAGCGTAAAACAGTCCGGCGAGAGTGACGAAAACTAGACCAAGGACAATACCTGATAGCAGGGGTTCAACCACTGGAAATCTCCTGTTTGTAATGATTAAATATTCGTTGCTTGTTTTTGATTTTACCAAATTTCGTATGAATCCTGCGCCCTACAGCCTTTTTCGAGAGCGACTGCCCACAAAAAAATAGTCTTCTGTGCTTGCAGACACAATCAAGAACTTTTAAGCTATGTGTAGGAAATGAAAACTTTTCAGCACACCTAGACTTTCACCGCAAACCTTTTGGATAACCAGATTAACAAACCTGAAATTTTGATTCAGAGGATCGTTTTATTGACGCTGGCCATACTGCTAGCAGTCCCTTTGGGCTTTTTTACTGTTCAGTTAGTTCAAGCCTCCGATCCATACGTCAAGAGTGTTCTATCCTTAACAGGGAACTCAGTTCAAGGACACGCAATCTTTCAAATTAACTGTGCTGGTTGTCATGGCTTGCAAGCAGACGGGCGAGTAGGGCCTAGTTTACAAGGTGTTTCCAAGCACAAGTCTCGGTATGGACTGATTCACCAAGTGATCAGTGGCGAAACACCGCCAATGCCAAAATTCCAACCTAGTGCCCAAGAAATGGCGGATCTTTTGGACTATTTAGAGTCATTGTAGACTTGAGAATTTTTGGTTGCTGGATACATAAATCCCTCATAGAAAAGGTCGCATCGGATGTGCTGCCTTTTCATCCCTGACAACTTTTAACAGGTCTCCAGGCGCTAAATAGGATTCACACAGCCTCTTGGAAAGAAGCATTAGCGAAGTAGGATTGTCTGACTCGCTAATTTCTTGGGCGTATTTGCGTAGAATCTTTGATAAAAACTCATATAGACTGTATATTTTTAAGTATGTTACCAAGTAGCTATTTAATTATTTATTGCGAAAGTGAGGTTAGTATACCTAACTCGGTAAGATTAAGGCAAAGCTCCTAGTAAATGGGCTACGGTATAGCTTCTTTAACAGATTAGATATTCTTGAGATGCCCGAAAGCTAATGACTGAAGCCATCCAAATCGGTAATCGTACAATCACAGCTAGTGAACTGATTTCCTTACTGGCTAGTTACCAAATGCTGCCACAGTTGCGGCGGGAATTAATTATTGATGAGGCGATCGAGCAAAACTCACGCTCTGCCAAGATAGCAATAGAGTGTACACCAGAGGAAGTTGCCCAAGCTAAACAGCAGTTTTACGCTGAAAAACAGTTCAAAAATGAAGAAGACATCCAGGCTTGGATGGCACATCAAGGGGTGACTCGCGAACAATTAGAAGTTATTACCACTCGGAAGCTGAAAATTGAAAAATTCAAGCAAGCCACTTGGGGTAATAAACTAGAATCTTACTTTTTTCAGTCCAAGGCAAAACTGGACAAAGTAATTTATTCTCTACTGCGAACCCAGGATGTAGGAATTGCCCAAGAACTCTACTTTCGGATTCAAGCAAAAGAAAACTCTTTTGCTGACTTGGCGCGGGAATATTCACTTGGGCCAGAAGCCCAAACTGGCGGTTTAGTCGGCCCAATTGAACTGAATGCACTACATCCTGTAATGGTGCAAATGCTCTCTAGCAGTCAACCAGGTCAGATATTGCCCCCTACCCGCATCGCTGAATGGTTCGTGATTTTGCGGCTGGAAAAATTTATCCCAGCACAACTGGATGAATTTATGAAAGTGCGCCTGCTGAATGAACTCTTTGAAAGCTGGCTACAAGAACAGCAAAAGCAAATCATGTCTGCACCACAAAAGGAAGGAGGCATAGGAGGACAGGGAGAGGGCGATAAACCTTTAACCTAAGTATGGAAGGTGACTCCCATGCTTGACTTTAAAATTGAACAGGGGCTTAAGGGCGATGGTGTTTGATGGAGTGAGGTAATGCTCGAAGTTATATTCCAATAGACTCTTTTGCCTCTGTGTGTTCTCTGTCTGAGAAAATTTTTCGCTCAAGAATTTCTGCTTCATTTAGTAGGTACATAAGATTTATTTCCTCTTTCGTAGCGACGACGGTAGAGTAATTCTAACTGTCCTCCATATTCCTGAATCCAGGCAATCTGGCGCTGGTAGAGTCCTCGGAAGGTATTGGCAAATAAAAGCGTAAAGATTGCCACTACTAACCCTGATGCTGTGGATACTAAAGCTTCACTAATTCCAGATGTTACACCTGTTGTTTTAGTACCTCCCACATCTCCGATATTTAGAGAGGCAAAGGAGTTAATTAATCCTAAAACAGTGCCGAGAAGTCCCAACAGGGGCGCAAGACCAATAATTGTCTCAAAAATATTTTGCGATCGCTTCAGCAAGGGTATTTCGGCTTGGGCTTCACTTTCTAATGCCAAACGAAATTCCTCTGGTGTCGCCTCCTCCAATTCTAAAGCTGCTAGAAAAATTCGAGCCAGGGGTAAATCAGTATTTTTATGCAATTTATCTAAAGCACCAACTACATTATCAAGACGATAAAGCTGTAGCACCTCTCGCACCACCTTGTTTTGCCGATTATTTATCTTTACCCAAAAGATGATGCGTTCGATAATCAGCGCCACCCCTAACAAAGAGAATGCCAGCAGAGGCCACATTACGATGCCACCTGCTGTAAACAGATTACTAATTTCCATTTATTTTTTAACTCTTCAACAACGCTAGATTAGCAGATCGTTGTTTTGGCAAAGTTGATATCATTTCGCGAAAGAAATTACTCTGCAAGTTTTAAAGAAAGGACTTGTCGAATCCCGTTGGGGAGATGAAGGGCGAGAGCGAGTAGAGGAAAATGCATTATCAAGAATGGCGTAGAGTAATGTACCACAACGCCATTTCCCTTTTATGAGATATACTCTAACGGCAAATGGAGATACATAGGATGAGCAAGCCTAATTTTTATACAATGAGTCAGAAAGAGTTACATGATTACGTTCTTGCTCATCGGGAAGATCAAGAAGCCTTCTACGCTTATGTGGATAAGCTGCATCTCGAAGGTAATTGGATTGAAATGCCACCGTTACAGTCAGAACAAGATTTAGAAAATTATCCTAAGTTCATTGAGCATATTCGCAGCAGTTCTGAGCCACAAGATGGAGCAGTTTAATGCTGCATTGTAGTTACAGCAACTTTTCTGCTATCCTCAGTTTTGCCGATCGCGATCGCGGATTTTTCTCGATTTCCTCTTCTTGAGCAATAATCGGCTTTTTTGTCAATACTTTTAATAAAGGTGAATTTCTTAAACCATGCTTCACTGGGCGGTCTTCCAAACTGTGGAAACTGATAATCGCAATTCTGCCGCCAGGAACAAGGGCATTTGGAGCTTTATCCAAAAAGGTTTCTAGAGATTTTAACTCATCGTTGACGACAATTCGCAGAGCTTGAAAAACACGGGTAGCCGGGTGAATTCTGCCATAACGGTATTTTGGAGGAACAGAAGAAGCGATCGCATCAGCTAATTCTGTAGTCGTGTGTAACGGTCGTCGTTCTACAATACGATGAGCAATGCGCCGTGATAATCTTTCTTCACCGTACTTAAAGAAAATATCAGCTAATTCTGCTTCATCCCAATTATTAATCACATCAGCAGCAGTTAGCGATCGCTCTCGATCCATTCGCATATCCAAATTTGCAGCTTGACGAAAGCTGAAACCTCTTTCTGCTTGGTCTAAATGGTAAGAACTTACCCCCAAATCGGCTAAAATACCATCGAAAGTATTGGGGGGAAATTCGTAGTCAGCAAAATTGCGATGAATAAATTGTATGCGATCACTATATTCAGCTAAATTCTTCTGCGCGGCGGCTAAAGCATCTTTATCTTGGTCAACTGCTGTTACCCGCACATCCGCCGCAGCTTCTAAAATCAGGCGACTGTGACCACCACCGCCTACCGTCACATCCAAATAATGCCCCCTTGGACGCACCGCCAAACCCTCAATTACCTCCCGACCCAAAACGGAAATATGGGAAAAAGCCAGTTCTTCTAAATCTAGCGGTGTTTGTGAATCTGATTTCATCTTTGATAAATAAATTGGCTCCTGTATTCTGACCCTTCTCTACGAGACGCTCCGCGAACGGCAAGCTCAGGGCATCGCTTCTGAATTCTTCTTCAAAAATCTAAATAGCTGTTGGCTGTATACGTACCATTCGCCTTAGACACGAACTTATACAAGATTGAACAGGATTTAACAGCATCAGGATTTTAAATGCAAAAAGAGATTAGATGAAAAAAAACCTGTGCCTCAATCCCTTGCATATCAAGCTTCCCTATAATAATTGAAGAGGTGCAACGAAATGAAACAATTACAACACCTTCGCTGCTATCCTCTCTCCAACATAACCCTGTAGAGTCAAATTTATATAGATTGCCCCTACAAACCTCATTTTGGCAGACTAGATAAATCGGCTGTGGTTGGCATCTAGGCGGTTCAATTCAAAATTTTCACGAACGGAGAACACGAAATCTATGACCAGACTAGAAACCCGCACTGAACCAATGGTGCTAAACATGGGGCCACACCACCCCTCAATGCACGGGGTTCTGCGGCTAATCATGACTCTGGATGGCGAGGATGTCGTTGACTGTGAACCAGTTATCGGCTACTTGCACCGGGGAATGGAAAAAATCGCCGAGAACCGCACTAATGTAATGTACGTTCCTTACGTTAGTCGCTGGGACTACGCGGCGGGAATGTTCAACGAAGCCGTCACTGTTAACGCCCCAGAAAAGCTTGCAGGTGTTGCTGTCCCCAAACGTGCTAGCTACATCCGCGTCATCATGCTGGAGTTGAACCGCATCGCTAACCACTTGCTGTGGTTTGGCCCCTTCCTCGCTGACGTAGGCGCACAAACTCCCTTTTTCTATCAGTTCCGGGAACGGGAGATGATTTATGATTTGTGGGAAGCTGCCACAGGTTATCGAATGGTGAATAACAACTACTTCCGCGTTGGTGGAGTAGCAGCCGATTTACCTTACGGTTGGGTAGATAAGTGTCTGGAATTCTGCGAATACCTATTACCCAAAATTGATGAGTACGAACGTTTAGTAACTGATAACCCCATCTTCCGGCGACGTGTTGAGGGTCTTGGTACTATCACCCGTGAAGAAGCAATTAACTGGGGACTTTCTGGCCCCATGTTACGCGCATCTGGCGTGCAATGGGATTTGCGGAAAGTTGACCATTACGAATGCTACGACGATTTCGACTGGGATGTACAGTGGGAAACAGCCGGTGATTGCTTTGCCCGTTATGTGGTGCGGATGCGGGAAATGCGCGAATCTGTGAAGATTATTCGCCAAGCAATTAAAGGACTTCCTGGTGGCCCTTACGAAAATCTGGAAGCCAAGCGTTTAGCCGCAGGTAAAAAATCTGAGTGGGACGCATTTGATTACCAATTCATCGGCAAAAAAGTTTCTCCGACTTTCAAAATGCCCAAGGGTGAAATCTACGCTCGTGTAGAAAGTGGTAAAGGTGAATTGGGAATTTATTTGGTTGGCGATGATAACGTCTTCCCTGCACGTTGGAAGATTCGCGCAGCAGATTTCAACAACCTCCAGATTGTTCCCCATTTACTGCGCGGAGTGAAGGTTGCAGATATTGTGGTCATTCTTGGTAGTGTTGACGTAATTATGGGATCTGTCGATAGGTAGAAAATATAGCGTTTCTCTACCCTTGTCAGGTACAGCAACCCCACCCCCAATACTTGTCGGTTAAGGGGAAAAGGGGAACGGGAAAAGGGAAAGAAAAAACTTTTAACCCTTCCCCTTTAACCTTTTCCCCAAACCAAATTCTGAGTTCAAAATGCAAAACCCGAGTAGTATTGACCCCACCCCCAACCCCCTCCCCGCAAGCGATGAGGGGGCTATAATTTACCTCAGATGATTAGGAAACGCGATATCTATCCAAGTAATTTTTTAGAGCAGTTGTATTTCAGTGCAACTGCTCTGTTTTTTCTGGCATTGGCAGAATCAGAAAAAGCTGCCGCAGAGTCAGAAATGCCCAAACGGTTGAGTAGCAAATTTTGTTAACGTTCCGCTTCACCCATTGCAGACAACAGTAAACCTCTTGCAAAATATATTTTTGCACTCTTGGGGAAAAGGGTGCATGTTATAGGGAAAGGATTTTGAGTTTCTTTACCCTTTTTCCCTTCACCTTTACCCTGATTGCAGGAAGTCTAATGTATTCAGGAGTGTTGAGTAACGCGATTCTGTTTCGATAAATAAATTTAATTGTTGATAACGAATTTTTAACTGACAATTCCTAAATTGTTGTAGATTTCGATGAGATTGCCATCAGGATCGCGGAAATGAGCTGTGCGGATTCCCCAGCCTGGGCGATCTTGTGGTTGAGTCACGACGATCGCATTTTGCTCTTTTACTTGTTCATAAACCTCATCTACGTTATCCACTGCGAAAATCAAGACAATTTTATCCCGATTGACAACATACGAAGGTTGTTCGATTCTGGGGACGACTTCAGCCATTAATTCTTTTTTGAACAAACCCAGCTTGACATATCCAGTATTAAACTCAGCATATCCGCTATCTTCATCGCCCCAATCGACATCAAATTTCAGCAGATCCCGGTAGAACAGAAAAGAATCTTTGTAGTTGGAGACAAGTAGTCTCAGGTGTGTTAACTGAAGCTTCATATCTGTTACCTTAGTCTACTAACTGTGAATTCTAGGTTCTGGGTGCAAAGTCGCCAGTAACTCGCTTTCGACAATTGCCAATTCATCAAGCCGTTGCATGACTATTTCTCTGTCGAAGTAAGTAGCAGCTAAAACCCAATATATACCGTAGTGTCGCGCTTCGGATGCCATTAACCCATGATAAAATTTTGCTAACTCTGGCTCTGGACAGTGAGCAGCTAATAGTCCCAGGCGTTCATGAGAGCGAGCTTCTATTAAACCAGTGACTAGTAAGGAATCCAGAAATCGCTCAGGTTCTTTAGGGCGTACTTGAGTTTTTAAACCTGCGCCGTAGGGAGGCGGGGGTAAGGGGGCTAGGGGAATATTCCGGCGTTCTAACCATTGGTTAACTAGCTCAAAGTGTTCTAGTTCTTCGCGGGCGATCGCAGTTAATTCCCGCACCATTTTAGTATTGGAAGGGTAGCGAAACATCATATTCAAGGCCACGCCTGCTGCTTTGCGTTCACAGTGAGAGTGGTCGAGTAAAATGATATCTAAATTAGCGATCGCTTGTTCAACCCAAGCAAAGCTAGTGGGTTGTTTCAGGACGTTGATAGTTGGTAACTGAGTAAGCACATCAATCAATTTTGGATTTTGGACTTCGACTTCGCTCAGTCGAGCGATTTTGGATTTTGGATTTTTCAATAGTTTAAACTAGTAGTCCACCAAAGACACTTTGCGGGATTTATCCTCAGAAAATCAAGTTCTTTTCTCCCCCTGCCTCCCCTGCCTCACTTCGACTACGCTCAGTGACCCCCTGCCCCCCCCCCTGCCCCCGGTCACTGACCGACTTGCCTTGAGCGAAGTCGAAAGGAGCCGAAGTGCTGCCCCCTGCTTTTTTCATTCCTGCTGCCGTCGTTCCTGCATTTCTTGAGTAGAAATCATACTATTGACTCTCTCTACATCTACCATTATCAAAACTGCTCCTTGTATTTCAGTGCCAAGTAGCGGGGTGATTGCCAGATAACATTTTATTTGTCTACCCCGACGATTGGTAGCATCGAGGATCATTTCTTGAAACTGCTTTTTCCCGGATAGGGATTCGCGAATGGGCGATCGCAATTGTTCGACTGGTAGTCCAATGTCTAAGCTGAAGATAGACTTTCCGACAACTTCATCAGTTCGTAAGCCCCATAAATCTTCTACCATATAATTCCAAATAGAGATATTAAAGGTAGTATCAATTACAACTATTCCCGTTTGAAGACTTTTGAGAATAGAGACAAGAAAAACATTTGTGCGATTAAGTTCTGTGGTGCGTTCGCTCAATTCGCTATTAATTGTCTGTAATTCTTCATTAGTAGATTGGAGTTCTTCATTCATTGTCTCCAATTCTTCATTTGTAGATTGTAATTCTTCGTTGGTAGTTTCTAATTCTTCGTTGGTAGATTGGAGTTCTTCGTTGGTAGTTTCTAATTCTTCATTGGTAGATTGGAGTTCTTCGTTGGTAGTTTCTAATTCCTGTTGCGACCTTTGCAAGGCATCTTGGAGTTGAATATAACGTGTGACATTATGAAAAGAGATGCTGACTCCTAAAAAACTGCTGTCTGTTTCTTGCAAAGGCGTAATTCGCACGTCTAGATATTGGATTTCTGTATTAGACAAATAACGCTCTACATTTGTCAAGTTGACAGGGCGACGTTCAGTATAAGCCCGTTCAATTAGCGATCGCAATTCAACAGGTCGATAGGAAAGTTCTAGATCCTGGAAAGGACGAGTTAAATCTTTGGGAGAAAGGGCGAACAAAGTCCGCGCCTGCTCGTTTACCATTATCAGAGTGCCATTGATATCAATGATTATTTGGGCGATTGGTGCTGTGTCAAAACCTATATCTCGCAGCCGCAAGTGTCGCGCCAAACGGCTGCTAGATTCATCATTTACTGAATTTGCCATAACTAAAAGGCGATCGCGTAGATTCACTGTCGATACCTTAGTAAATATCCGATTTTTTAAGTCAAGTGGGGTAAACAGATTAGAATGCATCAATAGCATCTCTGCTTTTCCCAAAAACAGATAACCATGATCATTTAATGCGAAATGAAACCGCGCCAGAATTCGCCCTTGAGTCTCAGAATTAAAATACATTAATGTGTTGCGGCTGACCAGTAAATCTAAGCGCGAAATGGGCGCATCTTGAAGCAGATCGTGGCGACCAAAAATCACTGAGCGGCGCAAGTCTTGGCGAAATACATATCGCTTTCCGACTATCTCAAAGTATTTTTGCCGCAGTTGCTCTGAGACTGCTTGGACATCTTTGGCAGAATACACAGCGAGACGTGCATGGTTGAGAGCCTCTTCATCTACATCTGTGGCGTAAATTTTCACTCGTTGGCGAAATTCGTCTGCTCCCAATATTTCAGCTAGCAAAATTGCCAGAGTATAAGCTTCTTCCCCAGAAGCACAGCCAGCACTCCAGATGCGGATTTGGTCAGAAGCTTTTTTGTTTTTAATCAGATTAGGAAGTATTTGCTCTGCGATATATTCCCAACCTGATGAATCTCGAAAAAAAGCAGTGACGTTAATTAGAATAGTGTTAAAAAGATAATTGAATTCTTCGGGATAAACTTCTAGGTAGTCTTGATACTCTTCAAAACTTTCTATACTTAATGATTGCATCCGCTTGCATACCCGACGTATCAAGGTTGAGCGCTTATAGCCTGTAAAATCAAATCCCCGGCTTTGTCTGAGATAAATCAGGAGATTTTCAAATTTGGGATCTCTTTGTGCGGAAGTCATAGGGTAGAGGGAGGGGGCAGGGGAGGCAGGAAGCAGAGTTCCGAGCTACGTCCGTAAGTATTAAACTGACTTTTCACGGGATATGGAAAACCCCTCTCCCAACCTCTCCCCTAAAAGGAGAGAGGCTTTGATTTCTCCCCCTTCCCTTGTAGGGAAGGGCTGGGGGGTTAGGTTTTCCGTTGGCTTTTCCACATGACGTGAAAACTCAGAAGTATTAAAGACTTGTTGACGAGTCTTATAAGATTGATTAAAGAAGTTCTGAACCTCATTAATGAGTATCAAAGACTGATTAAAGAAGTTCTAAGCCTCATTAATGAGTATCAAAGACTGATTAAAGAAGTTCTGAACCTGATTAATGAGTATCAAAGACTGATTAAAGGAGTTCTGAACCTGATTAATGAGTATCAAAGACTCATTAAACTATGGTGACACTAAGTTGCATTCTAAAACATATCTCTCCTGCTCCCTGCCTCCTACCTTCTGCCTCCCCTACTTACTTAGATTCTCCTTTGACCAAAGCCAACAAGGTAACGGAGATTTCATCGAGGGGGAGAATAAAATCTATATTGCCAGTTTGAATTGCAGCCGAGGGCATCCCGGAAAATTCGGCGGTTTTTGCGTCTTGGACAATAGTAGTACCGCCCATTTTCTTAATCGCTTCTACTCCTATTGTGCCGTCGCTACCTGTTCCAGTTAGCACAACAGCGATCGCTCTCTCTTTATAAATGGCTGCAACCGATTCAAATAATAAATCAGCCGAAGGACGTAAAAAATGTACTAATTCCGACTGTGATAAGGAAAGAGTGCCGTCACCGTTAACCAACAGGTGACGATTAGGGGGGGCAACGTAAGCTGTTCCTGGGGTAAGACAATCTCCTTCTTGCGCCTGTTTGACGGTCATATCTGTGTGCCGACTGAGAATTTCTGCCATGAACGAGCGGTGTTGAGGGCCAAGGTGTTGCACAATGGCGATCGCGGCTGGAAATTCTGCGGGTAGAGTCGATAGCACTTTAACTAGAGCAGTTAGACCGCCTGCTGAGGCTGCGATCGCGACTATATCAAAGGCAGCATTAGTAAAGTGAGGTGGATGATTTTTGGCATTTTCTGCCATCTGAATTATGATTTTCTGTCTATAATTATCTGCGTAACTTCTTTAATTACAAGTTAGGATTAATAAAGTTAATTAAACTACAATTTTTTGTCCTTGCTAAAGTAAATTATACAGGATATCTAAACTTCTTAAGCGTTTTTTGCCTTTACCTATCACATTTATAAGTTAATCTTCCTGCTCTAGAATACGTTTCGCTGCCAAAAGTTGCTGCTTATGTTCCTCACTTACTGTTGGATATTGCAGATTTAATTCTTCTAATTTTGTGCAGATGATATTAGCAACAGTCAAGCGTGTAAACCATTTGCGATCGGCAGGAATAATATACCACGGTGCCCATTTAGTACTAGTGTTGTTAAAAACGTCTTCATAGGCATTCATATAATCATCCCAAAAAGCTCGTTCTCGGACATCATTATCAGAAAACTTCCAATTTTTCTCAGGAAGTTCAATCCGTTCTAGAAAGCGTTTCTTCTGTTCTGATTTCGAGACATTTAGAAAAAACTTCAGGATGATTACACCATTATTTACCAAATATTTTTCAAAATTATTAATTTCTTCAAAACGCTGTTTCCATATCTTTTTTCCATCAGGAAAGTAAGGAAGTTGTTGTTTTTTCAGCATTTCAGGATGCACACGAACCACTAGCACTTCTTCATAATACGAACGGTTGAATATCCCAATTCGTCCTCTTTCTGGCAAAGCTTTCATCGAGCGCCACAGATAGTCATGGTCTAATTCTTCCGCACTGGGGCCCTTAAAACTAAACACTTGAAATCCTTGTGGATTCACACCAGAGGTCACGTGTTTAATAGTGCTATCTTTACCAGCAGCATCCATTGCTTGAAAAATAATTAATAAAGCATAAGTATTTTGAGCGTAGAGAATATTTTGGTAATTAGCTAGTCGTTCAACATCTGTCTGTAATTTGATTGCAGCATCAGCTTTTTGATGAAAATCACTCTTATAAGCTGGGTCATAGTTTTTTTTCAAAGAAATCTTTGAACCTGGCGAAACAATGAAAGCATCATGATTCATGTATAAAATTTCCTTACGTCTAATTAATATACAAGCCTATTTTGAAGTATTAATTTTTGAAACTTAAAAAATTCAGTAAAACTCAAAAAAGCTTCTTGACTATTCCCTATTCCCTATTCCCTATTCCCTATTCCCTATCCCCTATCCCCTATTCCCTATTCCCTATTCCCTATTCCCTCCTACGCAAATAAGTATAGCTACGCTCCCGTGAGGGATACAGAAATCAAATCCGATTGCTATATCTCTATGACCAAACTTGATTAAAAATTACTTCCGTCGCTTTGGCATAGGACGCATTGCTTCACGACCCAAGAGAAACATTCCCGTGATGCCTAAACTGACAAACCAAACATATTGATACCAGTATTGCCGAATCTGCTCACCTGTAGTGATTTTTGGATGCAATGTGTTTAAGTATAGCAGCAGCACCAATATCATGAGCGCCCCAAAACCAACAAAGCTTAAGCCAACAAAAATTCGTGCAGAACGCAGTTCAAAATCACTAATAGTGTCTAGGTCAATTTTTGCCAGTTCCTTAAAGGAGTCATCTGCTAAAGATGAGGTTGCTTGGAATCTATCGCTCAGTTTTGGTGGCAAAATTGGTGACAGTGTTGCTACAGTTGGACGACGTAGCAAAGCTTCAGCATCTCGCAGCAATTCTAGTGGTTTACGCCTAATAGTTGATTGAGCAAACTCTATGTTATCTGTAGGAGTTGGGGCATTGGCTTGGCTTTCAAAATCCATAGCACGCTTTAGAATAACCAGGATATATTATATAGCCTAGCGAATCAAGAGACAAATACGCCAAAATAATTCGTAATTTGTAATTAATTGATTTATGGTAAACAACACATTTTTTAGCCAAAGAATGTGTTTTTATGGAAATTACAAATTACTCGTCCATCTCTTTTAATGTAGCTAAGGCTGATGGAGATAAACGACTCAGATAGCGGAATATCCAATATTTAAAAATAGTGTTTAAAATCACAGGAAATGTAGCAATAAAGAAAAAGATGACATTTCTACTGGCTGGCAGACCTAAATGTTCTGCCAATGATGCAAGAAGGACTTCCCAGCCATCTGGAGAGTGAAATCCTACAAATATATCTGTAAAGAGAATAATCAAAAAAGCCTTGGCGCTATCGCTAAGACCATAGACAATGGTATCCATAAAAGACTTGAGAATCAAAATTTCTCTTTTGCTTAGAGCGATAACTATACCAAAAGAAAATAGTGATATTAAATCAGCAAAAACATTACTAATATTACTATTACTTTTCCGACGAAATTCCTCAGAAATTTCAATTGCTTTACTTTTTATTTTTTCTTGTATTGGCTCTGAAGAAAGCTGTGGTGCTTGATTAAGCAAATATTCAAATCTCAGTTCTTCTTGATAATTATGTAATTCATGGAGAGCTTCTTTTTCCATGTCAGAATTGATAAAAATTTGAGTTGTGTTATCTCCTCTTATCCTTTCTAATATTGGAGTTACTAAAAATTGTTTAGATAAATATTGACTTAATAGCGGGACAATAATTAGAATTATCAGAAATCTCAAGGCAATTGTTGTTTTACCTTTAGAAATTCGATAATTTCTGACAAATTCTTCTTCTGTCTGCGGTAAAAGACCTAATTGAATTTTATTAATTCCCCTGCCAACAGAACTCGGAACAACTCTAGATGTTTTATTTGGAGGCTTAGATTTAATCTCATTGATATTAGATGAATTGATATTAGATAAATTTGGCTGTTTTTTTACTTCGCTCTGGTTAATTTTGAGGGGTTGATAAGTTGGCACTAATGGGCTATTGCTAATTAGTTCATCTTTGATAGCGTACTTTTCTAAAACTTCGTCAATAAACTTTAATTTTTCTAACAAAACAGAATTAGAGATATCGACAATTCCGCGACTAAGTTGAAATTCTGCAAGCCTGATTTTAATAATAGTTAAGTTCTTATTAAGATATACTTGCCAATAAGACATTACGTTTTCAGTATACTTTACTGATTGTAAAGATATTTTTTTGCCATCAAAATGTTCGTTTTCAATGTTTTGAATTCTTTGAGCTGCTTGGTAAGCTTCTAAGAGCGCCCTTTCTGGTGTATCTAACAACCAACGGTTAAGCGATCGCAAATATTTTTTCAGCTTGTGTTGCAGTGATTCTGCTTTTCTGCTAAATGAATCTTTCATTACATATATGAGTAATTATATAATGTGTATTATAGTTATATCAGCAAGAAAAATGGGTAACAAATAGTTGAAAAGTTTATTAGTTGTTTACTTTCATTAATGAGGTATGGTTTTTATCCTCTAATTCGTGCATATATTACCTGAGTATACCCCCAACTGCGATCGCTCTACTTTTATGCAGTTGACGGGTTAACTCTAGAAACCATTCTTTATCACCCATTAAATCTGACTCTTTCACCTGAGACTTGAGAATTTCTGGAATAAATAGTGACAGGTTATAGCACTCATGAACCTATTCCGCTATTTTAAAAATTCCTAGTTATCTTCGCAAAATATGCTTGAAAATCTTGATTTTTCGTTTTCATTTTTTAACAAACTTAAGTTTTGTAGCACAAAAATGATTAGTGGGATAGGTTCATATTTGATTTTTGAAAAAAATTCGTATACCTTAATCTTCTGAAATCTTCTTGCCTATTCCCTATTGCCTATTCCCTCTTGCCTATTCCCTATTCCCTATTCCCTATTCCCTATAAGTACTCATTAATTACGAATTAGTAATCTCATCGGGCACTTCAAACTTGTAACCATAGCCTCGCACAGTTTTAATAAACTCCGGCACGCTGGTATCGATTTCCATCTTCTTACGCAACTGACCAATATGCACATCAACCACCCGTCCATCTCCTATATAGTCGCAACCCCAGATTTTTTGGATTAGTTGTGGACGACTCCACGCCTGATTAGGATGACTTGCTAAAAAATGTAAGATATTAAATTCCAGCGCTGTTAAGGCAAGAGGTTTATCGTTAAGTGTTACTTCCCGACTCTCTGGATTAATTGCTAACTGCTTGAAAATGATCCGTTGTGTTGGGGAAGGGTTGATATAACGTATCCGCCTCAAAAGAGCTTCTACTCTAACTTCGACTTCTGCAAGACTAAATGGTTTAGTCATGAAGTCATCAGCACCTGCGCTTAAAATTTTAATTTTATCAGCCTCGTCAGTCCTACTAGTCAGTATCAGTACTAAAACATTAGTACGACTCTGCATTTCTTGGCAGAGGCTATAACCAGAAACATCCGGCAAATTCCAATCCAAAATTACTAAAGCTGGGTTAAATTGCTCAAATAAGGATAAGGCAGTCTTACCATCTGCTGCGGATTCTATTTGATATTTCCGACTTAAAAAACGATAGACGAGATTTCGCACCCCGAAGTCGTCATCGACAATCAGAATTTTGGGAGTAGTAGCGGGAACCATAACCATAAATGCTGCCTATTGTGGATTCTGCGATTCGCTGTTGCGTCAGTTTTGCTTTACGTGTTTCTGTTGGGGGGTATATTCACGCGCGTCTCTGCTGAGTACGATCGCTACTGTAGTACTTGTTTACAATTAATTTTCCATGAAGTTTATGAAAACTTCAGCCACTGTAATGTTGATAAAATGTATAGGTATTGTAGGATTTTCGTATAATTTTAAATTTCTATTGTATAATTTTAATTTTTCACACTTAGGGTAAGTGTAATTATAAGCCATCTCCATAACTGCAAATAGTCCAAATACACATCTAGAAGCGACTCTAATTGCTACAACTTTAAAAAAGTAATGCACTCCCTGATTCATTAGGTCTCTACAAAGGCTTACAAATTAACTTATGAGCCAATTTAGATTCTCAACTCTTACCTACTGGACTGTACTCTAGTCAATAGGTATGCTCTTCTGAAGAAGGTCTACGAAAATCTACTCTGGCGCATTGACATGTAGCTACCCTTTTAAGCATATACTATACTACAAGTTTCAGTCTGAGACTATGACAAGCCAAGGACTCAGAGCATCGCGAGGAGGAATAAGGAGCTTATAAGTAAAAAAATATACTATTTATATATTTGTACTGAGTTTTTTCAGAAATCAAATATGAGTCTTATATCGTGATTAAGTATCACAATATTGGTTACACTTGGCAGTTTAACGAACAGCAAAAAGAATTGCTTCAGCAATATATATAACGATGTCAATAAATTGTTGGTAAATCGCCTCAATAATGCTGCTTATGTAACTCCAAGAGTACGACAAGAAATTGAACAGACATTATTAGCGATCGCTGATATTAAAAAGGTACGCAATTCCTACATTAATAGCTGAATGTTTTTCATTTTAAACTAATATTTTTTAAAAAATTATAAATTTAGTAAATAAAAAAACATAAATTTAAATATTTGTAATTGTATTAGTAACAAATATCGTCTCGATATAGTCTCGATTGGCGTTATTTGCAATTGATTAATTGGTAGAGATTATTCAAATTGCTTACTCTATCTGAGGACAGATTTTGAAAATATTCATCCCAGCGAAAGAGCAATTAAATATGTTGAGTTCGCTAACTTACTATTAATATCTTCACCAAGGAGCAGTTATGACTAATAATATAGCAGGCGGCATCATTCCCCCACAGCCACCAATACAAGCACAATCTGATGCTCACAGTCTAAAGACTCGTCTAGAATGGGGCGAGCCAGCTTTTACAATATTGGATGTGCGCGATCGCTCGATCTTCAACGAAGGTCACATTATGGGAGCAATGCCAATGCCAGCAGATCAATTGGTAGAGCGCGCAGTACCTTCTTTGGATAAGAGCCGCGATATTTACGTTTACGGTGCTAACGATCAAGAAACTGCCCAAGCCGCACAACAACTACGTTCTAATGGATTTGTGCATGTCTCCGAACTCAAAGGTGGTCTTGCCGCATGGAAGGCGATCGGTGGCCCAACAGAAGGCATTGTTGAATCAAAAACTCCCCCAGGTGCAGATGAGTACAATGTTGTAGATCGGCTAAAAAGCCACCAAGAAAATCTGGAAAAGGGAGGTACTAGCCCGACAGAAGCGATTAAGCAGGGAGTCAGTAACCTCAAAGAAGGCATTCAAGAAGGAGCCAGCAACCTCAAGGAAGGTGTTCAAGAGGGAGCCAGCAACCTCAAGGAAGGTGTTAATCAATCTAAAAATCCTGGAAACACCGATGATTCCAATGTTGGATCTTAGGGAAAGAGGAAATTAGCATCAGGGTTTGTAGTAAGCACTAAAGTGCTGGGAAATAACGACTTTAGTCCTTACTACGAACTTGCTTACCTGTCAATTTAAATGAATCGATGAGCAATAAGAATTTCTTGCGCTTACTGCTTTTTAAGTAGAAGGACTAAATTAAACCTAACTCGATCTCGCCGGGTTTCGACTGCGCGGAAGTTGAATCTCGACTTCGCTCGATTACCGCCAAGCGATGCACTGAGCGTAGTCGAAGGGTCGAAACTCAACCCTCAACGAATAAGCTTACCGAGCATTGAGCGAAGTCGAAATGCGTCTTTTAAATAATTGTGTCCACCTACTTATCAATGTTCAAACAAATCTTTAAATTGCAACAAATCTAAGGAAACTATCGTTGGTAGAAACTCAAAACATTCTTGAGCAATTTGCCAACGTTCTTCTCGTTTGAGCATTTCTATTAACTTATGTTGCACATTAAGTAAGTAGCGCACGTCGTTAGCAGCATAACTTAGTTGAGCTTCAGTTAAGCTAGTAGCGTTACCCCAATCAGAACTTTGAGAACTTTTATCTAGTTCCACTTGCTCTAACTCTTGCACCACATCTTTGAGTCCGTGGCGATTTGTGTAAGTACGAGCTAATTTACTAGCAATTTTGGTGCAAAAAACAGGTTTAACCTGAATCCCCAGATTGGCTCGTAAAGTGGCCAAGTCAAATCGAGCAAAGTGAAACACTTTTACGACATTGGCTGCTTCTAAGAGTTTTTTTAAATTGGGTGCGTCAGTTTGTCCTTTGGCTATGCGGATTGCAGTCACTTTCCCTTCTGGATTGCACAGCTGGACAAGACACAAGCGATCGCGCAGGGGCAATAATCCCATCGTTTCTGTATCAACTGCGATCGCTGTCGATTCTAAATACTGGCTAAGGGCTGCGTCACTGAGATCGCGATCGCTCACCTGAAAATCTTGTAATATCATCAATCTTTCAAAAATAATAGCAGTGTCCATCGGACAAAAGTCTTGTCAGACACTACATTATTATTGTGCAAAAAAATCAGCAATTAAATCTACCTAGTACGAAAAAACATTTGTGTTAGGTAGACTTCGCCTTGTTTATTAGTAGCAACGCCAACTCCAGTCAGGTTGTAATTTCCTTTGAGATTCTTTAGATGTCCAGGACTGTTGATCCAGCCAGTAACAGCTTCCTCTACGGGGTTGCTATATCCCCGATTGAAAGCAACATTTTCCGCCGCACTGTTGTAGCGAATAGGGATAGCTTTGACTCGTCCTTCAAATCCTTGATGGCTAAATGGGGTTTTACCTTTAGCCATATTTTGACTATGAATTCTTGCCTGTCGAGTTAAATTTGCATTTAAAATCAACTTTGGTAGCCCTTTAGAAGCCCGATATCGATTAATTTGGTCAAATACTGATTTTTCTAGCTCAGTAGTTTTAAAAGTTGGAGTCGATATTGCAACCTGACTAGAAAAAAGCGACAACAGCTTATTACGGGTGGATGTATTCGTAGAGGAGTGATTTGGTATCTGAACAGTCGTTAATCCACTAGCAAGGACAAGCGCACTTAAAGCGATGCCAAAAGCAGTTTGTCGGAACATGGAGAGTTGCGTAATGTGTAGATATATAAGACTTCTACTTTACCCTATTGTTCCGAGGATATGTACCACGATACTATTAAGGATTGATGAATTTTGGCAATTTGCCTACATGTTTTACAAGGAACACAAACAATCATTTCCCATTGTCAATACTTTAATCGGTCAGCTTCATCAAAATCACGGTTAATTTGGCTGATAATTTCAGATTTTCATGAATTACTAAAAAAATAATCTAGTATTCAATAGACAAATGTCTTTGAAACTACATGAAGAGATATCTCGCAAAAGCTTTGCTAACAAAGAATTTGAGAAAAAACCTCAGTTTTGCCAAACCGATCAGCGAAGAAAAATTTGTGTAAAGTAGATTTCGCCTTTACTGTTGCTACTGACACCAATTCCTGTCTGATCGTAATTACCTTTAATATTGGCAAGATGCCCTGGACTATTAAGCCATCCTTGAACCGCTATTTTGGCAGGATCGTTATGTCCCTGGTTAAAAGCGACATTTTCACCAGCGCCTGTGTAAGAAATACCGATTGCTTTAATCCGCTCTGAAAATCCTGTGTGTCCCAAGGAAACTGTACCGTTAGCCATGTTCTGACTGTGAATTATGGCTTGATTATCGATCGCAGGATTACGAGTCAGCGCCAGTAGCCCTTGAGAAACTCTGTAGTTATTAATTTGGTTGAAAATTGATTGTTCTAGAGCAGCAGTGTTGATGCTAAATGCTACCATCTGAAGAGCATTATTTGATACTTGTGAAGATATTGACGTAAAAGTTGAATTAGTTACAGGAGTAGCGATCGCTCCGCTACTTAGAACAATCCACTAAAACCTCTGGATGACTAGCTTTGGTTAAGGGTTTCCAATTCTTCCTGTACCACGCGCAATACCCGTGCAATATATTCTGCACGCCACTGTTCCCGCTCCTTAGTTACTTTGGCATCCGGCTCGTAAGCTTCAATTTCAGTAGTCGACAAAATCCCTTTAACCTCTAGCAACCTTTCAATGGTGTCCAGCCGCTCGTGCAGCACGGACACCTCGCCAGTTAAAGCCATGACGATCGCTAACAATTTATCAGTTTGCGAATTTTCCAAGTAAACAGGTCGTCTACCCTTGGCTATTTTTGTCATTTTAATACCAATTCTCCAAAAATCAGACCACACATACAAAATAAGGAAACCCAGAGAATATCTGACTTCCTCAATTACGAATTACGAACTTGTACTGAGCGTAGCCGAAGTATTACGAATTCTTACTTAGTTGCAGTAACTACAAACCAATTGCCTTGGATACCTGAATTACCTTTTTGAGTTGAACCATTAGTTACTTTTGCTTTCCATGCCCCATTTGGGACAAATTTCTCAAATACCTTATCTGCTGCAAAACCAGCTTCAGTAACTAGTGATATTAGATCCAAATCGCGTACAGCACTCCAGAATGGTTCGTTGTTGTTAGCGGTTTCCCAATCATAAATAAACTGTGTATAAACATCCATGTGGCGATAAAGAGGTGCTTCTACATGGATCATCATGCCACCAGGAGCCAGTAGACGATAAGACTCTTGCATAACTTTACGCACAGATGGCGGGGGAATTTCATGCAGCAAAATATGAGAAACCACTAAATCAAATGATTCATCGGGGAAGTTAGTGTGTTCGGCATTTTGCTGAGAAAAGTGTACCCGTTTGCCCAAGTCTTCTGCTCTTGCATGAGCGTAACGCAGCATAGATGCACCCACATCTATGGCATGGACTTCTGCATCTGGGAAAGCATCTACATAAGGTAATGTACTATTGCCGACAGAGCATCCCATATCGAGGATTTTTCTGGGTCGAAAGTCGGGATACTCTGGCAGGAGATAGTTTTGGACTATAGATAGTCCCATATCATCGTTGAGTGGCCCCAACCAACCTAGTCCATAAACGTAAGCGCCGCGATCGTAGGTTGCACCAGCAGCGACATCATCAGCAGTGAATTCACTATGATATCCTCCGGGCATACAATGAATGTCTACAGCCTTTTGATGAATCGGGATTTGAAAATTTGGGTCGAGGGTTAAAGTACCCAGTTCACCGCCTTTATCCTTAGCACGCTCAATCAATTCTGGTAGTTGTCTGTCAACGTTGGCATTTACAGCATCCCATAACATTTCTTGGTTGATGCGCTTGAGGGCACTAGTCCAGCGATAATAGGGTTCGTGCTGCATTACTTCCCGAATTTCATAACGATTTTGGGGAGGACGCTGATGTTCTTGTTCAAACTTCGGCTTGCCTAGTTTTTCATAAACTACTTTATTACCAGGAGACATATTTCTGAAAATGTGCGTTTTCAGACTTTGCACAAAGTTTTGACGTGCCAACTCGTCGTGAGTGGGTCGCGGTAACATCGAGTGTTGGAATTGTTGAACCATTATTGCTTTTTTCCCAAACTTTTACGTAGATTTAAGCTGGATATAATAATTTGGCTACCGTTTGTACATCCTTGTCACCGCGTCCAGAGCAGTTAATTACAATCCGAGGACTGCCGGTTAGTTGGGGACAGAGGGTTTCGAGGTAGGCGATCGCATGGGCTGTTTCTAATGCTGGGATAATCCCTTCCAATTTCGATAATCGCTGGAATGCCGCCAAAGCTTCGGCATCCGTCACGCTATAGTATTCAGCGCGACCAATATCTTTCATATAACTATGTTCTGGGCCAACACCGGGATAATCTAACCCCGCACTAATTGAGTGTGCCTCAATGATTTGCCCATCTTCATCTTGCAGCAGGTAGCTCATTGCTCCGTGCAATACACCAACTCGTCCTTTTGTCAATGTTGCGGCGTGTTTTTCGGTATTGACACCTTCACCGGCTGCCTCAATCCCAATGAAGCGTACAGAAGATTCATTAATAAACTCATAAAATAGTCCCATCGCATTGGAACCACCACCCACACAAGCCAAGAGAATATCAGGCAATCCACCCCACTTTTGGATTGCTTGGGCGCGAGTTTCTTCGCCGATGATTGCATGGAAATCACGTACCATCATCGGGTAAGGATGAGGCCCTGCTACCGAACCCAGAATGTAGTGAGTTGTTTCTACATTTGTCACCCAATCGCGGATTGCTTCAGAAGTAGCATCCTTCAAAGTTCCGGTTCCCGCCTCCACCGGACGCACTTCTGCCCCCATCAGCCGCATTCTAAACACATTTAAAGCTTGGCGTTCCATGTCCTGAACGCCCATGTAAATTATGCATTCCAGCCCAAAACGAGCGCAAACTGTAGCTGTAGCGACTCCATGTTGTCCAGCACCAGTTTCGGCAATAATCCGTTGCTTACCCATGCGTTTCGCCAACAATACTTGACCAACAGCATTATTGATTTTGTGAGCGCCAGTGTGATTTAAATCTTCACGTTTCAAGTAAATTTGTGGCCCAGTGCGATCGGGTCTAGCATAATGAGCAGTCAGGCGTTCAGCAAAATACAATGGTGTCGCACGTCCTACATAATCTTGTAACAACTGCTGTAGTTCTGCTTGAAAACCAGGGTCATTACGGTATTGCTGGTAAGCTGTTTCTAGTTCAGCAAGCGCAGGCATGAGGGTTTCAGGTACATACTTACCGCCAAAGCGTCCGAAGCGGCCTAACGTATCTGGAACCTGAGCAGTTGAACTTGGAGATAGGGGGGTGGTAGTCACAGGCTGTTTTTAATGACGGGAATGACTTAATTATTATAGAAAAGTCTGAAGCATATCTGGGGAATGGGGAATTGGGAATGGGAGAATAATAGTCCTAAAGACTTAGCTTGGTGAAGCTTTTCTTATTCTCATGCAGAAGATGAGAACGAGAGTAATGGCATTGTCAGTCAAAACAATGGCATTGTCAGCCGAAACAATGGCATTGTCAGCCGAAACAATCGCATTGTCAGTCGAAACAATGGCATTGTCAGTCGAAACAATGGCATTGTCAGTCGAAACAATCGCATTGTCAGTCGAAACAATCGCATTGTCATATCATGTTCGCCAAATTATCCATAATAAAAGAACCCCACCCTGCCAAAGCTGTGCTTTGTCTCCCCTCCCGAAGAGCGGGGAGGGGTTGGGGGTGGGGTTCTTCGGGTTTAATAAGCAATCAGACGGACATGATATCAGTCAAAACAATGGCATTGCAGGTCAAGAAACTTGTGAATACACTGTAGTTTTCTTTCCGCGTCGGGAATGGAATTAGGTTTCGCCCTCTTCTTTTCCAGATGACGCGAAAAGTCAGGAAGAGATTAACCCAAAGCGGACTTTAATTCACTTTCCGCTTGTGCCAATGCATCTGGTAATTTACTTGCATCGCGTCCGCCGGCTTGGGCTAAGTTCGGTCTTCCACCGCCACCCCCGCCGCAAATTTTAGCGATCGCACCCACAAATTTACCAGCTTGCAAACCTTTTTTGTTCACTTCTGGACTAAAAGCTGCAACTATACTCACTTTTCCTTCTTCTGGAACAGAACCGAGTACCACTGCACCGTTACCGATTTTTTGCAACAAGCGTTCGGCTGCGGTTTTCAATGATTCTGGATCGACATCTTCTAATTGGGCGACAATAATTTTAGAATCGCCTACAGTTTGGGCTGTTTGTAGCAAACTGTCAGATTTTGCGATCGCTAGCTGTACCTTTAAGGTTTCTAATTCCTTCTGGCTATTTCTCAGTTCGCTTTGCAGACTTGTGATTCTGTCTGGTAATTCTTCGGGTTTAACTTTAAAGCGATCGCTCAAATCTTTAACTACTTTATCTCGCAGGTTGAGATAATCTAGGATTGCTGGCCCCGAAACAGCTTCAATCCGCCGCACCCCAGAAGCCACGCCAGCTTCCGAGATAATCTTGAAGACACCAATTTCAGCAGTATTACTTACGTGAGTTCCACCGCATAGTTCCATTGATACGCTAGGGAAGTCAATCACGCGCACTTCCTCACCGTATTTTTCGCCGAACATGGCAACAGCACCCCTAGCTTTCGCCTCGGCTATTGGTAATACTTCCACTTTCGCAGCATGAGCCTCAGCAATCCAAGTGTTCACCTGTTCCTCAACTTGTTGGACTTCCTCTGCTGTCAACGCGCGGGGACAGTTGAAGTCGAAGCGCAACCTATCAAAGGAAACCAGGGAACCTGCTTGAGATATGCCATCATCAACAATTTTTTTCAATGCCGCTTGCAATAGGTGCGTTGCGGTATGGTTAGCTTGGGCACGACGGCGACAAGCCGGATCGATTTGAGCGGTGACGCGATCGCCTACGCGCAGTGTACCGCGTTCGATGCGTCCGAAGTGAACAAAGAAATCAGATTCTTTCTTCACGTCTTCTACGCGAACTACGATACCATCACCGGAGATATAACCGCGATCGCCGATTTGTCCCCCAGATTCAGCATAAAATGGCGTTTTGTCAAGGACAATTTGTACTTGTGTCCCTGCTTCTGCTTCTTCTTGAGAAACACCTTCTACCAAAATTGCTTCGACTTTCGCCGTCGCCGTCGGTTGAGTGTAGCCTAAGAATTCGGTGACTTGGATGTGTTCTGCTAGTTTGTCGAGGGAACCTTGTACAGTTAAATCGATGGTTTCATGTGCTGCTTTGGCACGTTCCACCTGCTTTTGCATTTCGGCATCAAATCCCGCGTCATCGACTGTCAGATTATTTTCCTCAGCAACTTCTTGAGTCAGTTCGAGGGGAAATCCGTAGGTATCGTAAAGAGTAAAAGCACTTTCACCGCTAATTTGAGTTTCCCCTTGCTGTTGTACCTCTTGGATGATTTCTTCTAGCAGTTTTTCGCCTCTATCCAAAGTTCTGAGGAAATTAGACTCTTCCCTTTGCAACTCAGCTTTAATTGCTTCTTCCCGTTGGCGCACATTGGGGTAAGCTGATTCGGAAAGAGCGATCGCAGTTTCAGCAACTTGGGTAGTAAATTCGCCAGAAATCCCAATTAATCGCCCATGACGCACCACTCGCCGAATTAACCGCCGCAGCACATAACCGCGTCCGACATTGGAAGCGCGAATTTCATCAGCAATCATGTGGATGACAGCGCGAATATGATCGCCAATTACTTTTAGGGAAGTTTTGGTTTTTTCATCACTGCTGTGATAATCAATGCCAGCAATTTTCCCTGCTGTTTGGATAATTGGGAAAATCAGGTCAGTTTCGTAGTTATTGGGCACTTTTTGGAGAATTTGCGCCATTCTATCCAAACCCATACCAGTGTCGATGTTTTTGTTTTGTAGCGGCGTTAAATTCCCAGAAGCATCCCGGTTATATTGCATAAACACGAGGTTGTAAAACTCGATGAACCGGGAATCGTCTTCTAAATCTATATTTTCGTCACCCCGTTCTGGGTGAAAGTCATAATAAATTTCGGAACAAGGGCCACAAGGGCCAGTCGGGCCGGACACCCAAAAGTTATCGTCTTCGCCCAAACGTTTAATTCTCGCTATCGGCACACCGATTTGATCGCGCCAAATTCCAAAAGCTTCATCATCATCTTTAAAAACGCTGACGACAAGATTTTCAGGGGAGAAGCCAAAGACTTGTGTGGAGATTTCCCAACCCCAAGCGATCGCTTGTTCTTTAAAATAATCACCAAAGCTGAAATTACCCAGCATCTCAAAAAAGGTGTGATGCCGTTTGGTGCGTCCAACATTCTCAATATCGTTGGTGCGGATACACTTTTGCGAAGTCGTAGCCCGTTTAAATTCTGGTGTGCGCTGCCCCAAGAATATTGGCTTAAATGGTAGCATCCCCGCGATCGTCAGCAGCACGGTTGGGTCTTCTGGCACGAGGGAGGCACTTGGGAGAATTTGGTGTTCCCGTTGGGCAAAGAAGTCGAGAAATATGTTGCGAATTTCGTTACCGCTTAGGTACTGGGGATTTGAAGACATAGGTGTTTTTAACTTTAGACTTTAGACTTTCGACTTAGGGGTAGCGGCACTAGGTAAGTGTATTTTCATAAATAGCTTTATATATTCTTGCATTTTGTTTCATATTACTGCCAGCGACTTATGCCACCTGGTGAGCAAAATGCAGTGATTAGGAAGCTTTTACACCATAACCTGACTGTGGCAGGATGCGCGTAGGCGTTTTGATTGTTTAGATTAATCCTTAAGAAATACTTTAAAATTCCCATACAGAGGTAACAAATGGCACTACAACTGAAAGTATCAAATATTGCTTGTGAGGGATGTGCAGAAATAATTACTGAATCTATCCACGTTATGGAACCTGATGCCAAGGTGGATGTCGATGTTAACGCGAAAACTGTCACGGTGGAATCAGCAGCTTCTGAAGAGTCAATCAAACAGGTTATTGTTGCTGCTGGTTATACTGTTGAAGGTTATTAATCGGGTTCTAGCTCTTCACAGAAGTTGAAACTATATCTCAGGGAATGCTGAGAAACAAAGTTTTTTATATTTATTCCGCCTTTTATACGGGCGGAATCGAACTAAATTACCCACATTAGGGGCAGGTTTTAACATCAAGTTTTTTATTTAGCTTTGTTTTCGAGATTTATGATGTTACAGCAAATAAAAAAAGATGTGAATTAAGTAAATAAACAAACACAGATAAAGCGTAGGCAGAGATATTTTCTTTACCCTGCTAACGCTTACTGAAACTTGGGTTAATACTTCACTTAAATTGTGGATTTTTACCCAAAAAATTCTGCATGTATTTGTAGGCGATGTTAGTCCCAAAAAGCTACTGTCCATAGCAGGAAGTAGTTTTACTGTCTATTGTTTTGTATTTTTTTGGCAATTCAACTTCTTATATTGATACTTGAGAAAAGCCTAATTCCTAAAGAAAAAGGCTGAACTAGTTTATGGGAAATTACATTTTTAATTCAAGGATAAAATTATGGATTTTGTAATTCAATGAAAAAAATTTATATTTTCTTTGTTTTTCTACTTAAGAATAAATTTGATGTCCAATGTTAAAGTTATTAGAAACTATTGATTTGGGTAATTTCATCATGGAAATAGCACTTAAGAAACGACAGCAATATATTTTAAAAATCGAAAAAATATTCAGTATTTCTACTGTTTTAAAAATAAACTCTAAAGAAGACATTAGTTGTCAGAAGTGAATGTTTCATAGTCTGTAGTAGTAAATATAAAACCTTAGAAAGCCTTAAAAGGAGATGGTAGTTGGAAAATGAGTGTAGAATAAGTGTTCAAAAACCATAATATTAATAAATAAAATTATGCCTAAGAAATATAATTTTTTAGGCAGAAAAAGCAATTATGTTTACTAGGTTAATCTTAAAATTTAAATAGGATAAAAACTAAAACAATGATTATTTCTATTCTGGTCTTTGGAAAAAATAACTTTATCGCTACACTTCCAGATCAGATTCGTTATGCGACTGCTTTTAGTGTAGAAGTTATAGACAATCTCCATCAGGCAGTGTCGCGAATTAAAATGACGCCTCCCGATATAATATTGGTACAGGCTAGCCTAGATGGCAGTATGGAACTGTGCAATTGGTTGAAAGACCAGACAAAATTATCGTGGATATACTGTATTCTTTTCGAGGATCGTTCCCAGCAGCTTGCTGATCGAAATAAAGGTTGGCATAGGGAATTAGAAATGAGTGCTGCGGCACTAAAGCAAGGAGCCGATGCATATATTTGGCATCTTATTGAAGAAAAATCAGACTATAGCTTGGCAGAGTTGACTGCTAATCATGGACTAATACTTGCTCAATTGACAGTTGGCTTGCGGAAAGCACAAAAATACCGAGATTTGATTCGCACAAATGATATGTTATCTGCGATCGCCTTAGCCGATTCGTTGACAGAATTAAATAATCGTCGTGCTTTAGAATGGGACTTACCCCGGCAAATTCAAAGAGCGAGAACTCAAAAAACTTCCCTGAGTTTGATTATTCTGGATGTAGATCATTTCAAGAAAGTTAACGATACTCATGGGCATTTAGTAGGCGATCGCATTTTGCAAATATTATGTCAGCGTTTGCGCCACAATCTGCGCTGTCAAGATACAGCATTCCGCTATGGTGGCGAAGAATTTGTAATTCTTTTAGCTAACACTACCGATGATGAAACACTATTAGTAGCCCGTCGTCTCAATCGCTTAGTCAGCGACGAACCATTTGCCCTCAACAATAAACTGACAATTAATATCACCATTAGTTTGGGTACAGCCTCTCTACAAGCTGAGGATGACGAAAAAGGAGAGAGTCTGCTGCATCGTGCCGATCAATGTCTGTTACAGGCTAAAAATTCTGGGCGTAATCGGGTGATTAACTCCAGCTACCTATCTCATCATGGCTCACATTTGAAAGTTGTTTCTTCGTGAGAGTGAGTATGCATGCGCCATTGGGTATGAATTAGCTTTTGAAATTAGCCCGAAAATTACGTGAGTTCGACGAACCTCACCCTGCCTTCAACAACCCGAAAACCCACGTAGTAGGACATACTATCACGAGCGTTTCTATCACGAGCCCCTGAGCGGCATTTCCAGACGCTACTAAACCATGAACCACCACGCAGTACCCGAATGTAATTATTATTCTCAGTTATCCAAACACTACCGTCAGATGTAGCTCCTTCATAATTTTTGTGCCACTCATCCTGGCACCATTCCCATAAAGTACCATGCATATCAAGTAAACCAAAAGGGTTGGCTGGAAAATTTCCAACCTCTGTTGTTTGCTCACGATATTCACCCTTTAATCCAAAACTATAAGCATAGTTACCGTTGTAATTCGCTAAATCTGTTGAAATCGTTTCGCCAAAATAAAATGGGGTGGTTGTTCCTGCACGACAGGCATATTCCCATTCTGCTTCAGTAGGTAAACGATAGGTTTTGCCAGTCTTTTTAGATAGTCGAGCGCAAAACTCAATTGCATTATCCCAAGAAACTTGTTCAACAGGTCGATTAGCACCTTTAAAATTAGATGGTTCGGGATTTAAATCAATATTAACCTTGGGTAAGGTAGCAATGGCTTTCCATTGACTCTGAGTTACTGGAAATTTACCCATAAAAAAGGGTTGAATAGTGACGGGATGTTGTGGACTTTCAGAGTCAGATCGTCCTGATTCATTATCTGGGGAACCCATCAAAAACTTTCCGCTTGGAATTGCAACCATGTCCATAACTACGTTATTACCCAGGTTTTCTGTAAAAAACTCGGCGCGTCCACGACTACGGTTAATTTCATAGGTTTTTTTTCCCATACCCAAAAATCCTGCTGATTTGCGGGTTAGGGTAGCGATGTCAAACTCAAAAGCCTGTGTTTGAATATTTGGAAGAGATAATTCCCTTTCTCGTTGTTCTTGTAATTCTGCTTGTTGTCTTTGATATTCGGCTGTTTCTTGCTCTAGGCGTAATTTTTCTGCTTGTTGCTGGCGCTCATATTCTACTTGTTTTGGGTCTAGCACTCGTTGTTCAATTGGTTGTATATCTTCATCTCGAAGATTCAAGATATTTTGTAAGCGTTTTAAACCATTGCGATCTTTGTTACTGAGTGGATATTGTTTTATCTGAGATAAAGCTTGCTTATAATCCTGCAATTTTTGCTGATGCTGGCGATAAGGTTCCAAAACCTCAAACTCAATTGCATCAGCCTCATCAGCAGATAACCTCAAACTATTCCGCAACTTATTGAGATAAATACGAGTGACTCTAGAAATCTCTCCTTCATCCTCATGGGCAATCTTATCAAATTCCTTGCGATATTTCAGGCTAGGGTCATCCTTGGGCGACTTTGCCAGAAAAATCCGATAACCGTCCTTAAAAGGATAAAATTCTGGTGTCATAGCGGGGGATGCTTCTTGCACTTTGCTTTTCGCATACCTATGCAACTCATCTACCGCAATTAAGCCATCCCCGTCTATATCAGCTGCACCTTTCTCAATTCCTTCTACCAGATAGTGAGTGTAAATCGAAAGCTCCAATCCATCGGACTCAAAAGCATATTGTGTGGAAGTGGAAGCAGTGAGAATCGCCCTTCCTTCGCCTCCTAAATGCTGTTGCAAGTCAATAATACCAGTATCTTTGGGAGTCCAACCCTTAGCAAAAGCACCACTAAAGCAGCAATCTAAAATTACTACCAGTCGCCTGGAATTGCTCTGGTTCATCCAACTATGTACATTTGTGGCTGCCACGGCTGAAGTGGGGATTAATTTTCCCTGATTTTTCCGCGTGATGGAAGTCGATAAGTAAAAATCACCACTTTCAACTCTCACACCATGACCAGAAAAGTATAAAAGCAGCAAGTCATCTTTCTGACGATGGGCATACAAGTTATAAATAGCATCTTCCATCTCCTGCCGTTGCGGATTTTTCAGCATCGTGACATCCGCCTCGGCAAAATCACCCATTTCTGGGTTTACCAAAACTCGCCGCATCGCCTCGACATCTTTAACAGCATTTGGTAGCGGTGCTAATCCTAGCTCATATTCACTAATCCCTATTAGCAGTGCGACTTTTGCCATTTAGCTGTTTGACTTATTGTTCAAAAAATCTTGTGCTTTCTGTAGCGCAAATTCAAACTCTTCTCGACCGCTAGCTTCGATGTTGAGTTCTCTGCCGTCAGGGGCTTTCACCCCAATTTTAATTGGTTTGTTGCCGAAGCGATCGCTCAAAAATTTAAACAAACTCTTGATATTAGAAGCTTTAACTTGTGCTTTTAACAATCCCCATACAAAGCCGCTGATACTCTTTGTACCTTTGGGTGCGTTTTCCACTGCAACTAAATCTGCATCTTCTATCCCATCTACTTCTCTTAACTGAGGTAATAAATTTTCTACTTCCGTTTGCAACTCCTCATCGTCTAAACCCAGTTCAGCTAAAGAAATTGTCACCTGGACGTTAGATATTGCTGCCATGATCAATTGCTTAAGTATTTTTTGGGTCTTTTTTAATGATTGTATCGGTTATTTTGGCTAGTTTCGTAAATATTCGGGGGGCGATGCCTACAGCAAAGACTTCACCTGATGCTCATTTTGCACCATAACGCACCTTACAGAACTAAAATATCTGAAGCTGGGGATATGGAATTGCGATCACTATATGCTTTTATATATTCTGATGCTAGTGCGATCGCTGCATAAAATCGACAGGGTAATTTTTGTCGCAATCAAACAACGTCCAGCTTGACTCCAATCTTGCAACTCTAGTGCTTAAATTTATAGCTTGCGGTTTCTCTCCTAAAACTATGCTTTAAAATTTATCTAAATTCATTAAAGCCTTAACTTATGCTTCTTACCGAACTTATACCGCTACTTAAAGAATTATCCCACACTGATAAACTTTTACTAATGCATTTACTGGCAACCGAATTGTTAAAGGAATCAAGTTTAGTCCCATTGGATGCTGAGGACAAAGTAGCTAGTCTTGGCTTATATGATTCTTTTGAAGCTGCTGCTGTTTTAGCGAAGGCATTAGCAGAAGAAAAAGCGGCAACACATGGTTGATAAAGTTAGATTTGCATTTACTGAGGTAAATCTAGAACTTGGTGCCATGAATTTATTTTTAGCGTTTGATGTGTGCTTCTATGGTTCTGAATTAGCGTTTGAAATTAGCTCTAAAATAGTCTGATGGAAATAGTGAAACCCAACATTATATTAGGTTAACGTTGGGTTTGACAGAATTTAACTAGCTTGATTAGGCGGTATTTGTTCAGGTGGCGTTTCTGCTGGGGGAGCGAGTACCGCATCCGGTGCAATTTCTTCTACAGGAATCGGTTGCTTATCCTCAATTTCAAAATCTGGTTGTGCTGCTTCCACCAATTCAGGAGATGGGGGATGTGGGGGAATCGCTTCCGGTACACTCTCGGTTTTTGCTTCGGTGTCAGTAGTAATCTCCTCTGCTGGTGGTTCTGGTATGACAATAGTTTTGTCGATAATCTCAATAGCAGGTTTCTCTGACAGTACAGAGGTAATATCTTCAGGTTTGGGGGTTGTAGGTGTTTTTTTGTTCACAGTCTGTTGCACCTTGTCTTTCGCGCCACTGAAGGTATTACCAAGACCTTTTTGCAACTGTCCCAGCCGTTCCTGAAGGGACAACTTATTCACCTGTTCTTGAATGCCAGTTTTTACTGTCTCAGCACTTGGTACTTGAGTTTGTTGTACCTGCGGGGTCAATTGCCGACGTAATGATAGAGTTTGCCAGCCAAACCAGACCAAAAGAGCCACACTAGCCACATGACCGAGCAACAAACCCCCAGTAATGCGTGGTGCAAACACCCATAAAACTAAGGCGTAGAACAGCCCTACACCACTCCAGATAAAGTCATTCTTGCGGTGGATTTCTGGGAAAAAGAAAGCTGCTATGTAAATGGCTAAACTACCAAGACCGACCACCAAAGCTAGGACATATGCCAGCATTATTTGGTTACTCCTTACTACGTCCTTTAATTATTTCAATTTTGCAAATTTTGCCAGTCAATTGTTGATTTAGATACAATTTAAAATTAATTATCCCTGTTAGTTGTGGATTTTTGTCATTTATTCAAGTCTTAAGGTCTTCTTTAGGAGAGAAGGGAAAATATCGGACTACCCTTAAAGTAAAAGGATCTGCAAGAGTTAGCCAGAAATTTTTTATGACACTACAAAGCTTTGGTGTGATTGGATTAGCCGTTATGGGTGAGAATATCGCTCTAAACGTGGAGCGCAATGGCTTCCCAATTGCAGTTTACAACCGCTCCCGCGAAAAAACGGATGCGTTTATGGCGCAGCGTGCTACAGGACGGAACGTCAAAGCCGCCTTTACCTTGGAAGAATTCGTTGCCTTACTGGAACGTCCCCGCAAAATTCTAGTAATGGTGCAAGCTGGTAAGCCAGTGGATGCGGTAATTGCTCAACTCAAACCCTTGTTAGAGGAAGGCGATATCATTATCGACGGTGGCAACTCTTGGTTTGAAGATACGGAACGACGCACTCAGGAATTAGAACCCGCAGGGCTTCGGTATCTTGGTATGGGTGTCAGTGGCGGTGAAGAAGGAGCGCTAAATGGGCCTTCACTGATGCCTGGAGGTACAACAAGCTCTTACGAGTATCTATCACCAATTTTCAACAAAATTGCTGCCCAAGTCGATGATGGCCCTTGTGTAACCTACATTGGCCCTGGTGGTTCTGGCCATTATGTCAAAATGGTACACAACGGTATTGAGTATGGCGATATGCAGCTAATTGCTGAAGCCTACGACTTGCTGAAAAATGTCGCTGGATTAGACCATAATCAGCTACATGAGGTGTTTGCTGAATGGAACACCACCGATGAACTCGATTCATTTTTGATTGAGATTACGAAGAATATTTTCCCATATATTGACCCAGAAACAAAAAAACCCCTGGTGGATTTGATTGTTGACGCAGCAGGTCAAAAGGGAACTGGACGCTGGACTGTACAAACTGCATTGGAATTGGGAGTTGCTATTCCCACAATTACGGCAGCAGTTAATGCCCGGATTATATCTTCGATTAAAGAGGAACGGGTTGCAGCATCTAAAGCTCTTACAGGCCCCAGTGGCAAGTATGACGGGCAAACCAAGGACTTTATCAATAAAGTACGTGATGCTCTCTATTGCTCAAAAATCTGTTCTTATGCTCAAGGGATGGCGTTGCTATCCACAGCTTCAAAAACATATAACTGGAATTTGGATCTGGGCGAAATGGCGCGGATTTGGAAAGGTGGTTGTATTATTCGCGCTCGCTTTTTGAATAAGATTAAAAAGGCTTTTAGCGAAAATCCAGCTTTGCCTAACTTGCTGTTAGCTCCCGAATTTAAGCAGACAATTCTCGATAGACAAACTGCTTGGCGGGAAGTAATTGCAACAGCAGCAACACTAGGAATTCCAGTCCCCGCATTTAGCGCATCCTTGGATTATTTTGACAGCTATCGCCGCGATCGCCTACCTCAAAACTTGACTCAAGCACAACGCGACTACTTCGGCGCACATACCTACCTGCGTCTTGATAAGCCCGGAACTTTTCACACTGAATGGGTTCCTATTGCTGAAGCTAAGAAGTAAATTTTCACACATCTACACTAGGTTATTGTGAAAAGTTAAAAAGTTTCAGAATACAGTTTTAGAAGTGGCTCTGAGTTTCAGAGCCACTTTTTTTTAACGTAGACACAAAGCGACAAATCGCAGAGGGGCAGAGAACGCAGTTTTCTATTTTTTATTGATTTTAAGGGTTATTATTCCCAAGATATTTGGCTTTTAATTCTTCTAATTCTTCATCTATTTTACTTTTACTAGAAGGCTGAGGTGTGGCGTTTGTTGGCTGTATTTTATTTGGTTGAGGTTTATTACCACCCATAAATTGGGTTTTCATTTCTTCTAATTCTTTCTCAATTTGACTAGGAGATTTTGATACAAAAGCAGGAGAAGAATTTGGTGGCGATTGAGGGGTCGGTTTTGGTGCAATCGCTGGCTTTGATGTTGCTGGTGAGTATTTATTTAAGTCTTTGAGAACTTCTTCTACAGTTTGATAACGCCGAATTGGAATACTTTCTAACATTTTGTTGAGAATGCGGCTCAACTCATTACTGACGGGGGTTTGCAAGTATTGCTGCCATACCCAAGTATCGTTATTCGTATCATAAGAATCGAAGGGCGATCGCACTGTTAATAAATTAATACAAGTTGCACCCAAGCTATAAATATCGCTGGCGAAAATAGCTTTACCTCTCATTTGTTCAGGTGCTACATATTCTGGACTACCAATACTAGTACCAGTTTTATTTAAGGCAGCGCCAGTGGCAGATTTAGCAGCACCAAAATCTACTAGTACTAGTTTGCGATCGCTCTCGCGTAAAATAATATTTTCTGGCTTAATATCGCGGTGAATTACGTGTTTGGCGTGACAAAATTGTAAAACTGATAATAAATCGTTTAATAGTTGCC
This sequence comes from Nostoc sp. DedQUE02, assembly GCF_034531035.1. Lineage (NCBI taxonomy): Bacteria > Bacillati > Cyanobacteriota > Cyanophyceae > Nostocales > Nostocaceae > Nostoc > Nostoc sp. DedQUE02. The sequence continues at coordinate 42,449 of NZ_JAVRBY020000010.1, read as the reverse complement.
AAATTTCTATTTCACTAAAAGCACCTCTGTGTGCCAATTCCTGAGCTAAGTTTTGCCCGTCGATAAATTCTTGTACAAGATACTGCCGAGCTTCTTGGGTAAAATATGCCAGTAGTTCGGGAATTTGGGGATGTTTACCCAATTCATCTAACTGCACCGCTTCTTGGTTAAATAACTCTACGGCTTTGGCAAGAGTGTTAGTGCCTTGAGATTGAGGATAAAATTGCTTAATTACGCAGCGTGGTTTTGAGGGTTTATCCTCATCCACAGCTAAGAAAGTTTTGCCAAAACCACCTTGTCCGATTGGTTTGATAGCACGATAACGTTCTTTGAGGAGTAATTTTGCACCGCAAGTCACGCAAAAATTGACATGATTGGGATTTTCCGGCTTGGGACAATGAGGGTTAAGGCAGTAGCTCATACAGGCGATCGCTCTTATATCTCTTTATTTTCTCCTGTCCCAGGCAAAAGGGTGTAATCAACAGATTTTGGATTTTAAATTTTGGATTTTGGAGTTGTGTAAAATCTAAAATTGGCTCAGTCAAGAGCGATCGCACTGCTAACTACCCTATACCTTCCATAACTGGATGGAAGTAGAAGGCGAACCCCAAGACTGTATAAGCAGCTAATAACAAAGTTCCTTCCAGCCAATTGGACTTACCATCGGAACTAATACTGTTGGCAATCAACACTGACACAACTACAGCGACTAATTCAAAGGGTTTGAAATCTAAATCCATTGGTTGCCCCAATACCCGCCCTGCTATAACTAACACGGGTGCAACAAATAAGGCAATCTGCATACTCGATCCCACAGCTACCGAAAGGGAAAGATCCATCTTATCTTTCATCGCCACGGTGACTGCTGTGGCGTGTTCAGCCGCATTACCAACGATGGGAACCAATATCACCCCTGTAAACAGTGCCGTTAAACCTAGCTGAGATGTGGCTATTTCCAGAGAATCGACCAACATTTCTGACTCAAGTGCCACTAGTAAGGTACATACTAGCAAGACACCAACCCACAACATCATATTTGGTTTCGCGTGAGGAGTTTCCTCTTCTTCTGTCTCCGCTACACCCACATCATAAAGATAGGAGTGGGTTTTCATCGAAAATAGCAGTGTTAGGGCGTAAACCAGAATTAACACCACAGCAACAGCAATAGAAAGATTTTGCAGTGTTTGTTCGTTAATTCCTTGAGAAGTATAATTCATCGCCGTCGGCATCAAAATGGCAATCACCGCCAAATTCATTGAAGCAGCATTCACCCGCGCCACAATTGGCTGAAATGTCTGTTCTTTGTAACGCAGTCCTCCCAAAAGCATGGAAAAACCCATTACCAGTAGTAAGTTGCTAATAATCGATCCCGTGATACTAGCTTTCACTACATCTATCAACCCAGCGTTCAGCGCTACTAGGGCGATGATTAGTTCTGTAGCATTGCCAAAAGTGGCATTTAATAAGCCCCCCAATGATGGCCCGACTACCACGGCAATTTCTTCTGTGGCTGTACCCATCCAAGCCGCTAAGGGCAGAATTGCTAATCCAGCTGTAATGAAAACTATCAATTCTCCCCACTCCAGAAAGTGGGCTGCTACAGAAACCGGGATAAACAGTAGTAAAACGAAAAGAATAATGTTTTTGGTTGACATTTGTTGTCTTAAGTTGAGGGTATCATTCACAGCGAGCAATCCTAAGTTTTAAATTTGGAATGTTGAATTAACAATCACTTTCATTCAGCACTCCCATAGGATACTCTCAACCGCCTGTAGACCAATTCAGAGATTGTACTGTTTTCCGCTCACATCTGCGGCTATTATGTAAAATAAGATTGCGTTTTAATGAGTTTTCGTAATCTTTTGTTGCAAAAGTATGAATTTGAGCCAGAATATTACATCAAAAATGGGGTTTAATATATTAAAAGACAATTAAATTTTTGATTGGCGCTTAAGAAGAGAAAACCCCTAACTAAGGCTTTGTTCAATGGCTAATTACTTTAAGCCTTCAAGGAAAGGGCTGTGCGATAACGCAGATTTCCGACTAAAATAAAACTGCCTTGTCAAAAATTTGGTTGGATTCCATAGTTGTTGTTTATACCGGATTTTGTGTAAAAACTATTGGAGTAAAGTTTACACAAAATTATTGTCGGTGCAACTGCAAGTTTTTTGTTTTGGATAAATATACATGACTTCTGCTGACCAAATGCCAGCTAGCTCTGGCTCAACGTTAACATTACATTCAGATCCCAATAACACCAAAGAAACCGATCCCCTGAGAAAGGCTAATGGTGTTTATGTGACGGTGCATGGTCATTTTTACCAGCCACCAAGGGAAAACCCTTATCTGGACGCAATTGAACGCCAACCGAGCGCTGCACCTTTCCATGATTGGAATGAGCGGATTCATTGGGAATGCTATCGTCCAAACGCCTTTGCCAGAGTCTTAAATGACCAAGGCGAAGTGGTGGGGATCGTCAATAATTACGAGTATTTCAGTTTTAATATTGGCCCAACGCTGATGTCGTGGCTAGAACGCTACGATGTGGAAGTTTATCAGCGTATTTTAGAGGCGGATGCCAAGAGTAGCCAACGCTTGCATGGTCACGGTAATGCGATCGCGCAAGTATACAATCACATCATCATGCCTCTGGCGAACGAGCGCGACAAATATACCCAAATTCGCTGGGGTAAAGAAGACTTCCGCTCCCGCTTTGGCCGCGATCCCGAAGGGATGTGGTTAGCAGAAACTGCTGTAGACTATGCAACCCTAGAGGCTCTTGTGGCTGAGGGTATTCGCTTCATTGTCCTTGCACCTTCTCAAGCACTGCGTTGCCGTCCTCTCCCGACTCCAGATCATCCCCATCCTCAATGGATCGAGGTCGGCGGTAGTCAGATTGATTCTACCCGTCCCTACCGTTGCTATTTGAAGCCCACACTAGACACTTCATCTTCACCTCTGAGTGCGATAGGCTACGCCTCGGCGGAGGCGATCGCCACTAGCCCTAACGATAGGAGTACAGAAGAATTACCCTACATTGATATCTTCTTTTACGACGGCCCGATATCGCGGGACATGGGTTTTAGTGATGTCGTTTATAATTCGAGTCACTTTGCCGGACGTATTGGTTCAGCAGTGCGTGGGGATCATCGTCCGGCACAGTTGATTTCGGTGGCGACGGATGGGGAAACCTTCGGACACCACAAAAAGGGAACAGAGAAAACTTTAGCCTACGCCTTTACTAAAGAGTTTCCTCAACAGGGTTGGACGGTGACAAACTTTGCTCACTACCTGAGCTTAAATTCTCCCAGTTGGGAAGTGGAATTAAAGTCAGTCACAGCCTGGAGTTGCGCCCACGGTGTCGGCAGATGGGAGGATGACTGTGGTTGCGGTGGGGAAGGCAGTGTTTGGCATCAGAAATGGCGTCGTCCACTGCGGGATGCCCTAAATTGGCTGCGGGATCAGCTAACTGAAGTGTATGCAGAACATGGTAGACAGTTATTTCGCGATCCCTGGCTAGCACGAGATGAATATATCCAAGTAATCCGCGATCGCTCTGCTACCAATGTCAACCGTTTCTTAGCCCGTCATCAAACCCACAAACTAACCGCAGCCGAACAAGTAGACGCTTTACGCTTGCTGGAAATGCAGCGTCATGCTTTGTTGATGTTCACTAGTTGCGGTTGGTTTTTTGAAGAAATTTCCCGTCCAGAGGGGACACAAATTCTGCGCTACGCCGCCCGTGCTTTGGAATTGGCAGGGGAAGTGGCCGGCGTGCAGCTGGAAAAGGGCTTTGTCAAACGTCTTGGTTTCGCCCCCAGTAATGTGGATCAGTTCAAACATGGTGCAGAAATTTATCGGCAACTCGTGTTAACTGCCCAACTTGGCTTTAAGCAAGTAGCAGCCCATTACGCCATTACTTCCCTGTTTAACAATCAGAAACCAGCAGAGACGCACAATTCTTTGTCTAGAAAAGATGCTGCTGACAAACAGTCTCAGCGTTACCACAAAAAGGTTTATTGCTACGCAGCCAATGAGCTAGATTATCAACTGCAACGAATGGGATCGCTAACTCTGGCTGTGGGAAATTTAAAGCTGGTATCAGAGATTACTTGGGAAAGTGAGCATTTGGTATTTGCAGTTCTGCATTTGGGAGGGTGGGATTTCCACTGCGGCATTCAACAATTTACTGGGCGACGTAACTACAGCCAATTAAAAGAAAAGCTGTTTGGGGCACTAAAACAAGCTAGTGCGGCTCATACTATCTTGGCGATGACGCAGCTATTTGCAGAAGAAGCTTTCAACTTACAGAATCTATTTGCTGAAGAACGCCACCGAATTATGCGGCTACTTAGTGAGGAAACACTGACACGTTTAGGACAGTTGTATACCCAAGCCTACCGTGATAATTATGGTGTATTGATGGCGTTTCATCGAGATGAAATAGCAGTACCGCAAGAATTACAGGTAGCAGCAGATATTGCTTTAGGGCATCGCTGTCTGATGACATTGCGATCGCTAGAGCAAGAGATTGCCGATCCCCAAAAGAGTTGGAATCACATCTTAGAATTGGAGGCGATCGCGACTGAAGCAAAACATCTGCGTTGTCGGCTGAATATTCCCGACGGTAAGCAAATGTTAGAACAGTTAATTGCGCGATCGCTCTGGCAATTATTGCACGATGCCAATGATAGTTTTAATGCAGATATCCAACTGTTGGAGAGATTGATTGATGTCGGGGATCAACTAAATATTCATATTTCCCTACAGCGATCGCAGGAACTATATTTTAGTTGTCTGCAAAGTCAGATAGCACCAGTGTGTATTACTAGCGTTGGTAATGAAGGAGATAATCAGTGTCTTCAGTTGCTCAAGTTGGGTAAAAAGTTAGCCGTTGATGTTAGCTCGATCTCAAATCAGTTGAAATAGATGTAGGGGCGCACAGCAGTGCGCCCTTAAAAATGTACGAATAATTTTGGTATTAGTTTTGAGAGTTTGTAGTCAGGACTTTAGTACTTAAAAAACAAGAACTAAAATCTTGACTATGAACTTGTGGTGTTGCTGAATCGAGGTATGAATTTGGATGTAGAGACTAGCAATTGCAACGTCTCTACAAGGATTTTGAAATAACGCAAAATTATTTTTCATACCGCAATCAGCAACGCCGAACTTGTAAACAAACAATAGACCTCTTGCAAAAGTAATTTTTGCTCTCTTGTGGGAAAAGGGGAAAGGTTATGGTTCGGCAAGCTCACCAACCTGGGAAAAGGTTTTTATTGTTCCTTTCCCCTTTCCCCCTTACCCTTTTACCGACTTATGCAAGAAGTCTAATGGTTATCGACTTTGAACTATGGACTCTTGAGTAGAGTTTTCAAGTTCTGAAAATTCTACTTGGGCAGGTTTCCAGCCTCCCGCCCAAGCAAGGCATAAATGACGGAAGCGATCGCCCCGCACCTCAAAATTTGGGTACTGATCGAAACTCGCACAAGCCGGAGATAGCAACACCACAGGCGCTTGATACTGCTTGGCTAATTCTGCCGACTTAGGAACTGCCCTTTCCATAGTTTCCACAATATGGTATGAATGATACCCCGCCTCTCGCAGACGTTTGGCAAATGCGGGTGCAGCAGAGCCAATCAATAACACAGCAGCAGCTTTGGTTTGAATTTGTGCTAGCCAAGCAGTATCATCACCTGCTTTGGCTTCTCCACCCGCAATTAAAATTGCTGGACTGTTAACAGATGCTAAACCTACTTCAGCCGCATCATAATTGGTGGCTTTGCTGTCGTTAATGAAATCAATACCTTCCCATGTGCAGATATGCTCCAAACGATGGGCAACACCAGGAAATTCCTGAACTGCACGCGCGATCGCCTCCCGATTAATTCCCGCTAATCTTGCTGTTGCTACTGCCATCAACAGATTTTGCTGGTTATGTTCTCCCACCATTCGCAAACTAGATACTTTCACAATTGGTTCTGGTGCCGAGGTTGCAGTCAATTTTTCCACAACCCAGCCGTCTTCAATATAAAAGCCTTTTTCGCTAATCAGGAAATCTCTTCCTCTGACACTTGTCCAATAGGCATCAGGCCAAGCACTTAAACCTAACTGGCTCAAGTAGGCATCATCGCCATTGAATACTTGCAACTCCGACTGATGTAATAACTTGGCTTTGATGTTGTAATAGTTCTCTAAAGTCTTATGGCGACTGAGATGATCAGGTGTGAAAGTCGTCCAAACACCGATCCGGGGAGCAAGAGAACTCGAAGATTCTATTTGATAGCTGCTAACTTCCGCAATCACCCAATCAATACAATTTTGGATCGCAGTTCCTTCACCTCTGCTCCCCTGCCCCTCGGTCACTGAGCGACTTGCCCTGAGCGGAGCCGAAGGGAGCCGAAGTGCTGCCTGCCTGCCCCTCTGAGATAGGGCGACTTCACAAGCGGCGTAGCCAATATTACCGCAGGCGGGTGCATTTAATTCTGCTGCTTGGAAAATGGCAGCAATTAAAGCTGTGGTAGTAGTTTTGCCGTTAGTGCCGGTAATTCCTACCCAAGGTAGCGATTGCAAATTTCGCCAAGCAAGTTCCATTTCCCCAATAGTTTCTATACCTAATTGGCGTGCCTTGATTAATACCGGAATATCCCAAGGCACGCCAGGACTAACAACTATTAATTGCGGTAAATTATCACCATTCAATTCTAGGGATTGGCCTAGTTTAACGGTTATTTGCTCGGCAGCGAGTTCTTGTTGTTGTTGTAGGAGGGTTTCGGAGGTGTTGCTATCACTTAGCTCTACCTCCCAACCTTCCAGTTTCAACAATCTCGCCGCAGCAACACCGGACTTTCCCAATCCAATAACATGAGCTTTGGACATAGATTGCAGCAGAGTCCCTGGTTAAGCACTCCCTATAGTAGCCTTTCTTGGTAAAAATTACACAACTTTTTGTTGACCTACGCTACAGATTTTTGACGATCGCACCGAAGTCAGCTAAAACACGGGCATGATTGCGAACTAATCCCAGCAGATGTAACCGATTACGCTTGATTTCTGGATCGGAGTCCATAACTAAAACGCTATCCGGGCCATCAAAGAAGTTACTAACTGCCGGAGCAATTTTTGCTAATGCTGCTACTAATAGTTGATAATTTCGGGTCTGCTGTGCTGCTTGAGTTTGTGGTACTGATTCGATTAGTGCATTATACAAAGCTTCTTCAGAGGGCTTTTGGAATAATTCTTGACGAACTACGGTTGTCGGTTCTAGCTGTTTTGTATCCAAATCACCTTGGGCGGCTAATCGTGTAGAACGGTTAACGGTTTCGTAGATGTTATCTAAGGTACTGTCGTTGCGGATTTTTTGTAAGTATGAGGCGCGATCGCGGACATCCAATAAATCTTTTAACGTCCGTTCTGTGTATTCTGGGTCATTTTCTCCCAAAACTGCATTTACTAAATCGTAATCAATCTGTTTTTCTTCTTGTAATAAAGTGCGGATGCGTTGTAAGAAAAACTCTTGTAACGCTGTGGTTAATAATGCCTGGTCTTTATGATATTTTGCTGCAAAGTCCGTGGCTATTTGTGCCAATAAATTATCTAAATTTATCGGTAAATTATAACGCCAAGCAATTTTAACTACAGCATTAGCCGCACGACGTAAGGCGAAGGGATCGGATGAACCGGAAGGAATTAAACCTAATCCAAAGATACTCACCAAAGTATCTAATCTATCTGCCAAACCGACTATTTGACCCGTCAGCGTTTCCGGGAACCTATCACCCGATCCTATTGGCAAATAATGTTGATAAATTGCCTTTGCTACTTCCGCATCTTCACCACTAGCCAAAGCATATTTTTCTCCCATAATGCCTTGCAATTCGGGGAATTCATAGACCATTTGTGTCACCAAATCTGCTTTACATAATAAAGCAGCACGTTGGATTCTTTGGCTTTGATCTTCTGCTAATTCTAATTGACTGCTAATTTGCTCGGCAATTTGAACTATTCTATCTACCTTGGCACGCACCGAACCCAATTCTTCTTGGAAAGTGACTTTTTCCAATTGCGGTAAAAAGCTATCTATTGGTTTAGTTAAGTCAGCTTCGTAGAAAAATCTGCCATCAGCTAATCTGGCACGAATTACCCTTTCATTTCCGACAGCAATAATATCTGATTTATTGGGATCGCCGTTAGAAATGGTAATGAAATTGGGCAATAATTCTTGCTCAAAACTCCCTGGTTTGAATACAGGAAAATAACGTTGATGAGTAACCATCACTTCCGTAATTACCTCAGTTGGTAATTCCAAAAATTCTGGTTCAAATTTACCAACAACTGCGGAAGGATATTCTACAAGGTTGGTTACTTCCGCTAACAAGTCTGGGTAAAATACTGTATAGCCGCCTAAATTATCTGCTACTGCCTTTACTTGCTCTTTAATCAGATTTACCCGTTCTTCTGGGTCAACGGTGACATAGGCAGACTTGAGGGCGGTAACATAATCAGTAGCCTGGGCAATTGTCACAGGTTCAGGATGCAAAACCCGATGACCTTGGGAAATGCGATCGCTCTGAATCGTTTTAGAACCATTCACTAATTCTAAAGGCAATACCGTCTCATCTAACAAAGCTACCAGCCAACGAATCGGTCGGGAAAACCTCGCATCCCCATTTCCCCAACGCATCAACCGCTTACCTTCTAAACCCCAAATCCACTGGGGAACAAGTTCTGTCAAAATTTCCGCCACAGGACGACCGGGAATTCTTTTTTGCACAAAGACAAATTCCCCTTTGTCAGTGGGGCGAACAGACAGCGCCTCCAGTTCCACACCTTGCTTTTTGGCAAAGCCTGCTGCTGCTGCTGTCGGCTGACCATCTTTAAAAGCGGCTTGGGCAGGAGGCCCTTTAATTTCTTCTTCTCGGTCTGGTTGCTGCGATGGTAGACCTGTAATCAATACCGCCAGCCGTCGGGGAGTACCGTAAACCTGGACACTTTCGCCCTTGAGACTGTTTGCTTCCAGGCTTTGGGGAATGCGTTCCTGCCATTGCACTAAAGCATCACTGAGAAAACTTGCAGGTAGTTCTTCTGTACCAACTTCTAATAGAAACCCAGGCATATAACACTGTTTTCAACTTTGCGTAGCTCAACTTTATCAGTTATTCTCAAGCGATCGCTCGTCATTTTTAGCTGAATCGGTCATCGAAGAGGATAAGTGTTGCAAGAGTGCCTATTGCCTATTCCCTGTCTAAGCCACGCTGCGCGAGTAGAAATCAAAGCGGATTCCTGTCAGGCTTGCCAAATTTACTGAATCTCTATTCTACCCCTACTAGTTCAGCGAACTGGTGGGGCTATCATTTAACCTCATTGGTTCGTCATCAACACTTTTATAAACCTCAGTGCTAAGTGCAATTAATTTTACTTTTTACTCAGCAAATTACCCAAAAAAAGTGTGATATTCCTCCATGAATACAATACTGATGACTTGGTTAAAAATACTTCTTGTGCCAGTTTAAAAGGCGGAATGCGGGTTATATACATAACCGTGAATATAATGTTACACTTCCTCAAGTATAAATTTAGGCATTAGTTTAAAAACAACCAGACTAACTATTGTCATAATTACCAGAAATTAAAGCCTATATCTATAAGAATCTGACCTGTTTACACAGGGCAATGTTTTGATTTGTAATTTTTTTATTATGCAGTACAAAATTTTTATTTTAAAAACTACCAAAAAAGTTATTCAACAATGTTTAAGTAAGTGGGCGTGAATAGTTAAAGGTTTGTAGTAAACGGCTCTAGCTTTTAAAACAGGGTTTTAGCCGCGTATTACAGCCAATTTAATTAATTTTAACTTGCAAAACATATAGTTCGATTTATTCTTGCCAACTTACTTAACACGATTTTAATCAAGCAATCTTATTAAGTTAGATTAAGTATAAAAATAGCTGCCCCTACTAGCTATTAAGAAATAAATCCGATCATCTCAGGCTGTCTCCACAAAATTCACAAATAGCTCATGCACATTCTGGTTTATTCCTACAACTATCATCCAGAGCCAATTGGAATTGCTCCGTTAATGACTGAATTGGCAGAAGGACTAGTAAAGCGAGGTCATGAAGTGCGAGTGATTACGGGAATGCCCAACTATCCTCAGCGCGAAATTTACGATGGCTATCGGGGTAAGTGGTATCTTACTGAACACAAAAATGGCGTGACAATTGCGCGAAGTTACCTGCGAATTAAGTCTAAACCTAACCTTATAGATCGGCTGTTACTAGAATTGAGTTTTGTTTTCACGAGCTTACCCCAAGCCTTTAAAGGCGGACGGCCAGATGTGATTATTTTAACAGTCCCACCTCTTTTTGGTACATTACCAGCAACAATATTTGGTTGGTTATACAACTGCCCAGTAGTTCTGAATGTCCAGGATATCTTACCAGAAGCTGCCGTGCGTATCGGGCTATTAAAAAACAAGTGGATGATCCGAACTCTGACAGCTCTAGAGAAATTTGCATATCGGACTGCACACACTATCAGTGTCATCACCGATGGGTTTCGTGAAAATTTGGTGAATAAAGGAGTACCTGTTAATAAAATCGTTTGTATTCCCAATTGGGTGAATTTAAATTTCATCCGCCCCTTACCGAAAGAAAACAACTCCTGGATATCTAGCCATCATCTAGATGGTAAATTTGTAGTACTTTATTCGGGCAACATTGCTCTAACACAAGGTTTAGAAACAGTAATAGAAGCAGCAGTTTGTTTGCGTAATATCAAAGATATTGTCTTTGTGATCGTTGGCGAATCAAAAGCATTGCAAAGATTGCAGGAATATTGTCTATTAAATGGAGCAGATAATGTTTTGCTGCTTCCATTACAGCCGCGAGAAAAACTACCCGAAATGCTAGCAGCATCCGATGTGGGACTAATTGTGCAAAAGCGCAATGTAATTTCCTTCAATATGCCTTCAAAAATACCACTGCTGTTGGCGAGTGGTCGCCCAATTGTGGGTTCAGTTCCCGCCACAGGTACTGCTGCTAGAGCAATTCAAGTCAGTGGTGGTGGGATAATTGTTGAGCCAGAATCGCCCCATGCAATGGCCATTGCGGTACATGATTTATATGCTAATCCCGCTCTAGGGGCGAGACTCGGTAACGCAGGAAGACGGTTTGCTGAAGAAAACTACTCCTTTGAACAAGCACTCGATCGGTATGAGTGGCTCTTTTCTCATATTGTTGCTAACCGAAAATTATCTGTGGGAATCCTGCCGAAATTAGATTCTAAGAATTCAGTTGTGGATGGTTGAAGGGGATTAGGCAAAACAGTTCTTCTTTTTCAAGTAAGGAAATAAGATTGCTCACTCATCACTCCTAAAGGATATTTGAGATTACTGATTTGGCTACACATACAAAACCCTAATTAGGATAAATTAAATCACCCATTCGGGTGAGTTATAAATCAACCGATCGGGTGAACTAACTGTAGGAAGTTAAGACCGCTAAAAAATAGGATTCTAGAAAACACTGATTAATTGCACCTCGTTCTTGGTGAGGATAACTCGATGAGACTCGCAACCTTGATTAATAAAGCTGAATTAATCAGCGTAGGCGTAGCCCGCCACTGGGGTACACCTATGGAGAAGCAAGTTACGCGCAGCGTATCGTAGGCAAGCCTCTCCAAGAGTTGGGATCGCTCCATACTCTTTTCTTCCTTAAGACCAGTATTCACTACGACTTAAGAACGATAAACTCATCTGTAACTTATGCCAATCTCGTCTACTATGTGGTTATAATGCAAGCAAGTGCTTGCAAACACTTAGAGTAAACTTAGTATCAAGAACTGCAAAAATTCCTGCACCATTGATCGAGGTGATAACTAAGGTGTTTGTAACGGCAGGTTTGATTGAAGCTACAACGCGATAAATTGCTCGTGTTGCTGCGGTCACTAAGGTAACTTTATTTTGTCATTTCTAGAACAAAGAGCAACTACTAACTGCTCTGATTACCGAAGCGATCGCTTTACAGTCTCAAGCCGTAGCCCATTGCAACGAGTGAATTCAAAACCCATACATTGACCTCAAAATTATGTAAGGTTTTGCAATCAGATGATGGAGGAGTATCAAGGACTGATTCAGACATTTATTTAGAGAAGCGAAGCGACATCCCCAGTCCGCCCGTCTGATCTGATACGAAACTGACAAATCCTTGCACAAGCAGATGATTGTGTACTTGCAAAAAAGTCACAGGTGTGTTGCTAGTATTCTGACCACATTAGGTTACAGTCGGATGAATTGATTTGTACATGGTATCGGCGCTTTGCCATTAAAGGAGGTAGGAGGTTCTGTTGATTGGTTGCAACAAGATGAACCGTGCTTTTTATCAGAGACAAGCGACTGAGTTTTTATTGATTAAGACAGTTTTATAAATTACAGGTTAAAAAATAGTTGGAGTTAAGTAATGTACAAATTAACCATAATGTGATGAACAATATTAGTTCGTTTTAGGTGGTAGACAACGTTAGCGATCGCCCAAATACCCAAATGAATACATATTTGTTATCAACATTAAGAAAAAAGGGCTAAAAAACTATTTAAACCAATGCTTTTTTAGCGAAAAGCAGATTGCCCAAGTCTAAATCCACAAGACAAGAAACCGAATATGTCCCATTCTGAGTTCCCTGATTCTCCCCTGCCTGTTGAAATAGAACAGTCTGCTGTTAATAATGCTAGTCAAGAGTCGCAACCATTGTTAGAGCGATCGCCAAAGCCACCTCAAAAGCGGCGTTGGCCCCTGATTTTGGGAATTGTCTTATTAATTGCAGGTGTTGGTATTGGTTGGCGCTGGTGGCAAACTAGCCGTGCTAGCGATGCACCACCAGGTGGAGCTGCTCCTGCTCAACCTATGGCAATTCCCGTCAAGCTAGCAACTGTGCAAACTGAAACTGTGCAGGACAGTTCGGAGTTTATTGGCTCCTTAGAGGCTCCACGTTCGGTAATCATCAAGCCACAGGTTGAAGGAAGAATTACCAATATTTTCATTCAAGAGGGCAACCGTGTTCAACAGGGGCAAGTTATTATTAGCCTGGAAAGTGATAATGTCCAAGCGCAATTATTACAAGCAAAAGCTGGACTAGCACAAGCTCAAGCACGTCTTGCTGAATTGGAAGCGGGTACACGACAAGAAGAAATCGCCCAAGCTAGAGCGCAGTTAACCCAAGCTCAAGCTCGTCTTCGAGATGCCCAATCAGGATCGCAACCACAAGAAATTGCTCAAGCTGAGGCTCAAATACAATCAGCTAAATCTGATGTGGAATTAGCACAATCACGAGCCAAGCGCTACGCACAATTGAGAAAAGAGGGCGCAGTTTCTCAAGATACTTTAGAAGGATATGTCAAAGAACAGCAAAGTGCTGAAGCTGCCCTTGTTGTAGCCCAAAAACGCCTAGACCAACTCCGTCAAAGTAGAACTTCTAGTGTCAATGAGCTAGCTGGAGCCTTAGAACAACAGAAGCAAAACTTAAGACAACTAGAAAATGGTTCCCGTCCAGAAGAAATTGCCCAAGCGCGATCGCAAGTAAGTCAAGCAGCTGCCCAAGTCCAAGCAGCCCAAGTCCAACTGCAATACACAAAAGTCCTTGCACCTTTCACTGGCATTGTTGGTGACATTCCCACAAAGGTAGGAGATTATGTGGAAAAAGCAGATCAACTCACTACATTGACTAGAAATGACTCTTTAGAACTGAATATTTCCGTTCCCCTAGAACAAGCCAAAAAGCTGCGTTTGGGATTACCAGTACAAATGCTAGATGTCCAAGGCAAAACCATAGCAAGGGGTAAGGTGAGTTTTATCTCCCCAAATGCTAGTTCCGATTCGCAGACAGTTTTGATAAAAGCCAATTTTGGTAATTCGAGAAATCGACTGCTTAATCTTCAATCAGTGCAAACCAGAATCATCTGGAACGAACGTCCAGGAATTTTAATTCCAGTCACAGCAGTATCTCGGCTGGGTGGAGAAACTTTTGTATTTGTGGCTCAAGCACCAGCAGAAAGGAAAGCTGAAGCGCCAACAGAAAAAAAAGCTGAAGCGCCAGCAGACAAGAAAGCTGGAGCGCCATCTTTAGTTGCTCAACAAAAACCTGTGAAATTGGGAGCTATTGAGGGGAATAATTATCAAGTTATTGAAGGACTAAAAGCTGGAGACAAAATTGTTGTTTCTGGTATTCTCAACCTAACTAATGGCGCTCCCATCACTCCAGCACCGGAAGAACCTGCTAATCAGAAGTCTTAGTTGAAGGTCACAGCAGGCGGGTAGGGGAAGCAGGGGAGAAATCAATTCAAAATTCAAAATTCAAAATTCAAAATTCAAAATGACGCTCGCGGACTCGCTCTAAGCGTTCGCGCAGCGTCTCGTAGAGAAGCTATGCCGTTGGCGCACTTGTACTGAGCGACTTGTGCCGAGCAAAGTCGAGGTAAGCCGAAGTAGCCTCTCGCAGAGAAGGCTTTACGCTGCGCTAACAAAATTCAAACATTTTAGAACTTCTGCCTCTTGCCCCATGCCTCTCAAGAGTGCTGAGTAATGAGTACTGAGTGCTGAGTGCTGAGTGCTGAGTGGGAAATCTCATTTCTTTACTCAGCACTGGGAACTCGGAACTCGGAACTGTTTTGCCCAATGCCCAATGCCAAATACCCAATTTTTTAAACTATGTTTGTTGACTTCTTTATCAAGCGACCAATTTTTGCATCGGTCTGCGCGATCATCATCCTTTTAATAGGATTAATTAGTATTCCCTCACTGCCGATCGCTAGGTTCCCAGAAATTAGTCCCACCCAAATCAGTGTAACTTCCAACTATAGCGGAGCTAGTGCCGAAGTCGTTGAAAGTGGAGTGACAAATATCTTAGAAAGGCAAATCAACGGGGTTGAGGGACTAAGATATCTCACTTCTAGCAGCAGTAACGATGGTACTAGTACCATTACAGCCACCTTCGATTCATCGCGTGATAAAGATATTGCAGCTGTGGATGTGCAAAATCGTGTTTCTGTTGCCCAGCCACAACTACCAGAGAGTGTACAACGCACAGGGGTAAAGGTCTCAAAAGAGTCTAGCAACATTCTCTTAGCAATTGGTTTATTCTCTGAAAATAAAGAGTATGACAATATATTCTTAAGTAACTATGCCGACCTCTACTTAGCAGATGCTTTAAAAAGAGTCAAAGGCGTGAGCAACGCCCAAGTTTTTGGCGAACGCCGCTACGCAATGCGTTTGTGGTTAGATCCGAGTCGCCTTGCCAGTAGGGGACTAACGACTAAGGATGTAGCAAATGCCCTATCCGAACAAAACTTGCAAGTCGGTGCAGGGAGAATTGGGCAAGAACCAGCTCCTGAAGGACAAAGATATCAACTGGATGTGCGTGCTGTCAGTCGATTAGCAGAACCATCAGAATTTGAAGAAATTGTCCTTAAAACTCAAGATGATGGCACATTAGTTAAGCTCAAAGATGTCGGGAGAGCGGAACTGGGCGCAGAAAACTATAGTTCATTTCTGCGATTTCGGGGCAATGATGCTGTAGGTTTAGGGATTTATCAGGTTCCTGGCAGTAATGCTTTAGATGTAGCTAAGGGAGTCAAAGCTGAACTGGCGCGATTGGCACCGAGTTTTCCCCCAGGAATGAAATATCAAGTAGCTTTTGACACAACATCCTTTGTAGAAGAGTCCTTGGCAGAAGTGGTCAAGACTCTGATTGAAGCGGTGGTGCTGGTTGTAATTGTAATTTTTGTGTTCTTGCAGGATTGGCGAACCACTTTAATTCCCGCACTTACCATTCCACTTTCCTTAATTGGGACGTTTGCCTTTGTCAAAGTTTTTAACTTTTCCATCAATAGTTTGACTTTATTTGGTCTAACTTTAGCATCGGGGATGGTCGTAGACGATGCGATCGTTGTAGTGGAGCAAATCAGCCGTTTTATTCAGGATAAAGGTATAAATCCTCGCCGTGCCGCAAGTGAATCAATGGCGGAACTGTTTGGCGCGGTTATTGCCACTTCATTAGTATTGATGGCGGTGTTTGTGCCAGTAGCGTTCTTTCCGGGAACCACAGGCGCACTTTATCGGCAATTTGCCCTGACGATCGCTTTTTCCATTGCGATTTCGACATTTCTGGCTTTGACTTTAACACCTTCTTTATGTGCGCTACTGCTGCGTCAAGGACAAAAACCTTCAGGCTGGCTGGGTTGGATTTTTGGCCAGATTAATCGGTTCTTGGAATGGGTAAGGTCAAGTTATGAGCGATCGCTTACCTGGATGGTACGATTCAAAAGCATTGTGATTGGACTCTTTATTGTTTCCTTGGGAATGACTGCTTGGCTGTACACCACAGTACCGACAGCCTTTTTACCCGATGAAGACGAAGGCTACTTCATCACAATTATCCAAGGCCCCCAAGGCGTATCGCTGCAATATACCAGCGATGTGATTGCACAGGTAGAAAAAGAAATTCTGCAAATTCCAGAAGTTCTAGGGACTTTTGCGATCGGAGGATTTGGTTTTAGTGGTAATACAGCTAACAGTGGCATCATATTTACAACTTTAAAATCTTGGGACGAGCGCTCAAAACCGGATCAATCAGTACAGGCGATTATTGGTAGCTTGCAAGGGAAGTTGTTGGCAATTCCAGAAGCCAGGGTTTTTCCTGTGAATCCGCCACCAATTCAGGGTTTAGGCAACTTTGGCGGCTTCGTCTTTCAACTACAAGACCGCAGAGGTAACGGTGGCTTAGAAAATCTAGTACAGTCAATGGGTAAATTACTAGGTCGTGCCAATCAAACACCTGGATTACAAGCTGTATTTAGTACTTTTGCCGCAGATACACCACAATTGCTTGTGGAAGTAGACCGCAATAAAGCCAAAGCATTGCAAGTTTCTATAGATGATGTCTTCAGTACTTTACAAACTGCTTTGGGATCGCAATATGTGAATGATTTTAATCTCCAACAGCGCAATTATCGCGTGTATATCCAGGCAGATCAACAGTTTCGTTCCAACCCAAAAGATATTGGTAAACTCTACATTCGTTCTCAAAAAAATCAAATGATTCCTTTGAGTAACTTAGTCAAAGTTACTTCGACTGTGGGAGCGCAAACGATAAATCACTACAATCTATTCCGCTCAATTGAAATTAATGGTTCCGCCGCTCCTGGCTCTAGTTCTGGAGATGCAATTAAAGCAATGGAACAAGTTGCTAAAGAAGTTTTACCAGCAGGTTATGGCTACGAATGGTCAGGGACTGCATTAGAAGAAATAGATTCTGGTGGTTTAGCACCCCTGATTTTTGGATTAGGAATAATCTTTGTGTTTTTAGTACTAGCCGCTCAATACGAGAACTACGTTGACCCCTTTATCATTCTGTTGTCAGTTCCTTTAGCTATCTTTGGAGCGCTCATAGCTCAATCAATGCGGGGTTTTGCTAATGATGTTTACTGTCAAATTGGACTGGTAATGTTGATCGGTTTAGCTAGTAAGAATGCGATTTTGATTGTGGAATTTGCTAATCAATTGCGAGAGCAAGGGCTTTCGATTACTAAAGCAGTAATTGAGGCTTCACAAGAGCGGTTACGCCCAATTTTGATGACTGCTTTTTCTACGCTTTTGGGGATTTTCCCCTTGGCTACTGCCACAGGTGCTGGTGCAGGAAGTCGGCAATCTTTGGGAACAGCAGTATTTGGTGGAATGTTAATTGCGACTTTTTTGAGTTTGTTTGTAGTGCCAATTTTGTATATTGTGATTAAGACAATAACAGAGCGATTTATCAAACCAAATCGGCATCAAGAACTACAAACAGAAGTAGTGTCATTAAATGGTAACACTGCTGTATATTCAAAAAAAGCTGAGGATTAAGTATCTCTCGTTAGACAATTTACCTCTAACTGTTATTAAACCAGGTTTATTTCTAGCAAGGATACCAACCATCAGCTTCTAGTTGTTTGATATAGCACAAGCCTTGGTGGTTAGAACATTACCTGTTGATGAAACTTAGACACAAAAAGACTTTTCAACCAGTCCCCAGCGATGCACTGAGTTTCGACACAACGACAAGCTCAGTGCACCGCTACGCGGTAATTGAGCGACTTGCACTGAGTTTCGACTACGCTCAACTACCGCGCAGTCGTTGTGAGTCGAGATTCAACTACCGCGCAGTCGAAGTGTCCCCAGTCCCTTGCTATAACTTCGCGTTTTCATGCTACTACTTATCTGTACAATTGAAATTTCTGTTACAAATAGAGTACCTGACTAAGAAAGCAAAGTAAATGCAATTCTGTTGGTCATTTTGTCATGGATTTTAGTATTGCTACCCAACACATCAACCAATGGGGCGATTTCCGGGATTGACTGCATGAATATATTCACTACCCGATCGCGGTCTTCCTCGTTTATAATAAGCTTCTTCTGGTTTACCCCATCCTAGCTGCAAAATCATTTCCAAAAAGCTAGAATTTTCCCACTTGCACAAACTTGCCCACTCTGTTCTTTGAACAATCCTTTCTACATCAGATGTGACAATTTTTTGGTGTTGTTTACTATTATTAAAACTCAAATATAAATCCATCCCCATAGTGACTTCATACCAAAATTCTACGATGGAATTTTTAGCGGCTTTTAATATCTCTAAGTCACTATTGAGGGCAATTAACTCAGTATCTATTTCGGGATAGTGCAAGTTTTTTTCTTTAACTGTCACTTCCCGCCAAATAATACCGGAAACTCGATTTTCCTTTTGATACTCGTGAATTGCAGCTTTGAAATCTTGATAGGCAGTGAACTGTTGCAACCCATCAGTGCTGATAAACTGGTCAATTACAGGATTGCCAGAGATTTTTATTTCTAACTTTAAGCGTTTTCCTTTGAGGCAAGCTTGGCGTTCGGCTGCCAAAATTTGAATTAGTTCCTGAGTGGTGTAAACCTTTGACATCAGAATACACTCTAGTTAATTATTGGGCATTGATTACGGACTATGGACTATGGATTAATTTCCTCAATTGTGAACACAGATATTTCAATATTATGCTTTGATATCGGCGGCAATGTAGTAACAGATATCACTAAAAATTAGGGCAGACCAAATTGGTCTACCCCATAAGTTACTTAGCTAACTCACTACTAAACTCATTAAAGGCTCGCCGTTTTAGCTGTGCTGTTTCCGTGCGTGGTACTAAATCAAAGATTTTGCGAAATTCATCGTCTATCTCTTCAAAGGCTACTTGGCCCTTCTTATTCAAAACTACCTCACCTGATTTATTAAACACCACGACTTGAGGAACACTCCCAGAATAGTAATATCCTGGTTCTGTAGGATCATAAGTCTGTTTAGGCGGGATAGCATCTACATTAATCGGCATAATCTCTGCTACCCGACCATAAAATTCCTGTACCCGTGAAATAGAAATGGCATATCTTTTGGAATCGCTGCTGTCATCCAAATAAAAGGCCAAAAATATGGGTTTATGTTCTGCTAAAGTCTGTGCGAGTGTCTGTCTGGGAGGAACCAATGAACCATTGCCAGCATAAACGACAAAGATGTTGCCATCATATAAATCATTATTAAGACCAGCAGATGCAGGTTGCATACTTATAATGAAAAGACTTACAAGCAACAACAAGCATTTGGACAACCACCTTCGCCAGCCAGTAATTTGTTTATGTAAAAAAAGAAACTTTGTGCTATTCATCAAAAGGAACCTTGCAAGCTACTACTTGTTGTGAGTTTGTGCTGAATTTGGCCAACTGGGCTAGATATGTAATTACGCCCACGCACTATTTTTTAAGATAACGCCCCTACTGAGATTATCTCTCGCAAGTGGCTGGTATCGCTACGCAGAAGTCAAAACAGAGGTAAAGTAGCGCAACAATCCAAAATCTCAAATTGCGAATACTGGCTTTTTCAGCCAGGATTCGCTAAACTCACAAGATTAAATTTGCACTTTTAATTAGCAACCGCCAGAAGACTAGGGTACAGATGTGGGAAACAAAATACAATTCATAGATAGGCTGCGATTGGGTTTTGCGGTGTCAGTGGCGAAAAGTGTGACGTTTATTGTGCGATCGCTCCGTCTGGGTGCTGCTAGTGTATTACCAGGCTCGATTGCTCGTCGCATTGAACCCCGACTCTTACAATTATTGAGTCAGCAAGTTAAAAACGGGGTGATTTTAATTGCTGGTACTAACGGCAAAACTACTACAGCGCTACTTTTATGCACAATCCTAGAACGCAAGGGCTTTCGCGTCACTCATAATTCTACAGGTGCAAATCTGGAAAATGGCTTGATGACAGCGCTGTTAGAAAGCACCAACTTACTAGGTACGCTAAATACTGATTACGCCATTTTGGAAGTTGATGAAAATATTGTACCAAGAGTATTAGCGCCACTCCAGCCGCGAATCATTCTCTGTTTAAACTTGTTCCGCGACCAACTTGATAGGTACGGCGAAGTAGATACCATTAGTAAGCGTTGGACAAAAGTTATTTCTACCCTACCAGTAGAAACGGTGGTAATTCCTAATGCTGATGACCCAACATTATCTAACCTTGGTCAGCAGTTACCCCAACGGGTGTTATTCTTTGGCTTGAATGAACCAGAACATTATTTAGAAGCAATTCCTCATGCCGTTGATTCTATTTATTGTCCCAAATGTGGACATTCTTTAGATTACAAAGGTGTTTATTTGTCTCATTTGGGAGATTTTACTTGTCCTAAGTGTGGTTTTAGTAAAAGTAAACCGACTCTGGAAAGTAGTGAATGGTCGCAAATTCTAGTTGGTTTGTACAACAAATATAACACTTTGGCGGCTGCAACTGCGGCTATTGAGTTAGGAGTTGATGAAGCAGCAATCAGAGATACTATTAACAACTTCCAAGCTGCTTTTGGTCGGGCTGAAGATTTAGTAATTAACGGTAAACGAGTGCGAATATTGTTATCAAAAAATCCTGTGGGAACGAATGAAACCATTCGCGTAGTTACTCAAAGCACAGATAAAACCACACTGCTGGTACTAAACGATCGCACGCCCGATGGTACTGATGTATCCTGGATTTGGGACGTGGACACCGAGAAATTAGTCGAACGCGGCGGGACTTTAGTAGTAAGTGGCGATCGCGTCTATGATATGGCACTACGTCTACGTTACAGCCAAAAGCACCCTGAGAGTAACTTAAATTTAATTGTCGAAGAAGATTTACGACAAGCGATCGCTACTGCATTAGAGCATACACCAGAGAATGAAACTCTGCATATTCTACCTACCTACTCAGCCATGCTAGAAGTACGAGAAGTTCTGACTGGGCGGAAAATTCTTTAAATTTGTCATTTGTCATTTGTCATTGGTCATTTGCGATCGTCTCATTACCTAAATTTATGAGTTCTCAAAATTTTGAATTAACAATTGGTTGGTTATACCCGACGCTGATGAGTACCTATGGCGATCGCGGTAATGTAATTACTATAGAACGTCGCGCCGAGTGGCGGGGATACGATGTTAAAGTATTACCCTTAGATCAAAATTCCACAGCCGCAGATATTAAAACTGTAGATGTAATCGTGGGTGGTGGCGCACAAGATCGTCAGCAAGAAATAGTCATGCGTGATTTGCAAGGTGCGAAAGCTGATGCAATGCGCGAGAAAATCGAAAATGGAACACCAGGAGTATTTACTTGTGGTTCCCCCCAATTACTGGGACATTATTATGAACCAGGATTAGGACAACGAATTGATGGTTTGGGAATACTCGATTTAGTTTCCGTGCATCCTGGTGAAAATACTAAGCGCTGTATTGGCAACTTGGTAATTGAAGTGACAGCATCACGTCTCGCGCAAGATTTAAAAGAGATGACGGGTAGCACACCATATTTGGTAGGCTTTGAAAATCACGGCGGACGTACCAAGCTGGGAAAAGTGGAAGCTTTGGGGCGAGTGGTATACGGTTTGGGAAATAATGGTGAAGATGGGACAGAAGGAGCATTTTATCAGAATGCGATCGCTACTTATTCCCACGGCCCTTTGTTACCGAAAAATCCCTTTGTCGCCGATTGGTTAATTCAAACAGCATTGCGGCTAAAGTATCAGCAAGAAATTACCTTAAAACCTTTTGACGATAGCCTCGCTGCACAAGCACGAGAAGCGATGTTTAAGCGGTTGAAAGTCAATTTACCAAATGCTGCTGCGGCGAAAGTTTAGCCTCAGTTCGCTGATTAAGCCTCTCCCCGTGTCGGGGAGAGGTTTGGAGAGGGGTCAAATTTGACATAAAGAGGGCAAAGTATGACTCAAGCCTTAGCCAAACAAGTAACATTTGATGAATTTATCGCC
This sequence comes from Nostoc sp. DedQUE02, assembly GCF_034531035.1. NCBI lineage: Bacteria > Bacillati > Cyanobacteriota > Cyanophyceae > Nostocales > Nostocaceae > Nostoc > Nostoc sp. DedQUE02. Next base: position 20,098 of record NZ_JAVRBY020000010.1, on the reverse strand, counting down.
TGGTATCCCGAATCTTCAGACAGGCATTATGAACTACATGATGGGGTAATTGTTGAAATGCCTAAGCCAAGAGGGAAGCACTCAGAGATAGCTGGGTTTATCAATGGTTCTTTGTTTATTGAAATCACTCGTTTGTCCATTCCTTGCTTTATCCCGAAAGAATGCGTCATCAAGTCAGTTAACACTGATTCAGGTTATGAACCAGATGTCATCGTTCTTGATAGACAAGCTGTTATGAATGAATCTCGCTGGAAAAAAGAATCTGTCATTACGCGGGGTAGTTCCGTCAAGTTGATTGTAGAAGTTGTTTCAACCAACTGGAGTGATGATTATGCTTTGAAGCTAGAAGATTACGAGTCTTTGGGTATTCCTGAATATTGGATTGTAGACTATTTAGGTTTAGGCGGTAGGCGGTTTATTGGCAATCCTAAACAACCAACTATCTCGATTTACCAATTAATTGAAGGTGAGTATCAAGTTAGGCAATTTCGGGGAAATGACCGCATTCAGTCGCCAGCATTCCCAGAGTTGAATTTAACTGCTGAACAGATTTTTCGGGCTGGAGAAGTCGCGTAATTTAGGTGGCTAAGGTTTAAATTTTTATCTGATTTTAAAGCGAGAGGAAAGCATGACTCAAACCTTACGCAAACTAGTAACATTTGATGAATTTATAGCTTGGTATCCAGAAAACTCACAACAACGCTATGAACTGCATGACGGAGTAATTGTTGAAATGACTCCTACCACAGGCGAACATGAACAAATTGTTGGATTTTTAGTTGGGGAAATAGTTACAGAATACAAACGTTTAAAACTACCTTATTTCATCCCTAAAACAGCATTCATTAAACCGAATCAGAGCGAAGCAGCTTACTCACCAGATGTACTGTTGTTAAATAACTCTAATTTAGTAAATGAACCTCTGTGGAAAAAAGAATCTACTGTAAGCCAAGCAGCATCAATTCCTTTAGTAATTGAAGTAGTAAGTACCAACTGGCGAGACGACTATTTTACCAAAGCAGGTAAATACGAAGAGGTCGGAATACCTGAATATTGGATTGTAGATTATCTAGGTTTAGGCGGTAGGCGGTTTATTGGCAATCCGAAACAACCAACTATCTCGATTTACCAATTAATTGAAGGTGAGTATCAGGTTAGGCAATTTCGGGGAAGCGATCGCATTCACTCGCCAGCGTTCCCAGAGTTGAATTTAACTGCTGAAAAGATTTTTCAGGCTGGAGAAGTCGCGTAAAAAACGGCCAAAGAAGTAAAAGAGTCATTAAAATTCATCCACGAGTATCGAAGACTCGTTTACAAGGCAATCTAACCTGTAGCCTTTGTTAAGATTAGTGCAAAATATTATTGGTTGCGAGATTGTCCAGCGAATCAGGGGCATTACATATAATTTTAGTTGACAGGTGAATCTCAGTATGACAAACACGCCTCAACGTTTCCTTGAAAAAATCCGAGAAGCGAAAGAGAAACAGCTTAAAGAATTAGATTTAAGCAATGATTGGGATACTGATAGTAAGGAAAAATTAACAGAGATTCCTGCTGAGGTGTTTGAACTGGAATGGTTGGAGGTTTTGAATTTAAGCCGCAACCGATTAACAAAGTTGCCAGAAGCGATTACCCACCTGCAACAACTCACATCCCTGGATTTAAGTTGCAACCAATTAACGACGCTGCCAGAACCCATCACCCGCCTGCAACAACTCACCTCCTTGAATTTAAAGGGCAACCGATTAAGGACGCTGCCAAAAGCTATCACCCACCTACAACAACTCACTTCCCTGGATTTAAGTGGGAATGAATTAACATCAATTCCAGAGCAGATTACTCATTTAAAAATATTAACAAAACTGGATTTTGGATTTAATAAATTAACTATTATTCCAGATTTTATTATACGGTTAAAAAATATAAAGGTTCTTAATATAACTGGTTATGGATTAACTACATTGCCAGAATGGATTATCGGTATTAAAGGATTAATCTCATTAGACTTAAGCGGTAATAAATTATCATATCTACCAGATTCTTTTGCTCAACTTAAAAAATTGAAGTCTTTAGATTTGAGTAATAATAATTTTGATAGAATACCTAGTGCTATTTTTAAATTAAGCTCTTTGGAAGAATTAAACCTGGAAAATTATTCTTCTTATAGTATAGGAAGAAAAGATATAGAGTATGTAAGTGAAAATAATATACAAGAAATATCTTCGAGAATATTGGAATTAAAAAAATTGGAAGTTTTAACTTTATTTAACAATAATATAGAAAATTTACCGCCAGAAATTATAGGAAATAACAACTTTGAGGGTGTTGATGTTGAAAAAATAAAAAATTACTTTAGACAGTTAGCAGAGGCGGGGGAAGATTATCTGTGTGAAGCAAAGTTACTAATCGTCGGCGAAGGAGGAGTAGGAAAGACAACACTGGCAAAGAAGATTGAAGACCAAAATTATCAACTCCGAGAGGAAGATACTACGAAGGGAATTGAGGTCATCCAGTGGGATTTCCCAATGGAAAATGGGCGAGAATTTCGAGTCAACATCTGGGACTTTGGGGGGCAAGAGATTTACCATGCTACTCACCAGTTTTTCCTCACCAAGCGTTCCCTCTATGCTTTGGTAGCAGATACCCGCAAGGAAGACACAGATTTTTATTACTGGCTGAATGTAGTAGAACTGTTGAGCGATAACAGTCCGCTGCTAATCATCAAAAATGAGAAGCAAAACCGCCATCGGGAGATTAATGAACTCGAGTTAAGGGGGCAGTTTACCAACTTGAAAGAAACTCTACCAACAAACCTTGCTACAAATAGAGGTTTGGAACAAGTTTTACAACAAATCAAGCATTACGTTAAAAACCTGCCCCATATTGGCAGTCCTCTCCCAAAAACCTGGGTCAGAGTCCGGGAAGCTTTAGAGAGTGACTCACGCAATTACATCGGCTTGGACGAATACCTGAACATCTGCCAACAAAATGGGTTCACCCAAAGAAATGATAAGTTGCAGTTGAGCAGCTATCTGCACGATTTGGGAGTATGCTTGCACTTCCAGGAAGACGCACTTTTGAACAAAACCGTCATCCTCAAACCCAAGTGGGGAACTGATGCAGTCTACAAGGTGCTGGATAATGAAAAAATAATTCATAACCTGGGCAGTTTCACCCGGTTTGACTTGGCAAACATTTGGTGTGAAGACGAATATACCACAATGCATGATGAACTTTTACGCTTGATGATCAATTTCCATCTGTGCTACGAAATTCCTAGAAGCCAAGGAAAGTATATTGCCCCACAACTGCTATCTGCGAATCAACTCCCTTATGACTGGGATGAAACCAATAACCTGATTCTGCGTTACACCTATGAATTCATGCCCAAGGGTATCATCACCCAGTTCATAGTTGCCATGCATGAGTTGATGAATGAACAACAATGTGTTTGGAAAAGCGGCGTTGTTCTTAGCAAAGACCAAACGAAGGCAGAGGTGATTGAATATTACGGCAAGCGGGAGATTAAGATTCGAGTTTCAGGTCGTCACAAAAGAGATTTGATGACCATAGTTACACATGAACTCGATAAAATTCATGACTCGTACCAGCGACTGAAGTACAACAAGTTAATCCCCTGTAATTGCCACACCTGCAAAGATAGCCAAGATCCACATTTTTATAAACTTGAAAATTTAAGAAATCGCCTTGTTAAACAAAAATATGATGTTGAATGTGATATTAGCTTTGAAAAAGCGAATGTTTTAAGCTTAATTGATGATGTAATAGAAAGGGGAAAAGATAAGTTGTTTGTAGGGTCGTTAAGGGTTGAACCAAATCCTCATCAATCTCCGCAAAGACCATCTAATATATATATCAACATAAATCAACTTCAAGAACAACAAAATCAAGTTCGTCAAAAGGAAAATAATTCAATGTCAACAGTAAATCAATACGGTTCTGGGGATAACGTTGGTGGCGATAAAGTCATGCGTGATAAAATCGGGACTCAAATCAACAACTCGCAAAACTTGGCACAAGCTGTAAAAGATATTAAAGAACTTTTAGATCAACTGTCACAAGAATATTCTAGTACTGCAATGGTTGGCGTCAAAGCAGTAGAGCAAATAGAACAGAAGCCAAAATTGAAAGCTCGAATTATCAATGCCCTGAAAGAAGCAGGATCAGAAGCTCTAGAAAAAGCAGTTGATCATCCTGCTGTTAGCATTGTCATAGCAGCTACCAAGGGCTTCATAGATGGTTGAAGATATATTAATTTAATCAAACTGAAAAGTAAAATTCACTGCCTAAATACTAGTAAATTTATGTTTTCATTCAGAGTCACAAGCGATCGCACCACCACAACATATTACTGTTCTTCACCTTTTTCCTGAAGGAGCGATCGCCAATCTGCGATCGCCTTTTCCGTCCACAGCCAATTTTTAGCTAATTTATCTACCTGGAAATTTCCTCGATCGGACTTGAGAACCAATTGTCGCAACTTGATCGCTTCATTCAGATATTGTGTTTGCTTACCATTAGGTTGACTAAGTGCAGATTTATACAGTCCAAGAGCTAAACCAGCATAAGAAGTTAAAGCATCTTGAGGCACTACCGTTTTTGTGGATGTTGAATTTGTGTTCTGTTCTTTGAGAGCTAAATTCAAAGCCTTGAACCAAGAATCATTGGCTCGATTCAGATTGCCCTCTGTGTAGTAGGCAAATCCCAAAGCGTTATTATACAAAAGCGATTCGGGTTTAGCTTTGGCAGCAGTTTCCCAATAACGGCGGGCATCATCGACACTATAGTTATTGTCTCCAGTTTGGATAGACTGCCACGCCAATCGTCCCTTGTAAAAGTTCACAGATGGATCGTCAGCTTGTTTATTGGGAATTAGTTTCAGGGCAGTTTCAGCCGCAGCCAGTGCGCCCCGATTGAGTAGTTCTTCTACAGCCAACAACCCACCTTGCAAGTCACCTTGGCTCAGTTTTTCCGTAGCGGTGGCGGTGACAATCCCAGTCGCTGCTACTTCTAAATCGATGTTCGGCTGCTTTTGAATCGGTCGAGAATCAGGTAGAGACTGGGCGGGAATTTCTGGTATTTTAGGTAGATTTGCTTGGGGTCGATTTTGCCACCACCAATTGAAACCGATCGCTGCGATCGCACTGATCCCCACAGCACCCACAATCGGCCACAGTTTGCGGCGACGGGTACGATTTCTTGGCGGGGGTGGTTGCGATTGCGAAAAATTAGAATTTTGCCAATTTTCTTCCAGGTTTCCAGGAGTTGCAGGTGGCGGTGGTGGAACTTCTCCCCATAAATCGGCTTCTTGTTCGGGGGAAGTCATTTCCTCTGAAACGTGGCTTTGGTGAAGACTATTTTCGCGAATTTGTTGATCCGGTTCAGTTGGAGCTTTTTGGTTATCTAGCTGACGAAACAAATCCGAAACTATGGCAGAATCTTCTTCATAGCTTGGGTCATCATATTCAATTTCATCAACCAGATCGCCCCAAGTATCTTCACCCAGCCAATCCAACCCAGAATCACGCGCCAAACCAGAAGGAATCATGTCTTCCATTCCTAAAGGCATCTCGCTATCATCAGCCATGCCAGGGTACATCGTGGAAGTTACCCCTAAAGGCGAACTATACTGATTGAGCGGCTCTGTACTTGCCGATACCTCAGTTTCCTGATTCAGAAAACCGTCAAATTCTGGCTGAAGATATAAAATCGGTAATGCCCAGTACATCTGGTGAGAACCATAAGCAGAAATTAATCCTTGACGCACCCGACTTACACACAAATCTACTGGATATCCCTGACTTAAGTTGCGATAAAACAATTGTGTGAGCGTCAACGCCACTTCATCAGGAATCCGTTCTGACATCGCCAAAACGCTTCTAATTCCGCGCTTCACCAGACTTTCTGCTAAGTTTCGTTCGCCAGTATCTCCAGAGGGATTGGACGCTGCTGTGTATGCACCCAAGCAGGAATTAAACACTGCCATTTGGATATTATTGTTGACGAGCAAACCTGCCAAATCGTCCCCAGTCAAGATTTCCGTTAAGCCAGTTCTGCGACTAACAAGATAAATTTCTCCGCCATTTGCGCCTAAGTTACTATGACCAGAATAGTGTAGAACGTGGTATCTGCCTTGTTCTAGGGCTTGCGTCAGTTCTTCCCGTCCTGGTTGGTCTAATACAGTCAGTTCAATTTCGGGGAAACTATTGCGACCTTCACCAGGTCGTGACGTTTGACGCTGGAGTTCCGCTTGCAGTTTAATTGATTCTTGTTTCTGTAAGTCAAGACGGACTTGATCTGAAGGGGAAGCAATTACCATCAATACTTTGACACCACCTTGTTCTAGTGGCGTGGGCATATTTTGCGTAGGCGTAGCCCCCCGCAGGGATCGCAAAGGAGAAGCCCCCAAAATTCCACTTTGGAAGCGAGAAAAAGCCACATAAGGCCCAGTAGCCAGAGGGCGATCGCCTGCGTGCATCACTTCCCAAGGTAAACGAGCTAATCTAGTGTCTTTTAGCCCCAAGCGTAACCGTAGTACTTGCTGATGGTTCTGGGCAATACCTTGGGCAGTAATCCAACTATCTCTGAGAGTGCCTTGAAATAGGGCGTTATAAAATTGTTGACCTAACGCCACCAAATTCACAGAGTTTCTGGCGATATCACTTTCATGCCCGCCAGAGGTAAATGGATCTCCTTGTAACACCGAATTCAACGGGTCATTCATCAAATGCCCAGCAGCCATCAACCAATCAGCTATGGGCCAAGTCACCAATTCTTCTGCCAATGGTACCCCAGGCGCGACTTGTTCCGTCCGCACCAAGTAGTCATTTTGCCCTACTGGGGTTACGGAAATATGGAATTCCTGGGTCACAACTTCTCCTGTCCGCCTCCTAAATCTGGTTTGAAACGCGAAAGTTTCAAGTCGATTTTTCGCTCTCTCTGATAATTTAGATGCATCACGCCCCTGAATGTTTCTGATTCGGTGCTGTTTCGGTTTTCCCTGCCTTTACAACTTTATCCGGATCGGATTACCTGGGTCTAGAACACTTAATTGGTAGATGCACCTTGATCTTCAACTCCCCTAGTTGGCTAACACCCACTGGGGGTTTTTTTGTTTTTGGCAAACAATAGCAACTTCTGACGCAGATATTCTCTACCAGAAAATAGTGCTTAATCCTAGAATACTTGATTAATAGATGGATGTCCCTTGATCTTTCACTCCCCTAATTCAGTTAATATCCACTTTTGTTTTTTTGACACACCACAACAATCAATTTTCTAATAAATTTATCCGGAGTATGGCGGTTAAACCTAGAACATTTAATTGGTAGATGCACCCTGATAACTAGCTCCCCTGGTTGGCTAACGCCCACTGGGGGTTTTTTTATGAAAATTGAGTCCTATTTATTGATTAACCCTGAAACACCCATTTTGTCAGGTAGCGTATCGGTCTTTTTATTGGTAGGTCTTTCCTGATAACTAACCCCTCTGAAATTTTTCTCTGAACAATAAATAATAACAACTGCAACGTCTGCTGATTTGTCCGGTAGCGACCCATTTACTTTAGAAAAGATAGTTGGTAGATGCACCCTGATAACTCACTCCCCTGGTTGGTTAACACCCACTGGGGGTTTTTTCTAGTTGCGTAGATGTAACCCGCGTCGTAGACATCGCCATCAATCCTGATTTAGTTCATTTTCTCCGGAAGGTACTGGCTGCCCCTAGAAAACATTATTGGTAGATGCACCCTGATAAATCACTCCCCTAGTAGGTTAACACCGACTGGGGTTTTTTTATTTAAATAAAATAACTGACCCTGAGAACTTACTCCACTGGTTGGCTAACACTCATTGGGTTTTTTCTAGTTGCGTAGATGTAACCCACATCGTAGACATCGCCATCAATTTTGATTTAGCTCATTTCTCCCAGAGATACTGGCTGCCCCTAAAAAATTATTCGTAGATGCACCGCGATCGCTCACTCTCCTAGTAGGGTAGCACCAACTGGGTTTTTTTATTTAAAAAAATAACTGACCTTTGTACAAATTTATCCGGAGTATGGTGTTCAACCTGAGAACATTTAATTGGTAGATGCACCCTGATAACTAACTCCCCTGGTTGGCTAACGCTCACTGGGGGTTTTTTTACCGTAAACGTATAGTAGTTTGTCTTTAGCACGCCCTAGTATAACCTGCCTACATAACTAGAATGCACCCTACTCTTGTTACTACTGGTGGTATTTGAGTATCCTCTTGTTGCGAGGATAGAACATAAGCTGCTCACTCAATTCCTGAATCGCTTTCTTTTTATTGTGAGCTAAAGATGCCACTCCAAAATGATTGCTATGATATTTAATCATATTTCTTTATTTTTTTTCTATATTTTGACTCTGACGGAAAACGAGACGCAGAGCTAATAATTTTAGATATGGGGATCAGTCGGTAGTCGTTAGGAACTTTTAAATCCCCTGAAACGATTGTATTACTTGAGCCACAGTGAGTAAGAATAACCGAAAAGTATTTTTAGTAACATCAAAGCCTGAAAAACCTAACCCACCGATCTAGCCTTACCTACCTATGAGCAAATGGGGCTTTCCAAGCCTCTCCCCACAGGAGGAGTTTGGCAAGGGGTTTATAGTTAAATCCCGTTTATTTCAGCCAATTCTTCATAGAGACGCGTTAGCGCCGCAAGAAATTAGCGTAGCGTGTAAAACCCAGTCCAATTTTGCGTCTCTACAAGTCAAAAATCAGTGCCAAAAATCTTTAACCCAAGGTGTTGGTTTCTAGTATACCTTGCGACTTTTCAAACATCCTCAGAGGTTTTTAACGAGATAAAGCTTTTTGGCTTACTGGCTTTTACTTTCAGTTGACACGCATGAACATTATTGGATGTCAATAAATTGTGTTGCTATTTAGAATTTTTGATCTGGCTGGGATTAGCCGGTATTTCTCTAGTAAAAAAGCGGTCTAAAATTTCTGATTTTTGTTCTGAACTGAAATTGTCGTAACAATTTTCAAACTTCTCAACTAGTGCAAATTTTCTCAAGGTCTCTAAATTAGAATCTGGTTTTTCAGTTAAAGATTTTTGCCTGTTCTGGAGAGAAGTAAGCATTTCTACTGTATTGTTATTCTTCCGATGCACAAGCTGCATCAATAAATCTATTGCTACAGTTGGCAAAACGCGGTAGGTATAATTCACAAAAAAATCAAAAGTCATATTGCCTAGACGGATACGATCGCCATCTTTGAGCTTGATCGGCTTAACAGCGCGATCGCCATTCACAAACGAGCCATTGGTACTGTTGAAATCAATTAAGTAAAAGCCTTGCTCATCAATATGTTGAATAGCAGCGTGGCGACGAGACAGATGATTGTCAGCAATATAAATACCACTGTTGCGATTACGACCTATCGTCCATATCTGCTGCGGCTGTCGTAAACTTTGAGTCTGATTGTCGCACAAGTTAGTCATCAAATAAACAGCAGCACTATCCACTACACCATGTACGTAACATGCTTTCACTCTCGTCAACGACGGCTGAGATAGGTTTTCTAGCTGAAGAATTTCATCTAGAAGGCCACTGTGGTGTTCATACAACTTGACAAATACTTGATATAAAGTTAATCGCCGTTCTATTTCTGTTTGTGCAAAGTCAGTCATTATACGTAAACCTTGTACTACCTGATTTTGGTTGTGAATATTCTGCTTCAGCTTATAATCAGGGGTAAATAATTGATTTTTCGCTTTCCGCCACCATTTAAAAACTTGAGTGGCTTAAGAGCGTTCTATTTTACACTTATTAGATGCGAGATTGCCTGTTTTGTCTAGCTATAAAAAGCATGAAAATATCTTTAAGAAAGTATTATGATGCTTTATTGTTTATTGTAAATAATCATTTGTTATTTGTAACAGATAGAAATTATAAAGATTTTATTAAGAATTACTAATTATCTGCGTATTTTTGCTGTTTCACTCGATCTTTCTTAACATTTGCGAGAGTGATAGCTATCGCTCAATCCAAAAATTATACCTATTTGGTCAATTATGAAGAAATCTGAGTTTATAATCTGCGATGATTTTCCAAGCGAGCAAGAAACAAAATTGCAATCTGCCGTAATTAAATGAAAGCTCGTAAGAAATGGCTCTAGCTTTTGATAATCTTATATAGAGAGAGAGAAATCGCTCACTACAAACAAAAGTTTTATCTTACATTTAATTACGTCTATAAAAATCTGTGCAGAAGTGACAGAAAGATCCCCGGCTTCTTCAAGAAGCCGAGGATCTGAGCTTTTCGGTGGAGAGCAAATCAAATATAGCAATCCGATTTGATTTCTAAACTTATTTGTGTAGGAGGCAATAGGCAATAGGCAAGAAGGCTCCTTGAGTTGTACTGAATTTTTTCAGAAATCAAATATGAGTCCTATAGGATTGTTATACCTACTTAATGCAATACGCTTGGGTTAAGCCAGAAAAATAAATTTGCGTAGGTTGGGTTGAAGAACGAAACCCAACATTTTCGGGCATTTGTTGGGTAACACTAAAGTTCAACCCAACTTACAATTATCCTCAACCCAAGCGTATTGCTACTTAATGGATCGTTAAAAAAGTAAGGAGGCTATTTTACTAATCTAAATAATCGGTTTCAATAAAAAGGACTGAGCCGTAAAGATAGTCTAAAATCTAATATCCAAAATTAAGTCACCCCAGCTAAAAATCACGCCAATTGGCTCAACTGTGGCTACTACAAGTAAGTGGCTCGCAATTTTAAATCAAATCACAACAAACCTCGTTTCCCATTGGGGCGCACGGTCATCCAATTTGTTTTTGCTAGTGCTAGCTGGTCATCAGAAATTTTGGCACTGGTGAGATTAGCACCACACAGATTAGCTCCTCGGAGATTAGCATTGCTGAGATAAGCATTGCTGAGGTCTGCGCCTCGCAGGTCTGCACCTTCTAAATCAGCATGGTTAAAGTATGCTTTGCTCAAATTAGCATCCTTAAGATTTGCTCGAGTCAGACTGGCTCTGCCAAAGTCACTATTGTGAAGATTAGCTCCCTGGAGATTGGTTTTTTGCAATTGAGCGGAATGAAAATTTGTTTGAGATAAATCAGCACCTTGCAAATTCAGCAAATTTAAATTGTGTAAGGCAAAATCCCGTCTTCCTTTCAGATAGGCTGTTAATAAACCTTGGGTATCTAACTTCCGCTCAACTTTAGAATTTTGAACTTGTGAACCATTGCTGTTGCTACTGAAAGCCGTTGATTTGGCCATCCCAGAACCCTGGTGTAATCCTCCAGCTTCAGCTGCCTTGGCTCGTCTAGCACGAATCGCTGCCGCTACCTGTGCCACTCCAGTACTGGTAGCAGCAGGGTTGTTACATAAAACAGCAGAATTTTCCAGGTGGTTATGTGTTCGCTCTTTAGATCCGTTATCAGATTTAATCAGCAAACCCTTTGCTAAACTATCTAAGTATGGTTCTATTTCTAATGCTCTGAGAACTTCTGCTGCTGACTGATAGCGATTACGTACAGACACCTCTAACATTTTTCGTAATACATTGCCCAAGTGATCGCTCACTTGCACAAGCTGTTCCCACATCATCTCGCCAGTGTTGGGATTGTAATCTAAATCTTTAGGAGTTTTGCTAGTTAGTAAATAGATACATGTCACGCCCAGTGCATAAATATCACTGGCGTAGACTGGACGCATAGCCATTTGCTCTGGAGGTGCAAAACCAGGAGTACCAATAGCATACGCAGTTAATGCTGTCTGTCCTGATGGGCCACTCGCACCTTGGCTAATTTGGTTTTTGACAGCACCAAAGTCGATAAGTACCATTCTGGCATCTTGAGTGCGGCGGATTAAGTTGGCTGGCTTGATATCACGGTGAATCACCTTTTGATCGTGGATATATTGCAACAGTGGCAAAATCTCGCTCAAAAATTGCTTGACTCCGGTTTCGGTCAAGATGCCGTTGAGTTTGACCTCCTCTTGCAAGGTATCACCACTGATGTATTCTTGAACCAAGTAGAATTGCTCGTGGTCTTCAAAATAATCTAACAATCTTGGTACTTGGGGGTGATTGCCAATCTTACCTAGAGTTTTGGCTTCTCGCTCAAAGAGTTCTCTGGCCATCTGTAAAACGTGTGGGGCGCTTCCTGATGGGCGTAATTGTTTGATTACGCAACTCGGTTCTCCTGGTAAGCCTTGATCGTTGGCTAAGAAGGTTGCTCCAAAGCCACCCTGACCTAATGGTTTGATCACTTGATAGCGATCGCGCAACAGTAGTTGCGAGCCACAAGACTGACACCTTTGGCTATATACCAAATTTTCTGGATTGGGACAGGTAGGATTTAAGCAGTAGCTCATGCACTCTCAACTCACTGCACGAATAATCACGGGGAGTGTTATACTCCCTTTCAATTATTTAGACATTAATCAACTCTTGCCAGGTAATTTTTGCTGGAAATCCTTTGAAGAGTTTCTAAAGTTTAGCTGAGATTACGTAAAGCCATCGCTAAAACAAGATAATTTATTATACTTACATTGGCAAATACTGCTTTTGCCACTTTATACCAATTGGTAATATCTAATAACGCTCTCTTAAGGCTTGCGATGTGTAGCGTGCTGCTATCCCGGCTCGTTAAGGTAATTCAGAATTGAGAGAGTCAGGTTTAATCTGCGTTTTTGGATGATTGGATCTGTAGTCTTATTTTGGAGAATTGGTATTTAAAGTTATTGGAGGGCAGTGCCCAACGCCAGTTACCATACTTGGGGAGACCCCAAGACCGCACTGGCTACCCTACAGAAAATCGCTGTAGGATTTTGGATGCCCAAATTTGGAGGCAATTTAGAATCATCTCCATTAGTTGTTAAGAGACTATTAGCTGGCTTTCATGTTCACACTAATCAGCTGTTCGATAAGTGCAAAAACATCGCTGCGGCTGAGTTTCTCTTTACCATTAGCAAGGGCGTCAAGAGTGCCGTTAGCCAATGTTAAGGGGATTTGACAAAAATCTAAGGCGGGGCCCGTAGGAAGGTCTTTAGTATAAGCTTCTGCCAAGGCTAGATTGCGTCGGGCATACTCTTGCATATTTTCTGCATTCCAACCTTCTGGGAAGAATTCTACCCCACGCCCCAAATCTTCAGTATGATTACGCAGGATATTAACTGCTTGTAAACCCCGACCAAACCCAATCGCCTGGGTACGGTTCGTCTGTGTTCCATCATACCAAGTCCATAAGTCTGAAAGTAACAATCCCACTGCACCTGCAACTCCAAAGGTATAGCGATCCAAATCAGATTCTGTGTAAATTTTCCAGTTTTTTTCTGCCCAATAAGCCATCCGGTCTGCCATTGCAGCTGTGGCATCCCAAATTCGAGGTGCAATGGTGTCTGGTGCTAGCAGTAACCATTCTCTAATCCTCAAAGTGACTTCTTCTAATGAATTCTCATACCCACTAAATCCTGCAAAGAAAGCATCTACCGCGAAGCCATCAACTCCTGCCTGTAATGTCAGGCTAATTGTTCTTAACAGCTTCGCTTTAGTAAGATTATCTAATTCGGGATGATCTTCAATTTCATCAATAGCACGCATACACAAATATGCTGATGCTACTGCTTCTTGCAATCCTGGCGGTAAAACACTAATTGGGATATAAAAAGTTCGGCTAGTTTCTTTGAGGATTTGCAATGCATCTCTACGTAAATTCATGTTATCACTCCCCACTTGATTTTTGCACCACATGAAGTTTGCAGTTTTTTGATGATACTGGATATAGTTTTGACTAAACCTTAAAAACTATAGACTATAAGATACGCTAGTATTTCATCTAAAAATTGAGAGTTTTTGGTGTTGCAATTAACAAAACCTCAAATTGATCAAAGTTTAGTCTAGTATAGAGGTTTTTGGTTGCAAAAGTGTTTGAGGTGTCGTTTGATATAGCTTTCATAAAGTTTTAGGATAGATATAAAGAATTATGGTAATATTTGGTTGGATTTGAGAAAATTTTTCTATAAGCAAACATCCATTTTAGCGATTTGAAAGTGCTTGAAGTCTGCGTTAATCTGACTAACAAATTGTAATTATTGTATATATAAAGACAATTCAGGAAAAGCTGACAATGGATAACAGTATTTCTACGCAGTTTTGGCTGCGTACAGAGGTTTGCTGAAGAGTTAGGGTTAGTTAAATTGGATAACATATAAGGCTGCGATGCCTGAGTTGGGCTATGCCGAATCGGTGAGAGTGGGAACCGCCTTGCTATTCAAAGTGACATAGAGTGACCATAACTCAGAACAAGAAGTTCCCGTATATTTACGAGATTGACAATAAAAAAGTGGGCTGTTTGCCCACTCAACAAAATATTTCTGAATATTTGACCTCTGAACGATCTCAAGCTATGGAAATTCAAGTAGTTGTTTGGAGTCAGGCTAAAGTTATGACTTTTATTTTTACTTGCTTTCCACTGATGTCAGTCCATTAATCGCTGGGCCGTTGATTACTTTTCCCTGGGTATCGAAGCGCGAACCGTGACACGGGCAATCCCAAGTCTTTTCTGAGGAATTCCAAGCGACAATACAGTTGAGGTGAGTACAGATTGCAGAATGTTCGTACAATATACCGTTTTCATCTCGGTAAGCTGCGACTTTTGTCAAACCACGTAACACTACTGCACCTGTACCAGGAGTAATTTTTTCGACGGAATCAACATCCCCTGGTTTCACCCAATCTAAATATTGGGCAGCAACGTTGAGATTTTCGGAGATAAAGTCACCTATTCCCCCAATTCTCACACGCGATGGGTCATAAAGCTCTGTCCAGGTATTTTTGCGTCCTAAAATCAAGTCAGTTAAGAGTATCCCCGCGATCGTGCCGTGGGTCATTCCTATGCCTGTGTCACCAGTAACGATGTAAACGTTTTCTTCATCAAAGGGGTTTTTGCCAATGTAGGCAATACCATCATCAGAATTCATTACCTGACCTGACCAACGGAATGAAACTTCCTGTGCCATCGGGAAACGTTCTCGCGTCCACGTTTGGAGTTTGGCATATCGTGAGGAGGCATCGTCAGCTTGCCCAGTTTTGTGGTCTTCACCGCCAACAATTAATAGATCGTGTTGTTCGTCAATGCTTTGTAATCTTACGTAGTGATAAGGGTCGAGGGTATCCCAGTAAAGGGCTTTGGAAACAGAACCGCGAGGTACTTTTGCACCGATAACAAAGGTGATGTATGGAGCCTGCTTGAAGTGCATGGTAGCCAAGTTACTGATGGGTGAGTTAGTCGCTACTACCACAGCATCAGCCGTTACGACTTTACCACTGCTTGTTTCAATACGAGCGGGTAAACCACCTTTGATTTTTTCTACGTGCGTACCTGTATAAATTCTACCGCCACGGCGTTGAATGGCTTCTGCAAGTCCAGTTAGATACTTCAGGGGGTCAAATTGCCCTTGTTGGGGAAAACGCAGACAGACTCCTGTATCAAAGCCAGTCAGAGGCGCTTTTTTTACCATTTGGACATCAGTGAGTCCAACCCGGTGTGCTGCTTCTAATTCGTGCTGAATCTCATCTAATGATTTGAGGTCTGGCGGGAAGAGATAGCCGTCAAGTCGCTCAAAGTCGCAGTTGATATTTTCTTGGGTAGCGATCGCCTCTATAGTATTAATTGCTGTTGTATGACTTTGAGCAATCAGTTTTGCGCCCTCTTTACCGTGCATTTGCTCTAGTTCGTAGTAACGATAAGCCAGCACGTTCGATATGTGTGCCGTTGTTCTTGCCGTTTGACCGCCACCAATGGGGCCATCATCTAGGACGACTACTGATTTACCTGCGCGGGTTAACATGTAGGCAGTTGACATCCCCGCGATTCCAGCCCCGATAACGCACACATCTGCATGAGTATTTTCGGTAAGCACAGGTTGCTCTGGAACTTCTGCCGTTGTCATCCAAATAGAAATAGTTTTACCAGAGTCGTTTTGCATATTTTTTTAGAGTCTTAAGCCTAACTTAATTCTGCTGGAAAGAAGGTTATGAAGGTAAGAGTAATGAGAAACTAGAAGGAAAAATATCAAAAATTTTCCCTTCTATGATTGTGCCTTTATATGTCTTTCAACCTTGCCATAACCAAGCTAAGATATGTATTCCAGCTTGTTATTGTATAAGCCTAGACTATTAATTGTAAATAACGTATCTGCATCATGATAGACATCGAAATCTGCTTAATAGTGGATGCAATTGCTAAATATTTGTACTTTAGAAATAAATTTCGGCGTATTTTGTAAAACCTTTTACCTTGTAACTGCCATAATTTACTAGAAATAAAAGTAATATTCTAATTTTTGAAGGTAATTTCCGTTAATACAATATATTTTGATATTTTGAAATAATATTTTACAAAATCTTTCGTTAGATAGATGTACACTATTGCCAAGATGAAATCAAAAATATATTTGTGTTGGCTATGGAGAGTTTATAAATGCCAGAGCCTGGTAAATTAGGATCTGTAATTAACTGTTTATTAATACTGACATTGTTAGCCTCTTGCAGTGGGAAAACTTCTGTAGAAGATATAAAAAAAGAAACACAAAATATATCTTCTTGGGTAGCAACAGCAAATATGGTTGGTGATGCTTGGATACGCAATGTTGTACCAAATAAATATGCTGAACAAACATTGAAAAAAGCCACAGAAGAACTGCGAAAAGAAAAAGATGAAATAGACAAAATAAAGTTATCTAAAGATGTAACGGAGCATGATAAATCACTACTATTAGCTGAAGTAATACGGTTAACAAATAAAACAGAAGAAATATCCCAGGCTGTAGTACAAAGAAATCGTTTAGAAGTACGGCAAAAACTCGGAGAATTAGCAGCAGAAGAACGATCGCTAAACAAGCTAAAGAAAAGTAGCAGGGCAAACCAATGAATAAAATTTTGGAAATCGCGCTTGGTATTGTTACCAGTATTGGTGGGTTTCTGGATGTAGGCGCGATCGCTACTGCTGCGGAAGCTGGATCTATTTACAGCTTCCAACTAATCTGGGCGATTATCTTAGGGACAATTTGTGTAATCTTTCTGGTGGAAATGTCTGGACGATTAGCAGCCGTTAGCAAACATACATTAGCTGCGGCTGTGCGAGAACGATTTGGGTTCAACTTTTATATTATTCCACTAGTTGCAGAAATTGTCGTTGATTTTCTGGTTTTAGCAGCCGAAATTGGTGGTGTTTGTATCGCCCTGCAATTAGTAACAGGTGTTAGTTTTCAGTGGTTTGCTTTACCCGTGGCTTTTGCAATTTGGTTGCTACTTTGGAAAGGGACATTTGGATTAATTGAAAACGGGATTTCTTTTTTTGGATTAATTACACTAGCATTTGTTGTTGCTACTTTTAAGCTGCATCCATCTTTAACTAAAATTGGTGCTGGTTTCTTGCCAACTCTGCCACAACAAGACATCGCACATTACTTGTATCTCGCTGTTGGGATCTTGGGTGCATTGATTAGCCCATACTTGTTTTATTTCTACTCATCTGGTGCAGTAGAAGATAAGTGGGATGAAGGGTATATCGGTGTGAATCGCGCTGTCGCTGGTTTGGGGATGGGCTTTGGTAGTATCGTATCGGTGGGAGTGTTGATTGTGGCAGCACTGGTACTCAATCCCAAAGGTATCCAGGTGGATAGCTATGAACAGGCGGCGCTGATGTTGACAGAACCTTTTGGTTACTGGGGTTTTGTGTTATTTGCAGCATCTTTAGGGATTGCTTGCTTTGGTGCTGCATTGGAGGTAAGCCTCGACACAGCGTATATTGTGGCTCAAGCTTTTGGTTGGAATTGGGGCGAAAATCTGAAACCAAAAGATGCTGCACGTTTTAGTTTAGTCTACACCGTGTTTGTTTTTCTCGCCTCATTACTGATGGTATTTGGTATCGATCCATTGCAATTGACTTTGTTTTCAATGGCGATTACAGCAGTGATTTTGCCGCCTGTAATTATACCTTTTTTGGTTTTGATGAATGATGAATTATATGTTGGCAAGTATCGTAATGGGTGGATTAGTAACAGTGTTGTCATTTTTACGATCGCGCTGACATTTGTGTTAGCGATCGTTGCGATTCCATTAGAAATTATTGGAGGGTAAGAAATGGATCTGATCAGAGATGTTCTTGATAATCAATTAGTTGACCGTAATCAACGCAAAATGGGTAAAGTTGATGGCATTGTGATGGAGTTGCGCGATTGCGAACCACCACGACTTGCTTATATTGAAGTAGGAGTGACAAGCCTTAGTAAACGGCTAAATCCCCGTTTGGCACGTTTAATAGCAGCAATTACAAGTAAATGGGGCGCTAAACAAAGTGAACCGTTTCGGATTCCCTGGTCAAAAGTGCGGGATGTTGGTATTGATGTTGATGTGGATGTTGAAGCAGAAGCAACACCAGCTTTAGGGTATGAAAAATGGCTGCGCGATCGCATCATCGCACGAATTCCAGGAGGGGGATAATGACAACTCGTGAAATTCATCTAGAATTACTGCTGGGTAAACCAGTACTAGACTCAACTGGTAAAGCCGTCGGACGCATTGAAGAAGTACGCGCCGAACAACAAGGCGAAGAATGGATTGTTAAGGAATATCTTATCGGTTATGCTGCGGTGTTAGAACGGCTATCTGCCTGGACAATTGGGTTAGGAATCTTGCATCTACTGGGGGCGCACAAAATCCACGGTGGTTATACAGTACCTTGGGACAAGCTAGATTTGACCGACCCTGACAAGCCGTGTTTGCGTTGCAGTCTAGATGCATTAAAGTCATTAAACGAGCAGCCACAGGATATATAAGACATCTCCGAAAAAGATTTAGATACCACAAATTTGCACCCAGACTTGGCGTTGCTGATTGCGTTATTTCAAAATCCTTGTAGAGACGTTGCAATTGCTAGTCTCTACATCCAAATTCATACCTCGATTCAGGAACACCTTTATTTTTTGGACGTTGCAGAGAAAGCGGGATGATTTGACAACTTCTAAACCATTTCGGCTACGCGGGAATCGAGCGACTTGCACTGAGTTTCGACACTTCGACTACGCTCAGTGCATCGCTACGCGGAAATCGAGCGTTCGCGTAGCGTCTCGTAGAGAAGTCGAGATTCAACTACCGCGCAGTCGAAGTGAGTCGAGATTCAATGACCAACGCTCAGTGACCACCTGCCGCCTGCCTCTCCCAATTCATCCCACTGTTCTGCAATGCCATTTTTGGAAGTCTCTGGGAATGCGATCGCCATTTGTTCAATCTGTAAAATAAAGTAAAGAATAGCTGTACCAAATGCACCTATGGAAATCCATAAAATCCAAGCTGAACTGAAGAACCCAGATTTTCAATATCGCTTGAAGGCGATCGCTGCCCTCAAAGATTATGAATCAGAAGTTGCAGTTCCTCTGCTCACAAGTAAACTTCATGACTCAGAATTTCTGGTGCGTTCTTTTGTCGCAAGGGGTTTGGGTAATCAACAATCAGCCGAATCTTTTGCGGCTTTGATGCAAATTATGAAATTTGATGATACCCCCAACGTGCGAGCAGAGGCGGCAAATTCTTTATCGCTATTTGGCAGAGTCGCAGTTTCTCATCTAGTTCTGGCATTTTATCAGGATGATCACTGGCTAGTTCGGCGGAGTATTTTGGCTGCGATCGCTGAAATGGATTGTCCTGAAGAACTATTTGATGTCTGCATTCAGGGTTTAAAAGATGAAGATTTCACAGTTCAAGAATCTTCTGTTGATGCACTCGGCTTACTAGCTAATTCTAACCAACATACTGCCGCATTATCCCAAATACTAACGTTAGTGAATGTTGAATCTTGGCGGATGCGCGTGCGAGTTAGCTATGCTCTCAAACGATTTGAAGAACCGGAAGCAAAGGCAGCCCTGAACCAACTCCGACAGGATGAGGATCACCGAGTTGTGGGAGCTGCTTTAGAAGACTTGTTGCCACATTGAAGGAGGCAGGATAGCGTAGCGTAAAGCCTTCTCTGCGAGAGGCAACGCCTTCGGCATGGCTTCTCTACGAGACGCTGCGCGAACG
>NZ_JAVRBY020000009.1:0-175559 GCF_034531035.1 Nostoc sp. DedQUE02 | reverse complement strand
TAAAGGGAAAAGGAATAAATTTAATCTTTCCCCTTTTCCCCTTACCCCTTTCCCTTTCCCCATTCCCAATGCCCAATGCCCCATGCCCAATTATGCTAGTGCTGGTACAGGAATTTCCAGGTGAGGATATAAGGGGAAGCGATCGCACAATGCCGCTACCCGTTGCCGACAATCTTGGGTTACTACCTCGGAATCTGGAGAAAGCAGGCGATCGCTAATAATATTTGCAATCTCGGTAAATTCTGCTACTCCTAAGCCCCGCGTGGTCATTGCTGGCGAACCTAACCTTAGACCACTGGTAACAAATGGCGATTGCGGATCAAAGGGAATAGTATTCTTGTTAGCAGTAATATTCACGGTACTAACTAGCTGATCTGCCTGCTTACCAGTTAGATTTACAGAGCGTAAATCGACTAAGATTAAATGATTGTCAGTGCCATTAGACACTAATTTTAATCCACGATTTTGCAGTTGTTCTGCCAAAGCACGAGCATTTTCAATTACTTGGGCAGAATAGGTTTTAAACTCAGGCTTCAAGGCTTCTCCAAAAGCTACTGCCTTACCAGCAATGACGTGTTCTAATGGCCCGCCTTGGCTGCCAGGAAAAACAGATTTATCTAGCTTTTTACCTAGTTCTGCGTCACTGGTCAAAATTAAACCACCTCTAGGCCCGCGTAGAGTCTTATGTGTAGTTGTTGTTACCACATGACAATGAGGAATCGGATCGGGATGAAGACCGCTAGCAACTAAACCAGCAATATGGGCAATATCGGCAAGTAAATAAGCGCCGATTTCATCAGCAATACTACGGAACTTTTCAAAATCAATTATACGGGGATAAGCCGAATAACCACAAATCAAAAGCTTAGGACGCTCCCTCAGCGCCAGCTCTCGAATTTGGTCGTAGTCAAGTTGTTCTGTTTGTTGACTGACACCATAGTGGCTAACTTGGAACCACTTACCTGAGACATTTACAGGTGAACCGTGGGTGAGATGTCCCCCATGAGACAAATCCATCCCCATAATTTTGTCCCCTGGTTCCAACAGTGACAGGAAGACTGCAAAATTGGCTTGTGCGCCAGAATGAGGTTGCACATTCGCATGGGCAGCACCAAATATCTGTTTAGCACGATTGATCGCTAATTGTTCGATTTTGTCGATAAACTCGCAACCGCCATAGTAACGTTTACCAGGTAGACCCTCAGCATATTTATTTGTCAGTACAGAACCTTGAGCCGCCAGTACAGCAGCAGAGGTAAAGTTTTCGCTAGCAATCAACTCCAAATGGTCTCGCTGACGCTGTAGTTCGTCGTTGATTAACCCCGCGATCGCCGGATCGCTAGAGGAAAGAAAGTCTGAATTAGTCCTAGTCACTTCAATTATCCTTAATGGAAATTTGTACAACGGCTGATTTGGGTTGGATACAGCACCTAAATAACAGTCAGCAATGGTTTTTGACTGCTATAGAGAGGCGATTAATCGTCTCCGTACTCTGGAGGTAAATTTCTGCCAACTTATTTATTATTAGACCCAAGCTCGATTAATGCATTAATTATCATAACGTTGCTTGTTGAAATCCTCACCTTGCTGCGTGTCGTGAGGTCGTTAGACAGGATTTTTAATGAACCTGTCTTAAAATAATGCTGACTGTGTAGGCGTAGCCCATCGGAGACATCGCTGCTCTATGGAACAAGGAACCAGAGAAAGGCATCGCAGTCAGCATTAGTGTGGAGAAAATTCCAAGTCAGGAGTTGGTTGGAAATCTATACTGAAGTAGTCAGACACCATTGCCCTACTTAATTGTTAGTGAACAACAAGATCCCCGACTTCTTTAAGAAGTCGGGGATCTGCGGGTTGTAATTCTCACAAATTAAATAGGGTTAATGTAGCGATTTTGATAGTAAGCCAAAATTTGGTTAACTCGTTGCCGACTTTCTAAACCAGAATTTGCTGCCCACGAAAGGCTTAAGCCACCAATTTGACTTTGATTGTAATCAAACTGTTGGGATGATTGAGAAATTAAATCCACTTCTACCCCTTCGACTTGACGTAAATGCGCTGCGATTTCTCTATAGACAGCTAAAGGCAAACCAGCAAATTCAATTTTTTCCTTAGTCGCCATCTTTATGAAGCTCCCACATTAAAAGAATTTTGGGGGGGCGTAGTCACTGAAATAGGATTGCCAGCAGATACAGCTGACGGCGTTGAGTTGACAGCCCCTTCCCCTACCATTTTGGCAACTTCAATACCATATTGTTCCAAAATCACGATGGGGTTGTAGCCCTGGTTCATTTCAATACGTTTAATCAGCACGCCATTTGCTAATCGCTGTCCTGCCTGTACATAGCGACTTGTCGGCTCATCTGGTACTTTGATAATTGCCTGTGGTTCCTTACTAATAAGAACTACACCAGTCACAACCACTGCTCTTGCTAACTCAGGTTGTGCTGGCGGTGGCAATACAGAGACTAAAGTAGGGTTGGCGACAACTTGAGGCAAAACCTTAGGCAAGACTGAAGTCAAAGTAGGATTGACTTTTTTTGGTACAGATTTCTGGGGATTTAAAGCTATGCTGCGTGTTGGAAGCTTTGGTTTTACTGGTGATGGAGTAGGTAGCTTAGGCAACACAGGAACTGGTCTTCCAGATGTTTTAGACATTCCGAGAACCGTCTGCCCGAAAAGTTGTGCAAAAGGGTCACTTCGATTTTTTGATACCACAAGTTCCCGTGTTCGCTCTGTAGCATTAGTGGATTGAATCAAGCTAACAGATGCAAGATTAACTTGTGAAACCTGTTTGGCAGGTATGACTGGATTCTTGAAGGATTGAGCCGTTGCTGGCGACTTTTTTGCTATTTTGGGAATTGGCGCAGGATTGATAGCTTGTTGTGTATCTTCAGAAGCACAGCCAGCGATCGCCAAAGTCAGAATAGCTGCAATTGTAATTTTTGAAGTTCTGCCCATGAGCTGTTCTCAAAAGCCATTGGAAAATTGAATAGTAGAAATCAACATGCCTGAAATTTGGATCAAAGGCAAAGTATGTTCCCTTTATAACCTAATTTTTTACATTTCAAGGGTTATTTTTAGCACTGCCTACCCAGCGTAACTGCGGTTAACTTTATTTGTAGTTAATCCTCTGCTACACCCATAAGCTCTTTCATCAAATCCAGTCCTTTCTTGACTCTACGGGAAACCGTTACTACACTGATACCCAGATGTTCTGCAACTTGCTTTTGTGTCAAATCTTGCAAAAATACACATTCCAACACATCGCGGGTGCGTTTTTCTAGCTGAAGCAATGCTTGTTGTAAGCGAAGTTGGTCTTCTTGTGCCAGTTGAAAGCTGCGATAGTGCGGATCTGGAACCAATTCTCCTAAGCAGGTAGAACCTTCTTCTCCATCTTGGATTGGGACATCAAGACTCAAGGGAGCGCGATTGACCCATGCTAATTTAATTTCTTGCCATTCGCTTGGAGAAATTTCTAGTGCAGCTGCTAATTCCGAGTCGCTTGGTTGACGATTGTGTTTTTCACGCCAAGAACGTGAGACTCCTATTGCTTGCTGTTGGAGTGCTAACCATTTCCGAGGAATTCGCACGGTGACACCTTTATCTCGGAGATAGTGTTGAATTTCACCCCGAATATATGGAAGAGCATAAGAACTGAAGGCATGTCCCTTGGAAAGTTCAAATCTTTCAATCGCCCTGATTAAACCCAAACATCCAACCTGAAGCAAATCATCGTAGGTTTCATGACATTGATTTGTCCAGTAGTGAGCTTCTTTTCTCACAAGTCCAAAATTGAGTTGTACCAGTTGATTGCGGATATTTTCTGACGGAGATTGCTGATATTCTCGCAACAACTGCCAAATTTCGTGCTTTAGTTCATTGGTGACTGTGGTAGGCATAGCACCGGGTTTATTGAGCAAATAAAGAATCAATTATTCGCTTTTAAATTAAGCTGCGATCGCACGATATCACCCTATGTTTCCTAGCAAATAATATGGTAGGTAATAAAGACTTTCTATCAAAATTGCATAGGTTGGTTGATAATCGAGCAAAATTTAAATGGGCGAAGTCGCTATTTAGTTGGTTATTTATCTTTCGTATGACCTGTAGCTTTTTTAAAACTACATAGGAATAAAATATAAAATTAATCACTAAATATCAAACCGAGATTGTACTTAACTTGAATTAATTAATGATGAACTTAATTTATAGAAACAAAACAACAGTATTTGGTCTTTTGTTTGATAAGTAAAAGTTGGATTTACAGTAAAATTACGTGCCCATTAAACTGAAATTTATCCAATCATTAAAAATTACTAATAATTTTGAAAATTTATATGTATATTTACGCAATACAACAAAAAAAAGGGCATATCACCCTTTTTTGTACTTAAGTCTATAGTCTTTTTAATGAAAGGGAAAAAGTTAGACGGATGAATCAAGCGACCCATAAGACTGAAGGAGCAAAAATTTCCCAATTACCAGGGTTATTTCGCCGACAATTTTGCTCTGCTTTAACTTTTCCCCATCTTTGTAAAAAACCTATCTACCCTCTTGAAAAAAGAGGGTAGATAGGTTAAGTTTTGCGATCAAGTCTGATACTTACAGAATTGTCGTTCTGAGTGGCAGTCAGTTGTCTTACTTCCGAGGATTTAGCCGCGTGCCGGTTCAACCCGTGCATAAAATAGACCGCGAATCTTGACTTCTTTAGGTTCGCCAGCACCTAAATCTGTATCAGATGGCTGTTCGCTCTCGAAAGTACCAGCAATTTCACCGCTAGAACTGTCTATTTTAGCGATTTGCAGAGAAATCTTGCCATTGAGATTTTCAGCACGCTTGACGTTAGTGCGGGTAAGTTCTTCATCATCTGCTTGGGCGGGGAGAGCCACAGCATTATCGTAACCACTGACCACACCACGACCTTTAGGATCTAGGAAGGCAGCACCACGATAAGAAGGAACTTTGAAGGTGCCTTCAAAGTCCGTAGAAGTGTTAATACTGGTCAAACTGGGTTGGCTTTGAGCAACCAAGTTTTTGATGGTAAAGAGGAAAGGTACTCGTTCACCACCAGGAAGCTGCACAGTGATGGCTTGGAAGTCAAGACCATCAGTTTCCGTAAAGGTCAGACTATTATCTGCGTTGATTTTTAAATTACCTTGCACCTGGTCAATGGTGGAAGTGTATCTGGTCAACAATTTGCCAGCAACAAATTCTGCTTCTTGCCGTTTATTAGCGGGTTCTTCTTTGATGAAGAAGCTAGTTGGTTCCAAGCAAAGTTCTTTGATGGCATAAGACTGGCTAGAATCAATGGGAATGAAACCACGGCTTGTTTCTGCTAGTTGGGGGCATTTGTTAGCCAAGCCAGTGCCGCGAATTTGATCGTAAGTGAGTACATCTCTACCACTACTGCTAGTAGGAGCATCACTACAAGCAGTTATTAGCCCCAGGCACAAAGCCAAGAATGCAACAATTAAAGCGCGATACCTCATGGTCAACCTCAATCTCAAAAATTAATATCTAAGTTGTAAAACTGCATCGAAGCTTTGATCTCTGATGAGAAGCCGCTACTCTGCGAAAAGCTACCTTTGTTCGGACACGGCTTTGCTCTGATTAAGAGAGTTGAAGCAAGTGTTCGGGTTTCTAGGTTGTCAGCCGTTGCTCAAATTTTTCTCTGCTAAACGTAGTTAACACGTGTCGCTCTCTTGAGCTTGGGGTGTAAGCCCCAGACTAAGCACACTGCATCCATTTTGGATGTGTGTCACTAGGGGAGCAAAAAACCAGCAGGTTTACTGTTGGTGGCATTTGTGAGAGTTGGGCGCGTGGATGAGTAAGTCCCACACAAAGCAGCATCAATGCTTGCTCGAAGAGCGCGAAGAGGGGTGTTTGCTTCGCACTTTGCTCTTGCATATAGCAAAAACGGCGTTGCCCAAGTCTTTTTGTATCATGTATGTGACGCTACTACATACAGCCCATTGTTTGATGGGTAAATCAGCCAGATCATACGATTTTTTTTAACTCAAAATAAAGTACTCAAAATCCAAGAAAGTCTCGTCTTGATCGCATCTAGCTGCTGTGAAGGCTATGTTAAAGGTTATTACGCTCTTGTAGGAGCGATCGCAATTGCTTTTGATAAAGATACAAATCTAGTTATATTCATCCTTGACTAGGGCAAGTGCAGGGACGCGAGAACAGCCAGACAAGGAAAATTAGCTTAGTTAATGAATTACTAAGCGATTGTTGGTGCTAGTGCAAGATATCAGTTAAATCAAATATTGCACCCAAGCTTTTAAGGCTTCTGGTGAGCCATACCAAATTCCAGGACTTCTGGGAGAATGCCTCACACCTTCAATCACCAGATTTTCTGCTCCCTCCAAATGAGCAGCATCAATGGGCGTGATTCCGTCTCCCCAAGTGTTGCCCTGACCACAGGTTAATTGGTAACTACTGTAGGCTAACCAACTACCAGGCCGCCTTTCTCCAAAGATCGTTTTGCCAGCCACACAAACGTAGCGAACGTTTTTGTAAAAAGCTCCTGGGTAATTATTGGTGACAAAATCCAAATTATGGCGTGTCCAGCGTTCTTGGCTAATGTGGGGTGTACCTAAGGTGATGAGAGTACCAACTAGGGGATGCGCTTGCCAGAGAAATGGTTTGACATCCTCGCGTGCTAAATAGGGCTTTTCTCCCATGTAAATACGGGATATCCAACCTCCGGCTGAGTGACCAATTAAGTTAATTTGAGTAACATTATGTTGCTGCAATGTATGCTTGATCGTGCGATCGAGTTGTTGCAGAATTGGTGTTACGGATCTTCCTCCCAGAGTGGGTAGCCAGTCACGCCGTCGCAGTGGTACTGTAACCGTTGGAAAATCTAACTGCTGTAGGGATTGTTCTAGTTGGCGATAAGCGATCGCGGTTTCTAGATATCCAGGCAAAATAACTGTTGGTAACGGCATTTGAAATTTTAGATGCAATCATTAAGGGTTTGAACTTTTTTGACGAAGAAGGAGTCCTGATTCACGAGCTAGAATTGCGATCGTCTAACTCACTCCTTTGATAAAAACTCAAATAGCTTTGATGGGGTTTAGAGTTAGAATTCAAGAAAATTGTACAATTTGCAACAGTTTCAGAGGCTGGTAATGTGGTAGTATTTTCACATAGGGCCTAGTCTTGGACAAACAAGTGTGCCATCTGTTACACAAGCCTAGTTGACTGGAAAACAGTAGAAAAAACAAGGCAACATCTGTTGAAGTTGGAATCTACTCAGACTCGTGGGTTCACTTAAACTTTATAAATCTCCTAGATACTAATTTTAATTGTGTGCGTCATAACAATAAAAAATCAAAAGTAGTAATTTTTCAAAAATCTCTTTAGCAAGCTCAAATTTTGAAGATTATGATACAGCGTTATTAATGAATTAAAAAACTGGAATAAATGGCAATTTTGGCGTTTTGGTTGCCAGCTTAGGAAGTTATTATTTCCTTAGAAGATGAACGCACTTATTGCAAGATATTGCAATAAAGAGAAAATCGCTAGTCAACTGCAACTGAGTCGAGTGAACGATAACAGCTATGTCTTACGTCTCCGTCCTGAAAAATATACCAGAAATCTTAAGCCAGCCAATTGGGATAGCAGCTATAGCTTCTCTTGGCATCCACGGTGCGATCGCCATGATTGTGCCATTGATGCCTATGGAGTCTAGCAAGCCCAAAGAAACAGCATCATCCAAACCAGTCGGGCTTTTGGAATTGAGCCAAGCCGACCAAAGCCGGTTGCCGCAAACCACACCCCAAGTTGGTTTACAACAATTTCCTCCAGTCGCGCCACTTTCTGCTCCGAACTTTAGCCTCCAACCTGGATTAACGCCATTAGCGCCACCGTCATCTAGTCAGCTAGTATTACCTCCGCTACCCGCATCATCGAATAACTATCGAGTCTCCTCCTTGCCTACAAGGCAGTCTTTGCGGATGATTCCTAGTGATAATTTGCGATTTGACGCCTCTAAGTTTGACAGTTCTAAATACAATACTGGCGCTAGATTCTCTCGATCAGTTCCTCGTTTGAATGAGAGTGCCAGCAAATACGAAACACCTAAGCCACTGCCTATAAATAGATTGCCAGAATTGCAGTCACAGAAAATACCTGATGAGATTCTGCAAAATACCCAACCTCCAAACTTATCAGATACTACCCCCATTGCATCAGCACAGGTAAATACGAATTCGCAAATGACGCAATCGGTTAATAATAATGCGTCTAGAATTGCTCAAAACCCACTGATGAATTCTCTAAAACAACCGTCAATAAGTGGTGGGAGTACTTTAATCGGAACTAGGGGAATCACGCCCCAGCCAGCCGATTTATCGGTGAAGGGAACTCAACAGGCTATCGCACAGCTAGACTCCTACGCCAGCCTGAGAAAGGAAGTCCAGCAACAATACCCCAACGCTGAACAAAAGCCAGTCATCCGCCAAACATTACCCACAAATAAGCCGAATCTTGAAGGCGCTGTTTTGGGTGTATTAGTGGTAGATCCTGATGGTAAAGTTTTAGATATCAAGTTTCAAGACAAGTTAATTTCCCCTGAATTGCAATTAAAAGCAAGACAATACTTCAACAAGCAATCCCCCAAGGGAGATAAACAGATTAGTTCCTATCCATTTAACCTGAGCTTCCAAAACAACACTAGCAATGCTAATGGGGCTACTCAAGAACAAAAGCCCTCATTATTATCTACACCGGGAATCAATAACAATCAGCTTTCCCCCTCACCAGCAGCTACTTCTAAACCATTCCCCGATCTGCGAATCAGAAATATCCAGCCCAAGCCTTCATCAACAGGTATTCTTAAACCATTAGCTACACCAGGAGTAAATGGCAATCAGCCTGAGTTTTCACCGACAGCTACTCCCAAACCATTATCTGAACTACAAATCAGAAATAACCAGTCCACGCCTTCATCAACAGTGACTACTTCCGAACCGTTATTGCTGCCAAGAATCAATAATGGTCAGCCTACATCCTCTAGTGAATCGGATCAAAAACTAGTGGAACGGTTGCGCCAAGTGAAGGAAAACAGAGAAAAATCTAATCCAGAGAAATAATCACCCACTGGTGATTTTGGATTAAGAACAAGCTCAATGCCATTGAAAGCCAGTACTTTCCAACTTGATTGTGAAAGCCTGGCTTTTTTAGCATTGGAATAGTTATATCTAATTTTGGATTACGAGTTTAAGCGATTAGTATAGGAATTTGCTTTGATTTATGAAGTGATTTGCGTAGATAGGGAATAGGGAATAGGCAATAGGCAATAGGCACTCTTGCAAGGGGAAAGAGGGCTTCCTAGTTGTACTGAGCTTTTTCACGTAATCAAATATGAGTCCTATATTGCAGGTGGCTACAAGCAGATTGGTAAAATACCAGCTAAGGGAGATTAAAAAATCAGTCCAGTCCAGTTAAAGAAAGTGCGGAATGGGCTAATTTTTAGAGGTAAATTATTTTCGTGCGAGTCCCAATGACAAATGATTTTATCGGGCTAGCAATTTCTTATGTTTACGCTACTAGTTTGCTTGTCATTGGCGAGGGACTGCGTAGGCTGTTTGCTGTGAAGCCAGATTTGACCCGCAAGGTGATCCATATTGGTGCAGGGATGTGGGTTTTTGGCGTACTGCTGCTGTTTCAGCACTGGGAAATCGGAATTATCCCTTTTGCTACCTTTATTGGGCTTAACTACCTGTTTTATCGCTACCGATTCATTGGCGCAATGGATGCTCAGGATAGCTCACCTGGTACAGTTTATTTCGCTATCTCAGTGACACTGCTTTTTGGGCTACTGTGGCGACCAGACGGGCCAGTAGATAGCGTTGCGATCGCTGTTGCTGGGATAATGGCAATGACTTGGGGTGATGCACTTGCAGCATTAATCGGTAGACGCTTCGGGCAGCATAAATACCAGGTAGGAAATTCAGTGCGTTCCTGGGAAGGTTCGGCAGCAATGTTTGTGGCCAGTACAGTAGTAATTTTCTTGGTGCTGTTGCTGCTACCTGGTTCATCACTGAGTCCCCTAGCAACACCTTTAAGTTTAGGGTTGGCATTGTTGACGGCGGTGGTAGCTGCTACTTTCGCCACCTTAGCAGAGGCAGTCTCACCCCACGGCACAGATAACCTCAGTGTGCCTTTAGTCACGGCTGGCGTAGTGTGGGTAATAAAACAAAATCTCCACTTGTTCTTTTAGAATTTTCAAAATTCCGAGTTCAAAGATGCAACTTCCGAGTTCAAAGCTAGTAATGAATCTTATAAATTCCAATTGCGGCGGAAATGGAAGAAACCTTCTAAAAACTCTTGCCAAGCAATATCGCTATTTAACCTCTGCTTACTCCACTCTCTTGCAGTCTGTTCCAGAATTTCTGAGAAACTGGGATAGACAGGAGATAAATTTGCTAAATCTTTGACTTTAATTTTTTGGGACATTGCTAAGGCAATCAAATTAATCAATTCTCCAGCTTCTGCCCCTAATATCGAAGCTCCCAAAATTTCGCCATTGCGTAGGACAATTAATTTACACATACCAGTGGTTTCGTCCCGAAGTTGGGCTGCTGCCACTGTTTTAAAATATTGTCGCAAAACTAAAACTTTATCTTGACCAAATTGGCGTTTTGCCTGTGCCTCTGTCAAACCCACTTGCGCCTGCATCGGCACAGAAAATATTGCCCAAGGAATGGAGCAATAATTTACTCGTAGCCTGGGGAAAAAGAGGGCATTGTTTAGGGCAATTTTTGCTTCATAATTAGCGATATTGGCAAAATCGTAACCACCAATTACATCACCACAAGCGTAAATGCGGTGGTTAGTGGTTTGTAGTTTATCATTCACCACTAAGCTACGCCGATGCCATTTCACACCTACTGTTGCCAGGTTTAGAGATTCAATATTCGGCTGTTGTCCAGTCACTACTAAAATTTCATCTGTTTCAATTGCCTTATCTCCTGCTTGAATCCACTTTTTATTATCAATTAGCTTTACCTGAGTTACTGGTTTTTCAGTGAGGACACGCACACCTTCGACTTCTAACTGAGCCTGAAGCAGTATGCTTATCTCAGGCTCTATATAGGGGAGAACATAAGGATGCTTGACTACCAGTGTCACACTGCAACCAAACTGCGCTAAAGTTTGAGCTATTTCAATGCTTTGGGGAATTCCACCGATAATTACCCAATTTTTAGGTAATGTCGCTTCTTGTAAAGATTGCCAAATATTAGAAAGGGTTAGGTAGCCAGTGGCTTGCAATCCTTCAATCTCAGGAATTTCTGGACGTGAACCACTAGCTAGTAAATAGGTACGGGCGCGTAGTAAGCGATTGTTAACGGCAAAAGCCAGTTGGGGCGAAGATTGAAATTGACCACTGCCAACGATGACATCGACTCCCTGCGCGGCTAGGATGGCTGGAGAATGCTGTTCTTTGAGATTTGAGGCGACGCATTGACCATACAGCATCGTTTCTTGCCATGCCATAGATATATGGCATTCTTCTGAGCTATCACTGTGTGTCGTATGGATACCAAAACCAGCAGCATTATTGAACTTTTGCGCTAGTTTACCAATTTCGGTAAGAGCATGGTGATGAGTAAACCCGTAGTCTACTGTGGGTTCCACCAGGGCAACTGTAGCACGTAATTGGGTTGCAGCAAGGGCAGCGTAGTATCCAGCAAGACTGCCGCCAATAATTACAACATCGTAGTCAATAGTCATTTTTCATTGAGCATTGGGCATTGGGGAGGCAGTGACGGGCAGGGGTCTCCCCAAGTGGAGGAGGCAGTGCGGTCTTCTCCCAAAGGGAGAGGCTAGCGCCAAGGGGTTTCCCCAAGTGGAGCAACTGCCGTCATTGGGGAGCCACTGCGTTGAGCGGGCAAATGCCCGACTTGTTCGCTCCTAGCGTTCCCGCAGGGTAGCAAGTGGTGTTATGGGGCATTGGGTATGGGAGAGAATGAAAAATTACCTCATCTCCTCTACTCCCCATTCCCCACTCCCCACTCCCCACTCAGCACTGAGTTTAGCGCTGTTAGTAAGCGTTGGTTATCGGACTCTTCACGTACAGCAACCCGGAAAAAGCGATCGCCTAGTTCTTTAAAACTAAGGCAATCGCGGATTAAAATCTGGTGATGCTTGAGTAATTGTTGCTGTAACAGCAAAGTAGACTCTTGGGACTCAACCAGTAAAAAGTTAGCAGCACTTGCTTGAGGTTGCAATCCTGGGATTTTAGCTAAATCCTGAAAGAGTTGGTTTCGTGCAGGTGGTAGCCATGCCCAAGTTTGCTGCTGAAACTCCGTATCCTGGAGTGCTGCAATTGCTGCGGCTGCCGCTAGCGTGTTTACAGGCCAGGGGTCACGCCATAACTGCCATTTTGCTAGGCAATCGGGGTGTGCGATCGCATATCCTAATCGCAGCCCTGGGAGACTGTAAAATTTGGTCAGCGATCGCAATACTACTAAATTCGCATATTCCTGTACCACCGGAATCAGGCTTTGTTCGTCATTAGGCGGCACAAAATCCATAAATGCTTCATCCACCACAACTAAAGCAAATTGCTCTAGGTAGGGCAAAATAGAGTCCCGTGAAAATAGCTTTCCGGTTGGATTGTGGGGATTATTCAGCAATAGTCCTTTGTCCTTTGTCCTTTGTCCTTTGTCAATGATCAATACTTCTCTACCAGAGGCTGCGCCAACGGCAAAGCTAAGTACAAGTGACCAATGACCAATGACCAATGACAAAGGACACTCCAGCACTTTAGCGTTGTATGCTGCCAAAGTTCGGTAGTAGTCGCCAAAGGCTGGAGTGATTAAAATTGTCGCGGCTAATTGAGCTAATTCCCTACCTACTAAAGTGAGTAATTCTGCGGAGCCGTTACCCGGCAGAATCCACTCAGGCGGCAATTGATGGAAGTGACTGAGAGCTAGTCTCAGTTCACTATAGTTTGGGTCTGGATAGTGCTTAAGATTACCGATTTGGGACTTAATAGCAGCGATCGCGCTATTTGGAGGCCCCAACGGGCTGATGCTAGCAGAAAAATCCAGAATAGCATCAGGGGGACAGCCAGCCAGTGCTGCTGCCCAGGCTAAATTTCCCCCGTGTGCAGGTTGCCGCATTAAAAAAGGGTTCCCGAAGACAGAACCTATGCTTTTGGGGGTGCTACCTTTTCTCTAAACAGTTTTCCTGCGGAGAAAGCAGGAACCCTTGTCGCGGGAATTTCCATCTTTTCATTTGTTTTCGGGTTGCGACCTTCGCGGGCTTTACGTTCCCGCGATTCAAATGAGCCAAATCCCACCAACGTTACCTTATCACCAGAGGAAACCGCTTCAATAATCGTTTCCAAAGCGGCAGTTAAGACTGCATCCGCTTGTTTCTTGGTAACACTAGCCTTTTCAGCTACGGCATCAACTAATTCACCTTTGTTCATGTCAAACTCCTGAAGGTTTATTTGAGATTTCAGTACGGACGTAAAATAATACTCTTGTACTGAAATATTTGCTTGCGGGAATACAAAAATCATCCTTTGGGAGTATTTTTACTCAAAACGGCTGTACATCCCATCGGCTCGACTTTTCAATGAATCATTCTAAGGTGTAGTAGCCTGATGTGGATAGATGAAACCATTAATTTATATAGATTTCAGGATGTTTTGTAATTTTAGGGTACTTGTTTCCCTAAAAACTACCCCAAAAGTAGGAAAAAATACCTATTAAAAACCCTGTATGCACAGCCTGCCCCAGGCATCGCTAAGAAAAAAGGGAGTGACGAGGTGGAAGATAGTCAGCATTTGTTGGGATTAATTACCAATGTTGAAGAATTATTGCTGAGTCATAAGAAAATATCTCGTCCTGCCTGATAACAGTTTTCATCTATTTAGAGATTACGATTTGTGAAATTGTCACAAGTTATTCAAAGGATTTATCATTCCCAGCAGAAATTTTCTGTTGTACCCAAGCCCGAAAAACACAGGTAGTAGCAATTTCCCCATTCTTTTTAGCTTCTTGGATAAATCGAGGAATCTCCTTCACTAACACAGGCGCAAAAGTAGGACTACTTTGGACTTCTGAGTATTGCCCATTTACAAGTGTGTAAACTTGTAACATACTGCCGTTATAACGCCAAAATTCAGGCACTCCCATCGCAGCATAAAGCCTCAGCTTGTCTATTGCAGACCTGGAATATTCCACTTCCAGCACCAAGTCAGGGGGCGGGTCGGTGGCGAGGTCAATATTTTCTTGATCTCAAACTAACGCTTCATTTTGAATATAGTAGCTACTATCTGGCTCGGCTCCCTTCTCTAAATCATCTCGCGTTAAAGTTAATGAACCAGCGCGTCTAATTTCCCAGCCCAACTCTTCGCACAGGACAACAACAAAACCTTCAATTACACGATTTGAGTTCTCGTGCGGCATTTGTGGGGTCATAATTTCTAAGGTTCCATTGTCATAAGCCAGCCGGGAGTTACGATTTGAACCCATTTCAGCCAGCATAGTTTTAAAAGTTTGCCAGCTGATGTTGTGGAGTAAAACCCGATTTTCTGCGGATGTTGTTATTGCCACCATAGTTTAGTTCTCCGCAACAAACTTTTTCCAGTACTGTATCTCTTAATATTACTGTTAAGGCTGAATAGTAATCGAGCCAAGACAAGGAAGCGGTATAAACAAAACGACTACTAGGGGTGATAAATTATGACTCAAGCCATACCAAAACTAGTAACCTTTGAAGATTTTGCAGCATGGCGGCCCGAAGGCGGAAGATACGAATTACATGATGGCGTGATTGTTGAAATAGCACAACCAGTGGGAGACCATGAAGATGTCGTTGGTTTTGTAGCAAGAAAACTAACAGTAGAATTTGACCGATTAAATTTACCTTATACAATCCCTAAAACTGTGCTAGTAAAACCAACTAATTCGGAATCTACCTATTCCCCAGATGTGCTATTACTTAATCGCCCTAATTTAATAAATGAGCCGCTATGGAAAAAAGAATCAACTGTAAGCCTTGCAGCATCAATTCCCTTAGTAGTTGAGGTAGTTAGTACCAACTGGGATGATGACTACTACACAAAACAGGGTAAGTATGAAGGTATTGGAATTCCTGAATACTGGGTTGTAGATTATCTCGGTCTAGGCGCTAAAAAGTTCACTGGCAACCCCAAACAGCCTACTATATCTATTTACCAATTAATCGATGATGAATACCAAGTTACTCAATTTAGAGGCAGCAATCGCATCGTCTCGCCTACTTTCCCGGAATTGAGTTTAACAGCCGAACAGATTTTTCAAGCTGGAGGTTTGCCAACATAGCAATAAGCTCACTTGCTGTTTTATGTAATAACTAAAGTCCACACGCCGAACCTTTTACCAAATTCGTTGTATTTTGAGTACAAAACCAGGTAAAACATTTTCCCCGGAAATAGTTTGAGGAAATTTTAAAACTTCCACATCTTGTCCTGGACGATAAATTTCTACTTCCTGTTTTTTTCGGTTGATCAACCAACCTAGACGACAACCATTTTCGATATACTCTTGCATTTTGTTCTGAGTTTTTTTCAAGCTGTCATGAGGCGAAAGTATCTCAATCACAAAATCAGGACAGAGGGGAATAAATTTTTATTTTTGTTCTTTAGTCAAAGCATTCCAACGAGATTTTTCCACCCAAGAAACATCTGGAGAACGGTCAGCCCCTGAAGGTAAAGTAAATCCAGTTGATGAATCAAAGACTTCGCCCAATTGATTTTGGTCGTTCCAGAACCATATTTGAGCGTTAATAGTAGAATTACTTTTTCCTATTTCTCCTCCCGCAAGTGGCATTATAATCAACTCTCCTTGGGCATTGCGCTCTAATTTTAAATCGGCGTTTTCTCCACATAATTGATAAAACTGCTCTCTTGTCAATTTGATTACAGAATTGAGATTTAATGTAAGTGCTGTCATAAGAGTATTTCCCGTTTTTTTTAGCTGACTGGGCTATCAACCTATATCCATTTTGTTATAAACCACAATAAAAGGGCATGAAATACTAACTTACAGCATTTAGCTGCAACGCCTCAGCCGCTTATCTGCTCTGCGCTGAGAATTCTGTGAACAAGAAGAACCCCAACTTCTTTAAAGAAGTCGGGGTTCTGAGCCTTTGCCAGAGGTAACTTATCTATCTGCTCATCAGCTTTATTGCCTACTAGGAAGCTTCAAGCCACGACGCTCAAGGATTTGCCGCACCTCTGGACTGGGGTTATAGTTATAGCCGTATGAGGAGTTCTCTGTGTCATCCATAATCTGAGGTGTGAGCAATACAATCACCTCATTACGCTGGTTGGATCTGTTTGTACTTCTAAACAGCGCCCCAATCAGAGGAAGATCGCCCAAGATAGGAATCTTGGAGATATTTGTCCGGTCTTGGTCTTGAATAATTCCTGAGAGAATGAGCGTTTGACCATCTCGTAAGCGAATTAAGCCAGAAGTAAGAGAGCGCTCAGACACCAATTGAATAGTTCCATTTCCCGTATCTTGTGCGCCAGAAGGAGCGCTGACAGTAGGAGCAACCGATAGTGAAACGAAACCATTATCGTCAATCCGATCAATTTTCACACTTACGGTTAAGCCAACTTTTTGTTTTTCAATTGTTCTTTCTGTCCTAGAACCACCAGAAGTATCCGTTGTTTGGAGGGTTATATTTCCTACTACTTCTTGAGTTAGGTTGATCAGAGCCTGCTGACCTTCTTGCACAATTAAGGTTGGGTCGGTCAAAATTTTGGCATTGCCAGTTGTAACCTGGGCCTGCAAGCTAGTGAGAAGAGATTTGGTGAACGTGTATGGATTAGTGAAAGCGTTAGCAGATGTTGGATTCTCAACCGTTGGTGGGCCTAGTGGATTACTTCCAAGACTACCTCTTACTTCAGAACTAGTAGGTGTTCTGGAACCGCCAAAATTCAGAGTTGCGACACCACCATCATTTGAAAAGAAGCTATTGCCAAGCCCAAAGGAAAAGCTTGTGTTGTAGTCTTGGGTGTTATTGAGATTAATATCGATAATCTTAACGTTAACTACCACTTGACGACGGCGGATATCTAGCTGAGTTAGTTGAGCCATCGCCATCTCAACTAGTCGGGGAGTACCAATTAAGGTTAGAGAATTAGTACGCTCGTCTCCTAATGCCTGTAGACCTCTTAGTAATGGGCTAGAGTCTTTGTAATCAACGCGTTGAGTTTCAACTTTGGTTTCTGTCGTCGTCTGAGTTTGGGTGATGGGAGTAGCCACACTACCCACAGCGACGGCATTAACGCTGGTAACTTGTCGTTCGCGGCTGACGGCGCTTTCTGCTCCCAAGCCGACCAAAAAGTTTAGGGCTACTCCCACCGTTACCTGATTGAGTCGCAGGTTACGCATAACCAAATCACGGGTCGCATTAGGTAGTTTAGCCCCTACAAAAACTGTACGACCACTGCGATTAGCTTCTAGGCCACTCAGGCGCAAAACGTAGTTAAATACATCTTGCACTGGCTCGTTTTCTATATCTAAAGAAATAGTTTGAGAAACTGCTGGTGTATTAGCAGTACCACTACCACCTGACTGACCTCCACCACCTTGCTCACCTCCTACGTAAGCCAGGTTCAAACCAGCCGCACGAGCAAGCAATGACAAAACCTCACGTACTGGGGCATCTCGCAGTACTAGACGAGGTACACGTTCCTGAGTTGCTAAGTCAACGGTGCTAGGAGAAGCATCGGTAGCCGAAATAGCAATATCTCCCACTGGTGGGGCGACGGCTCGAGGTAAGAAAGGTGGAGCCTGACTCAGTGGTTGACCTGGCCCAGCAGCTTGTGCAGGTTGTCCGTCAATGGTGACTTGCGGGTTTGGAACGAGAACACCTGTATTTTGACCAGGTTTGGCTGGGGTAGTAACAGGTGGTGCTGTGGATGTTGGCGCTGTTGGCGCTGTTGGCGTTGGTGCTGATGCTGTAGTGCCAGTGGAAGGGCTAAAGCTGAGTGTAATTCCATTTGGCGATCGCACCACGGGTTGGCTGCTAGGTGTGTTGTTGCTGCCAGTTACCGTCACCCGAATGCTATTGGCATCAAGCTGATTAACCTCAACAGACGCAATTCCTGGTGCTGGGCTATCTTGACGAAAACTATTACCTTGTGGTAATCGTAATTGAGTATTGATAATGTCTGCGACTAAAGCGTTGCCTCTTTTTGTAGTGAAAACTTGGGGGCGCGATCCAGAAGAAGTTTTCAAAGCAACGCTAACTCCACCATTAACTGGATTTAACTGGACATTAGTCACTTGACTAATTTGCGCCCAAACTGGTTGGGTTGCCAAAAATACAAAAGCGGCAGTACCTAAAATAAAACTATTACCGTGAAGCTGTTTCACAGTTCATTCCTCACCTTATAAAACCTTGTTTACAAATTTTGAGTAGGCGTTTAGAAACCGCACGCCAGTTGCTTCTGGCTTGGCGCTAGCCTCTCCTTTGGGAGAAGGAGAAATGCTGCGCGTAGCCTCTGCTTAAGAGCAGGGGTAAAACTAGTCGGCACTGACAACAGTCGCCTCAAGTCAGGACACCCTTGACGCTCGCAAGCTCGCTACCGCTACGCTAACGGTAGTTCCTCATGGGAAACCCTTAGACTTGATTGCCGACGCTCCTACTCGCGAACGCTGCGCTAACACACAACGCTGTTTGCCCAATGCATTGGCTTGCCTACACGAAGCTTTACCCACCTCCGTGGGTTTAAGACCCTCAATTTACCCTTAGTTCGCCTCTGCGGACTTTGCCTGTATAGCTACTTTTTCGGAGCAGCTTTAGCTGCTGCTGCTGCTATTTCTTCGGGAGTAAGTGGCATCAATACCTGTAACTGGAATGATGTATTAAGCGCTGTTGGGCCTACCTGTATCGGCGTTTTATCTAATGGGGATCTTGATTCTGCTGGAGCCAAAGTTGCTTGATAATCTTTAACTATTAACAAAGGCTGTAAACGCTCAATGTTACGAATTATCGATTGCGTTTGTTCATAAGTTGCTGTAATCTCGGCATTTATACTACTGCGTTTTAGCTTGCCGTTAACCTGTAACCCTAGACTTCCATCGATAATCGGTTCTGGTTTAGGGGAAATCGGCACAAATTTCTTCAGTTTGGCTCTGACTGCATAAATAGAAGTTGGAGTATTGCCAGACTCAATTAAGCGGTTTAGATCCAATAGCAATGTATCTAAGGTTTTTTCGTTAGCAAATAAACTTAAAACCTGAACTTTTTGCTCTTTTGCCTGTGCTAATTCATCTTTAACTTTGTCAATCTGTTTGATATTGGCTTTTTTTTGCTCAATTTGCCCTTGCAGTTCAGAGCTTTTGGCTTGCTGCTGCTGATAGCTTTCCCAAGCTGGCATCAGCAGGTTTAACAATATATAACCTGCTCCTGCTATACCAATTACCCCCACCAAGATCCCAATAATTTTTGGTGTGAAGGCAATACCAAATACCACAGGTGAGGCTGGCGTTGCCTGATCGAATTCCCCACCATGTTCGGCAAAATTTAAATCATCACTCAGCGTCATTTTGGAATGACTCCTGTTTGTTGCATATTACGAATTCGAGTCACTAACCCCACTGTGCCTTTTTTTTCCAACTCCCGAATTAATTCCGACGCTGGAACGTCGTTCATACTCGATTGGATAGTGTATTTAACTACTTGTGGTGGTTTAATTATGACAGCAGTAGAAGATTGACCTGCATTTGATGTTAAGGGAGCTTCTACTAAGGTTGCTGTCAAAATTCTGGTTTCTGTGGACTTCAAAAACTGAGACTGTTGTAAACTCAATAAGAAATCATTGACATCATTAAAGGAACGAGCCAATCCGTTAATTTCTAATCCTCCGGCGGGATTGTTGGGTGGCTGGCCTGGCGCTGCTGCAATCGGTGGGATTTGCTTGATGTTCTCAATTTGCACTGCTGCGGGAATGCGATCGCGTAAATCTTGCAGCATTGCTGACCAAGGCCGAATCTGGTCAAAGACACTAACTAAAGCTTGGGTTTCCCCTTTAATTACATTCGTCTCAGCTTTGATTTTGTTCAGATTTCCGATTTCTGTATCTAATCTCTTGCTTTCTTGGTCTAGTTGTGCTATCTGACCATCTAATTCAACAATCTTCCCTTGTAGCAACCACCAACCAACTCCCAATAAAGCTGGAAGACCTACACCTAGCGCAACTCCCACATACACTGGTGTTAAATTCCCCGTAGGTAAATTTAGGGATATTCCTTTCTTTTTCTCTGGATTTTTCTGGTATGCTGGGCGGTCTTTAAGAAAGTTAACATCTAGGCTGTACATTTTATTACACCTCCCGCATTCCTAGACCGAGTACGATCGCCAACCCAGAGCGTTGTACCTGTGGATATTTATCAGTGTCAACTTCTAAAGACAAAGACCCGATTGGATCTATTTGGCTAGTTGGCAAGCTCAATCGTTGGGTAAAGAATTCATCTAGTTGTTGGAGTCCACCTCCTGGCCCAGCTAATATAATCTGTGCTACTTCCAAATTTTCACTTTGATTGAGGTAAAAATCGATGGAACGGCGCAGTTCATCCGTTAGTTCTCCCAAGACTCTCAATATGGCTGCCATACCAGGATCGAGTTCGGTAACGCCAGTTTTACCGCCGTCTAAGGAAGTTTGGGGAATAACCATTCCGTGTAACAGTTCCATATCTCGTGATGTAGGTAAGCTCATTGCCCTTGCTAAGGCAGTTTGCATTTGATAAGTCCCAATTGGGACTGTGCGCGAAAATTGCGGTACTC
This sequence comes from Nostoc sp. DedQUE02, assembly GCF_034531035.1. NCBI lineage: Bacteria > Bacillati > Cyanobacteriota > Cyanophyceae > Nostocales > Nostocaceae > Nostoc > Nostoc sp. DedQUE02. Next base: position 154,742 of record NZ_JAVRBY020000009.1, on the reverse strand, counting down.
CGTTAACGATGATGGCGATTTCTGTACTATCGAACTCGATATCAACTAGTACTGCTGCTTCTTGCGGGCCAAATTGTCGCAGTTGTTCGCGAATAGTCCGAATCAGAGCAAAACTGTTAATTTCTAAAACATCAATTTGTAACCCTGCCTGCTCGAAAGTACTTATATAGGTATCCGTTATCTCCTTCCGGGTGGCAACTAGGAGTACGTGTACTTTTTCAATGCCATCTTCATCTACAAAATACCCAAGTTTCTGATAATCTACATCAGCCTCTTCACGAGGATAGGGTAAATACAAACCTGCTTCATGGTTCAGCACCATTTCTCGCAGTTCTTTATCATCTAACTCTGCTGGCACTGGTATTATCCGAACGATAGAATCTCGCCCTGGTACACCAGTGGCAACGCGAGAAGTTTTGATTTTGCTCTCAGTTAGCGCCTGCTGGATTAATTGCGCCATTGCTGCGGGGTCGGTGATTTGACCATCGGTAACTACGCCTTCTGGAACTGCTACCGATGTAAAAGTTTCTAGTTTCAAGCCTTGACCTTGCTTGCGTAGCTGAACTACATTCACCCGTTCGGGAGCAAGTTCAATGCCGACCCCTTTCTTTGATTTGCCAAACAGACTTTTGAAGCTTTTTACCACATTTGTGCCCGCTGGACTGCTAAATTGAAAATTTAATTTTGTTGTAGTAAAGACGTTATATATTACGTCTCTACGGGTAATTTATTTAGCCTATAATCTCAACAATTCTGTCTAAGCTTTTCACACTGATCAAGCGTAAAAATACTGGGAAAATGATTCAATTGCGAAAATTTAAACAACTTGTTGCTTTGGTGCTGCTTGGCTTATTAACCAGTTGGATTGTAAGTTGCAGCACAGGCAATGTTAGTACAAGTACAAAACAAGCTACTTCAGGAGTGGCAACTGTTGAGTTTTGGACAATGCAACTCCAACCTCAATTTACCGACTACTTCAAAAGCCTAATTGCGAATTTTGAATCGCAAAATCCAGGTATAAAGATTAACTGGGTTGATGTACCTTGGGCAGCAATGGAGAACAAAATATTAACAGCTGTCTCTGCAAAAACGCCACCTGATGTAGTCAACTTAAATCCGGGTTTTGCTTCCCAACTTGCCGGACGAAATGCCTGGTTAGATTTAGATGCGAAAGTCCCAAATGATGTACGTTCCTCCTATTTGCCGAATATCTGGAAAGCAAGCATACTTAATGGCAAGAGTTTTGGGATTCCCTGGTATCTCACCACACGGTTAACCATTTATAACACTGATTTATTAAAACAGGCAGGTATCAATAAAGTCCCTGCGACCTACGCAGAATTGGCACAAGTAGCTCAACAAATTAAAGATAAGACGGGGAAATATGCCTTTTTTGTGACTTTCGTACCACAAGATTCTGGTGAAGTGTTGGAAGCTTTCGTGCAAATGGGAGTCACTCTAATAGATGCTAATGGGAAAGCGGCGTTTAATTCAGCAGAAGGAAAGGCAGCATTTCAGTATTGGGTAGACTTGTATAAAAAAGGCTTACTTCCTAAAGAAGCTTTGACCCAAGGACATCGCCACGCAATCGATTTATACCAATCTGGAGAGACTGCGCTTCTAGCTTCTGGCCCAGAGTTCCTGAAAACGATCGCAAATAATGCCCCAAAAATTGCTCAAGCTTCGGGAATAGCACCTCAAATAACTGGCAACACAGGCAAGAAAAATGTCGCGGTAATGAATATAGTTATTCCCCGCGATACCAAACAACCAGATGGCGCTGTAAAATTTGCTTTATTTGTCACCAATGACGAAAATCAGTTAGCTTTTGCTAAAGCTGCAAATGTCTTACCTTCTACAATCAAAGCATTGTCTGATACTTACTTTAAAGATGTTTCAGCTAATGCTTCAACAGTAGAAAAAGCGCGATTTCTCAGTGCAAAAGAACTACAACAAGCAGAAATATTAACCCCTACCTTGAAGGATTTTAATAAACTGCAAAAAGCAGTTTATGAGAATTTGCAAGCAGCAATGTTAGGGCAGAAGACTGTAGATAAAGCTGTAGAAGATGCGGCGCAAGAGTGGGATCTGAGATGAATTTGGGGATTGGGGACACTTCGACAAGCTCAGTGCATCGCTGGGTACTGGGGATTGGGGATTGGGGATTGGGGAAGAAATTTAATGCCCTATTCCCTATTGCCTATTCCCTATTGCCTATTCCCTACTTGTAAAAAATCGCCTACTAAATAAAGGGAACCACACAAAACGATTAAATCTTCTGTGGTTGAGGTTGCGGCTTCTAGTGCTGTGAGTAAATCTGGATGGATTTGGCGATCGCTTAATTCCGCACAGACGTTGTAAGCTAAGTTTGATAAGTAGTCTAAATCAGCAGAAGTTCTACCCGGCCAAGGTTCTACTGGTATTGGCACTAAAAAAAGGCGATCGCCTGGTCGCAGTAAAGCGGTAAAAATGTCAGTATGATCCTTATCGGCAAACATTCCCATAACCCAGTTGACGGGTTTGTGGTTAAATGCGTCTAAGCTATCGACATACTGGCGGAGAACTTGGGCGGCGGCGGTATTATGAGCGCCATCAACTAATAATTTATGGTTTTTCCAAGTAGTCCATTGCATCCGCCCCGGCCATTTAGTTTTGGCCATACCGTTAGTTATGGCTTCTTCAGAAATCTGCCAACCCTGTTGTTGGAGAATTTCTAACGCGGCTAAAGCCAAAGCTGAATTAGTTAATTGAATCTGTCCCGCTAACGGTAACGGGTATTTAATTAAATTAGAATTTTGAATAGTTTGATACTCTGCCCATCCTGAGCCTAGTTGACGCGCGGGTTGAGGCGTAAAAATCGGGCATTTTAATTCTAAGGCACGCGATCGCACAACTTTCTCGGCATCTGGTGGCAATGGCCCAACCACAACGGCACATCCAGGTTTGAGAATACCAGCTTTTTCTCTAGCAATATCAGCGATAGTAGGGCCTAGTTGCTGCCAGTGTTCCCGGCTAATAGAAGTGATGATCGTAACTAAAGGTTCTAAGCAGACATTAGTCGCATCTAAGCGCCCTCCTAGTCCGACTTCTACCACTGCCACATCAACTTGCTGCTGGGCAAAATATAACCAAGCAGCCGCCGTAATTACTTCAAACTGAGTTGGTGATTCGTCATCAGGGCGAATAACCGCTTGGACTTTTTCTAAAAATTGACTCAATTCCTCAGAAGTAATTGGCTGCTCATTCAGACAAATACGTTCTGTCCAATCAACTAAATGGGGGGAAATGTAGCGTCCTGTACGATAACCAGCTTCAGTGAGTACGGAGGAAATATAGGCACAAACCGAACCTTTACCATTAGTGCCAGCAACATGAATTACCGGGACTTGGTGATGGGGATTGCCAAGATTTGCCAATAGATTGACAATGCGATCGAGTCCTAGATGGACGCCAAAGCGTTGTAGGGGTTGTATTACAGAATCGATATCCAAGGAGTGGGGAGTAAGGAGTGGGAGGATGAGGGAGCAGGGGGAGCAGGGGAGGCAGGGGAGGCAGAGGAGCAGAAGCAGTGGGAAAATTCCTCTTTTCTGCACCCTTCTCCCTGCTCATGTACCCCATGCCCAATACTTCGACTCCTTTCGACTTCGCTACCTCGACTTCGCTCGCCACAAGTCAAGGCAAGTCGCTCAGTACAAGTGCCCCATGCCCAATTAATAAATTTAAGCTTCTCTATCCAAAAAGCCTTGAATTTGTCTTAAAGCCGCAGCGCCAATATTAAACACTGCCCAGCTAGCGGCAATGGCAACTGGTGCTAAAACGATCGCTATACGGTAATCGATATCCATATCTAGAACTCCTCTTTTAAGTAGAAATTAAAGTTTTGTCAACTGCTCTCATTTTTATTTTTAGCTGAAGTGGGCAACTTTTCCAAATCCAAATGTAAAGAATGTTTAAATTATGGGGTATTGGGCATTGGGCACTTGTACTGAGCGTAGTCGAAGTATTGGGCATTGGGAAAGAGGAGGCAGGAGGCAGGAGGCAGAAGTTCTTTAATTTTGAATTTTGAATTTTGAATTGATTTCTCCCCTGCTCCCTCATCCCCCTTCTGAAGCCTTGCTAAAACCAATATCAGTACCCTTGCCAGCATGAACTAAAGCTAACTTTTGGTAACGTTTGGCGTGTTCAATCAGTTCTGCGGCTTCAACATCTGTTACTTGACGTAAAACTTTACCAGGAATACCGACAACTAGGGAGAAAGGCGGTACATTTTTAGTTACCACTGCCCCAGCACCGATAATGCTACCAGTACCCACTCTTACCCCGTCTAAAATCACTGCGCCAATGCCAATCAAACTTCCACGCTCAATGTAAGCGGAATGTACCACAGCGCGATGCCCTACGGTAATATGATCTTCTAAGATTGTCGGAAAACCAGCATCACCATGTAAAATTGCACCATCCTGAATATTTGTGTATTCGCCAATTTCAATCCGTTCTACATCTCCCCTAATCACTGCTCCATACCAAATGCTCACTCCTGCGGCTATATTTACCGAACCCATAACAACAGCATTGGCGGCGATGAAGGCAGCTTGAGAAAAATCAGGAGATGTCCAGTAAGAAGCGGTAGACACGATAGAATATTAATATGGTACTCAGGAACACTGGAGAAATTCCAACCTTTGAGGCTGGTTGCACAACCAGGATATCACAGCGTCAAGCCTCTACGCTGAGGAAAACACTAGTGAGGAATGTTACTGGCGCAACTGCGTGTCTATGCAGCAGTGAGCAAGTAACCCAAAGTGGTTGAGCCGATGTGTATAATCCAACCCGCTAGTGCTGCTGAAGACAAAATTATGTTTGTACGCACTTCATGATGAATCCAGGTTTGCAGTACCCGATGTTTGGGCCGGAAATACAGTGTCCCCATTGTCGCCAGGCTATTCCGGCGCTGACACTAACAGATACCTATTTGTGTCCTCGTCATGGCGCGTTTGAAGCTAATCCTAAAAATGGAGAGTTAATCCATTTGCAATCGGGGCGTCATTGGCGAAGATGGAATAATGAATGGTATAGACAGCATACTCATCCCGATGGTATTCGCTTTGAAATTCACGAAGCATTAGACAAGCTCTATACTCAAGGCTTTCGAGCAACACGAGTAATTATTGCTCGACGCTATCAGGAATTGATGAGTGGCTACTTGGAACGCAGCACACCTTGGCGTTCTGGACAACCAGAAGCTACTGCTGCGCGTTTGTACGGTTTACCCGTGGAGTTTAGCCCCGATACTTCAGAAGATCCCTGTTGGGAAGTGATTAATTTTGACTTGGAAAAAGAGCCTGGCGTCCCTGTGCGCTACCCTTATTTCAGGTTGTTTGAATAATGGTCAATTGTCATTAGTCATTTGTCATTAGTGAATAACAAAGGACAAATGACAAATGACTAAGGACTAAGGACTAATATGCATCACGTTTCTATTCGGACTGCCAATATTCATCGAGCGATCGCTTTCTACGAACATTTAGGGTTTACAATCTCAGAACGCTTTACCACAGGCTACACTCTAGCTTGCTGGATGGAAGGATTGGGCGGCAGAATTGAACTGATCCAAATTCCCGAACCAAAACCAGCCCCAGATGCTTTTGCTGATGAGCATTATGTAGGTTACTATCATCTCTCGTTCGATTTAACCGAGATTACACCAGATTTGCCTAGTTGGTTGACAAATTTACAAGAACGTGTATTACTAGCTGCTGAGAATCAAACTGAAGAATTACAACCGTTGAAGATACTTTTAGAACCGACACAACAGCAAATAGGCGATCGCATTTACGAAGTTGCTTTCATCGCCGATACTGATGGCTTACCTCTGGAATTCATTCGGATTTTAGCAAAAATCCCATAAATTAGCTTTTTTATTACCTTTGTTGCTAATATTTTTTTTGCCAGATTAAACTGTAGTCATTCACAAAAATGACTATGTAACTTAATTTACAGATATATATGCTAAATACATGTATGGATTTTCCAAATTTTATAAATATCCCTTGCCGTTATTACTTTTAAGTTTATGGCTAGTAGCTGTTTTCTTTTTGAGTGATGAACCTGCTCATAGCCAAAATCCAGTTATATCTAACAAAGAAAAATATCAGTTAACCTTGCAAGCAAAAAGAATAATGCCCTCAACACTGACAGAAAATGTCCGCAAGACAGTGCTGGAGAATGGTCTAACTGTCCTGACAAAGGAAGTTCATACTGCGCCAGTAGTGACGGTGCAGGTGTGGTACAAGGTTGGCTCACGCAACGAAGAACCGGGCGTGAATGGCATTGCCCACCAGCTCGAACACATGATGTTTAAAGGCACTGTAAATCGTCCAATTCAATTTGGACGTTTGTTTAGTGCTTTAGGTAGTGATTCCAATGCTTTCACCAGTTATGACCAAACTGTATATTACGGTACTGTGGAACGAAACAAGCTGAAAGCACTATTGGTGCTAGAAGCAGATAGAATGCAAAATTCCCAGATTGAGCCAGAGCAACTCGCGAGTGAGAAGCGGGTAGTAATTTCCGAGTTGCAGGGTTACGAAAATAGTCCAGAATATCGCCTCAACCGCGCTGTTATGCAGGCGGTGTTTCCCAATCATGCTTATGGTTTGCCTGTAGGTGGCACAAAAGCTGATGTCGAGAAATTTGAAGTTGAGCAGGTAGAGAAATATTACCGCAATTTTTACAGTCCCGATAATGCTGTCTTAGTGATTGTTGGAGATTTTCAAACTGCAAATGCCCTCGAAATAATTAAAGAGGTTTTTGGGAAAGTACCGAGGCAAGGGGCAGCACTTCGGCTACGCTCAGTGACCAGAGGCAGGAAGCAGGAGGCAAGGGGCACACTTCGGCTGCGCTCAGTGACCAGGGGGCACAGAGCAGGAGTTTCTCCCTCATCTCCGATAGTATTGCGAGAACCGGGAGCAGGGCGACTATTGCAAGTTGTGTATCCGCTACCAGATGCAAATCAACCAGATGTCCCAGCGCTGGATGTGATGGATTACATCTTGACTGAAGGACGGAATTCGAGACTTTATCAGGCATTGGTTGAGTCGGGTTTAGCTAGTGAAATTACAGCCTCCGTTACCAGTTTGCGAGAATCTGGTTGGTATGAGGTGTTGGTGACAGCTGGAGCTAAACAAGATTTGAAAAAAATTGACTCAATGTTGAGTAGTGCGATCGCCAATGTAGCAGAAAAAGGCGTGACATCTGAGGAAGTAGAACGAGCTAAAATCCAATTAACCGCAGATGTAATTTTGAGTAATCGTGATATCACTTCTCAAGCAATGCGATTGGGCAATGATCAGACAACTGTTGGTGATTATCGCTACACAGACCGCTATTTAGCCGCCGTCCGTTTGCTGAAGCCGACAGATATTGTTGCTGTCATTAACAAATACTTGACAAAAGAAGCCCGGACAGTAGGCTTTTTTGAACCAACCCAGAAGCTAATCACAGAAGTTGCTGACAAACCAGACTCAGGCCAAACTACAGAAAACTTCTCTCTTGGCGCACCTGTGCTTTTTTCTGAGGTGATGAAATACTTACCGCCTGTGGATTTGGCTACAGATGCAATCGCCCAAGTATTACCACAGGAATTTAAATTGACCAATGGTCTGCGGATATTACTGTTACCAGATCATAGTACTCCCACCGTTACCCTGAGCGGTCACATTCAAGCCGGGAAAGAATTTGATCCAGAAAATAAAGCTGGACTGGCTGCTTTTGTGGCAGAAAATTTGCTCAGTGGTACTAAAAGCAAGGATGTCTTAACTATTGCTAGAGTCTTAGCAGAGCGAGGGGCGAGTTTAGACTTTCAAGCCAACCGCGAAGGTGTGCATATCGAAGGTGATAGTTTAGCTCTTGATTTGCCAATACTCCTTGAAATATTGGCAGATGTTGTAAAAAATAGTACCTTTCCAGTCAAAGAATTGGAATTGCATCGCCAACAAACTTTAACTGAACTGCAACAAGAATTAGATGAACCATCAGAAGTAGCTAGAAGAATATTTGTTCAGTCAATTTATCCGAAAAAACATCCCTTACACACCTTTGCCACAGAGGAGAGTTTACAGCAGATTCAGCGCCAGGATGTGATTGATTTCAAAGCTAAACATTATCGTCCAGATACGACAGTGTTGGCGCTGGTGGGAGATTTCGATCTAGACAAAGTGCGATCGCTGATTAAAAATAAGTTTGGAGACTGGGAAGCTAGCGGTCAAGCACCCACATTAAAATATCCTCCGGTAGCAATGCCAGAGAAAATAGTCAGTGTCAACCCAGTTTTACCAGATAAAACCCAAGCTGTAACTTATATGGGTTACACAGGCATTAACCGTTACGATCCTCGATTTCACGCAGCCTTAGTCTTGAACCAGATTTTGGGAGGCGATACCTTATCTAGTAGACTGGGTGCAGAAGTGCGCGATCGCCAAGGTTTGAGCTATGGAATTTATAGCTACTTCCAAGCTCTTAAGAATGCAGGCGTATTTTTGATTGAGATGCAGACTAGCCCCGAAGATAGCATTAAAGCGATCGCTAGTACCCGCCAAATTCTACAGCAAATCCATCAACAAGGTGTCACTGCACTAGAAGTAGAAACAGCTAAACGCACCCTGATGAGCAGCTACAACGTTTCCCTGGCAAACCCAGAGGAATTAACAGATAGAATTCTGATGAATGAGGTCTACGGACTAGAAAAAGTAGAATTGCACTCGTTCACTGATAAAATCCACAAAGTCACTCTTGAGCAAGTTAATCAAGCGGCTCGTGAGTTACTCCACCCGAATCAAATCGTAGTAGTCACTGCTGGCCCATCTGTGTTACCAGAGAAAAGCATTAGATAGAGATGGGCACTGAGCATGGATAATATAAAGAATGGGTAAAGTGGTTTTTCCCGCTACCTATTAATTGTTCCTGCTCATCAGCATTGCCTTTTGAGAACTACGATGAAAGTTTACAACTATTTATACCAAATTGTAATTACATCTCTGACTTTTCCCAATACTCTTTGGCTGCAAATATTACAGTCTAACTACGTAATATTAACGTTGTTCTTAACTCTAAATTTCATCGCTGTTAATCCAGCAATGGCGGCGAATGTGTCTGGCGATTTGCTCAAACAACCAGCTACAGAAATTACAGTTAGCTTGGGTAATTCGGCTAATGAACTCAAGTTTGAGCCAAATCATTTAGCATTTGAGGTTGGTCAACGCTATCAACTACGGCTTAATAATCCTAGCCAACTGAAGCACTATTTTACTGCTAAAGATTTTGCCGATGGCATCTGGACACAAAAAGTTGAAGCAGGCAAAGTAGAAATCAAAGGAGCCATTCACGAACTGGAACTCAAGCCCGGTGCTGAGGCCGAATGGGTATTTGTGCCCCTGAAATCTGGTACTTATGGCTTACGTTGTACAATACCAGGACATACAGAAGCAGGTATGACTGGAGAGATTGCCATTAAGAATTAAAAATTAAAAATAATTCAGCTAAATACAACATTTCATTAATTAGTAGCAAATTCTCTGCGTACCACTGCGTTTCCCTTTGTGTCCCTCTGCGCTTAAATTTCAACCCTGATTTTAGACAAAGCCGTACTAACTTCCGCAGTGTATCGTGAATAACTTAGGGCGTTTTTGATTCAAGTCCAACATATTAGCAGTATGTAAATATGTTATTCTATATACATTAGCGCCCAAAATTGAAGAATCCCTATCAGGAATTAAAATAACTTAAATTATAGATATTATTTCTCAATTAATCTAGAGAAAGCATTCATACTTCAGCGTCAGAGCCACCAGTAATTATTAATTTCCCATGAACATTTTCAGTAACTTACTTTCTCAAGCGACTCAGCCTACAACTGCGAAAAAACAGCGCCGAGGAATTGAAATCAAATCGCCGCGTGAAATTGAAATCATGCGGCAATCATCAGCAATTGTAGCAACTGTTCTAAAAGAAATTGCCGAGCTAGTAAAGCCAGGAATGACTACGGCTGATTTGGATGCTTATGCAGAAAAGCGCATCCGCGAAATGGGTGCAACACCGAGTTTTAAAGGATATCACGGTTTTCCAGGTTCTATCTGCTCCAGCATTAATAATGAAGCAGTGCATGGCATTCCTAGTCCAAAGAAAGTAATTCGGGTTGGGGATGTATTAAAAGTAGATACGGGCGCTTATTATCAAGGCTTTCATGGTGATTCTTGCATTTCAATTGCTGTCGGTGAAGTGACAGAAGAAGCTGCTAAATTAATTCGTGTAGCTGAAGAAGCTTTATATAAAGGCATTGAACAAGTTAAGGCTGGTGTATACCTGCTTGACTTAGCTGGAGCAATAGAAGATCATGTGAAAGCTAACGGTTTTAGTATAGTCGAAGAGTTTACTGGACATGGTGTCGGTCGTAACCTGCATGAAGAACCTTCAGTATTTAACTACCGGACTCGTGAGATGCCAAATGTTAAACTCCGTGCGGGGATGACGCTGGCAATTGAGCCAATTTTAAATGCGGGTTCGAGACACACGCGGACATTATCTGACCGTTGGACAGCAGTCACTATGGATAATTCTTTGTCGGCTCAGTTTGAGCATACAGTTTTGGTAACGGAGACTGGTTATGAGATTTTAACTGACCGTTCTAAAGTGTAATTGTTAGTTGTAATTATTTATTTTTGAGAGGTGAAGCGTCGAAAAAGAACGATTTACCTCTTTATTTATTCAACAACCGTTATATAGCAATCGTATCTAATACCGCAACATATTCTTGGGTAAAGACGCGATGAATTGCGCCTCTACAAATGGTCTATTTGTCGCATTATTTTTTGTTAGTATAATTTTTTACAAATTATTTAGGACTGCTGATTAGTAGTCGCATAATTAGTTTTATAAATAGAAAGCATCTCTTTAGCTTGTACAGAGACAGACGTACTCTCTGGGATAGCTTCTAATAAACTAATTGCTTGCTGCCATTTATCTTGTGCTTGCTTTAGACTTAGTTGTGAATGAGGTGAATTTCGAACAAAGAAATTAGCTTCTGTTGCTAGCTTATGGGCTGATTCTAAGTTTGCTAAAGCTTTCTTTTCAATTAACACTCTTTTGCTGATAAATTTATAGTTAGTTTGATAGTAAGCTAATTTCTTCTTTGCCCTGTCATAAACTGATGTTTTATCAGGAATTATCTTTAACAAAATTATTGCCTGATACCATTTGGTTTCTGCTTGTTGCCAGACTTTTAGAGGATGCGGTGGCTTTTGAACCAGGGAAGCTGCTTCCATGCCGAGTTGTTGAGCAGATTTAAAGTTAGCGATGGCCGAGCCATCGTCTGCGACGAACGCACTTGTTTCTTGAGTTGAACTTAGATGTTGCTCTCTAATTTTCAAACCAGCAAAAGTTAAGATTAATAAACTTGAAGCGATAATCAAAGCTGAACGTATTATTTTTGGTGTTGAAAACTTTGATAATATTTTTTCTTCCTGGCTACTAATTGCTTCTCTACTACTTTCCTGTTCAATCTTTTTCAGGGCTTGTTCTCCCTGTTGATTTAAATTATTACCCCGAATAATTAAAGCAGCAATTTGTTCTTGGATGAAATCACAATCATTGAGGATATCTGTCAATTCTTGGAATTTTCCCTCGCTCGATATAATTAATTCGTGGTCATCATCTAACCACTCTAAAGCGAAGCCAGATTTACCATAGAAAGCTGATACGCCTAATAAAATATTTAATAAAGTTCGACTATTTTTAATAGTAATAAAAATATAATTTAACTTTTGCTGTAACTGTAATAGTTTTTTTTGAGAATCACTAATATTTTGAATTTGCTCTAGTAAAATATGAGATTTACTCAAGTTTAAGTTAATTTTTAAGCTTTCAGCTATGGCTTTAAATTCATTAGGTATGCTTGAATTAAGAATATTAGAATTTAGTTGATTTACTAATTGAATATCACTGAGAATATCAGTTGCTATTGCTTGCAAAAAATAACCCCATTCAATCCACCCATCCATTTTTGATTGTAAATCAGTCAAGGAAATTTGAGTTTCTGAATTGCCAAATTTTTCTGCGATAACTGGATCGACTAATCCTAGAGGAGGTAGAAACAAAGTAGCTACTGTGATTAATCGAGGAAGTGTGGCGATCGCAGAACTTTTGATGCGATCAAATTTCAATTCCTGAGCGATTAATTTTTTAATATTTCGTAGCTGTTCCTGAGCATTATTGATCAGGATAATTTGTTCCATAATTTGATTAGAATCGCCAATAGTCAGTTTTAAATTCTGAATTAGTGCTGGCAATTCACTAACAAGTATTTCTAAGTTAGCCATAAATACCCCTTAGGGATTTGTCGAAAGTTTATGCGAAACAATTAAAATGGCTTGAGCAAGAATATAACCACGCCTGTTGCATCTGAGCATCCTAGTTAAGTGATAAATTTTAGGAGCTATAAAATGTATAATTCCCGTAAATCCTGCTAAAGTAACAATTTCAGTTTAAAAATCCCCGATAAAGACAAAATTACCCATTCACTAACGTATGAATGAAGTTGATTTAGCATTTACCCCAGCATTAGAGTTGGCGCAATTAATCCGTCGCCGGGAAGTATCACCGCTAGAGTTGGTGGAAATATATTTAGAACGGATTGGGCAGTTGAATCCCCAATTAGGAAGTTATTTTACGGTGACGGCAGAACTAGCGATCGCAGATGCCAAAGCCAAAACAGAATTATTGACAACTACCTCAGAACTACCGCCATTTTTTGGTGTGCCAATTTCCATTAAAGACCTCAATGCTGTAGCAGGTGTTACCTGTACTTATGGAAATCCAGCATTACTGAACAATATCCCAAATTACGATGATGGGGTTGTAACAAGGATTAAGCAAGCTGGATTTACTATTCTCGGTAAAACAGCCACTTCCGAATTAGGTTCGTTTCCATACAGTGAAACTATGGGTTTTCCGCCAGCCAGAAATCCGTGGAATTTAGAATACACCCCTGGCGGTTCCAGTGGTGGGGCGGCGGCGGCGGTAGCAGCAGGATTGTGTGCGATCGCTCAAGGTTCTGATGGCGGTGGTTCGATTCGGGGGCCTGCGGCTTGTTGTGGTTTAGTGGGACTCAAACCATCCAGGGGCAGGGTAAGTAAAGCACCCGTAGGCGAACGCCTAGCTGGGATTGCCGTCAACGGCCCGATCGCCCGGACTGTCGCTGATGCTGCTGCCCTTTTGGATACCATATCTGGCTATATCACAGGCGATCCTTACTGGTTGCCAGATCCCGAACCATCATTTCTCGCCGCCACTCAGACAAAACTCGGTACTTTGCGAATTGCTTTTGACACTAGCATTTCTCCTTTAGGAGAAGCTGATGCTAACTGTCAACAAGGTGTCCGCCAAACCGTTCAGTTATTAGAACAACTTGGCCACCAAGTTGAACAGAAATCCCCAGATTTTAGCGGTTTAGTCGAACCATTTCAAATCGTTTGGCAAGCTGGGGTAGCAGCATCGGGACTTCCTGTTGAAGCCTTGCAACCATTGAATCGCTGGTTATTTGCACGCACAGGTTCTGTTGCCCAGTACTTGCAAGCAGTTTCTCAAATGCAGGTAATAGCACGGCAAATTGTGGCGTTTTTCGATACCGTAGATGTGCTGGTATTGCCAGTTTATTTACATTCACCTATCCGCGTTGGGGAATGGGCTTCGTTGAGTCCAGAAGAGACATTCCAAAATATTATTGAGTGGGTTGCCCCTTGTCCGCCTGCGAATGCAACTGGACAACCTGCGATCGCAATTCCTGTAGGCTTTGATAGCAAGGGTTTACCCATCGGTGTGCAGCTAATTGGTAAACCGGCGGCTGAAGCCACAATCATCAGCCTAGCAGCACAATTAGAAGCGGCTAATCCTTGGATTCATCATCGTCCAGCCTTGGCAATATCAGGCTAATCATGCAGGCATCTCTGGAACAACTTTCGCAAATTATCGTGTTTGCGGGTTTAGAAACAGTAGAGAAATTAAGTTTGCAACCTTACACTCAGGTGCAACGCCATCGCAAAGGAGAGATTATTCTCCATGAAGGCGATCGCTTACCAGCAAAACTCTACGCTGTTGTCAGTGGATCGATTCAAGTTACCAAAACAGCAACAACGGGCAAAGAAACGATTCTTCGCGCCTTAGCTGCTGGGGAAATTTTTGCGGCTCCTGGTTTGTTGGGAAATGGCATTTCTCCGGCAACTGTAACTGCTGAATCTGATTGTGAAATTCTCACTTTAGAGCGAGATATTTTATTAAAAGCTATTCAGGAAAATCCTGAAATTGCCTTACGAATGCTGATGGTTTTCAACAGTCGGATTCAGCAATTGCATGAAACAGTCCACGGATTAGTTTCTGAAAGAGCTATTGTTCGCCTTGCGAGATTAATTAAATATTTTGCTGCTGAATCTGGAACTGAATCTACTTCCCAAGGCGAATGTTTAAAAGTCAAATTATCTTATTATCGGATGGCTCGAAGTAGTGGGATTACTTATGAAGAATGTGTGCGATTAATTAAAAGTCTCAAGTCAGTAATTGCTTATCACCGTGGTGGGATAATTACTATACTTAATGCTGATAAATTAGCTGCGATCGCTTCTGGAAATATAGATTAGTAGGGGCGTACAGATGTGCGCCACTACACACGGTAGACAGCAATTCAGACTGCTATAGCTGCTCTATCTTGTTCGCGTGCGGCGACAACTAGAACAAGACATAGAGCCGCGATCGCTTTTTGCCATTCCTGCCGAACTTGCACATCTTCGACACCTTCAAACAGTCCTACCAAGCGGGGAACAGAGCCTTCTAAGGCCAAACGAGGTACTGGACGGTGTAACTTAACTAAATGAGTTAAGCTTTCTTGATTATGAACAAAACCAATTACCCATGTTGTGGTGTGATTGGGACTATCAGGAACCCGTTTGACTCCCAACTCATTTTTTAGCCAGTTGTAAAAAGGTGGTAATTCCTGAGCTAAAACTCCTCCAGCGGTGGGTAAAGTTTCCTTAAGCAAATTGCTATCTAAGCTGTTTAATTCTTGTTGCAATTCAGGTGAATTGAGAACTTTAGTTAGAGGCTGTGATAGTATTTGTTCCAACTGAGTTTCAGAAAAATTTAAATTTTCAGCAAAAGTTAAAAGTAGCGATCGCATTTTTTTAGACTCCAGCAATAATTAATTACTCTCTGCAACTTTCTCAGAAAGTGTAAGCAAAAATGTCAGGTTTTTTCAGCTTTTAAGGCATGGGGTGCGTTAGTAGGCATAAAGATAAAAACACCAGGTTCAAGTGCAATATCTTCTCCAGATAAAGTCAGTAAACCTCTGCTTTCAATTACATTAATGGTGGCATTTCTAGCGCACGATCTACACTATCAGGAGTTTTTTCAACGCCTAATACTTTGACATGAGACTTCTTGCATAAGTCGGGAAAAGGGCAAGGGGGAAGGGGAAAAAGTTCTGTATTGTCCCCTTCCCCTTTAACATGAACCCCTTTTCCCCCTCTTGCAAAAAGCACAAATGCCAAGAGGTCTATGGTATTTTGCTAAAGCGATCGCACTATATCCAAAGCTAGAACCTAGCTCTAAAACTGTCTCTCCAGGCTGAAAATTTGCCCACTGAAATAATTTAGCTGTGGCTATTCGTCCACCAGGACGAAGATATTTCTTACCTGCTGCTGCTGAAATTGCG
This sequence comes from Nostoc sp. DedQUE02, assembly GCF_034531035.1. Classification (NCBI taxonomy): domain Bacteria; kingdom Bacillati; phylum Cyanobacteriota; class Cyanophyceae; order Nostocales; family Nostocaceae; genus Nostoc; species Nostoc sp. DedQUE02. The sequence continues at coordinate 138,988 of NZ_JAVRBY020000009.1, read as the reverse complement.
TGTCCGGTTGCTGTTTGGAAATTGAGGATAGTGTTGGTCATTTCTGCGACCCTCTGAACTTGTCTTACCCTCAATTTCTCAGGAATTTATGATATTGTCTCTGAGGTAGCTCATAGAAGCAGTATTAGTTTGCTTTCCACTCATGGTCAAGGATCGCATAAAGAAAGTTATCGTACCATTTGCCTTTGATTAACTCTTTTTCCCGCAGATGACCTTCACGACGCATACCAATTTTTTCTAATACCTTTACAGAAGCAAAATTATCTGCAACACACCAAGACCAGATCCGATGCATTCCCAGTTCTTCAAAGCCGAACTTTAAAATGGTATGTGCTGCTTCTGCTGCATAACCTTGTCCCCAATATTGAGTGTTTAATTCATAGCCGATATTTGCTTCTTGCATTTCCGAGTCATTTACACGGATACCACAATTGCCAATCAGCCGATTTTCTTCTTTGAGGATAATAGCTAATTGAAACTTTGTTCGTGGTTGCTCTTTTTGCTGATCGATAAACATCTGGATAAACTCACAAACCTCCTTCTGTGTACGGTGCGTCCAATAGCTGTAACGCAAGTACAAAGGATCAGATTGATAGGCAAAAACTGCTTGCCAATCTGTTTCTATAAAGTCACGCATTAGCAAGCGGTGTGTTTCTAAGATCATTTCTTTTTTATGTGCTTAGTACAGGCAATCAAAGAGTTTATGCAGCTAAACAAAGCACGAAAATCTTAGGACTTCTAGCACATAACATTAGCTAGTGGAATGATTAAGTTGCCCGATCAATTTTTTGCACTTCTTCATCAGATAGTTTCACATTGATAGCTTGTGTCGAGTCTTCAATACTGGAAACCTTGCTAGCACCGGGAATTGGCAAAATAGCGGGTGATTTGGAACGCAACCACGCTAAAACGATATTATACACAGATACGCCTTTTTCTTTAGCTAACTGAGCGATCGCAGCAATATCTTGTAAGTCCTGATGGCGACGCCTACCACCAAAGGGACTCCAAGGCAAAAAGGTCAATCCTTGCTGTTCGCAATACTTCAACACGCCGTCATTCTCTGGCTGTCGTTGCCAAGGGCTATATTGATTCTGCACCGAAACAATATCCACCACATCCCGCGCCCGCTTAATTTGTTCAACGGAAAAGTTAGAAACTCCCACAAACCGAATCAAACCTGACTCCACTGCTTCTTTAACTGGTGCAAGAGATTCTTCAATGGTGTAATTACTATCGGGAGAATGGTATTGCCAAACATCGATGGGTTTAGTACCACCCAACGCCTCAAAACTGACTCGAATTGTTTGGCGTAGATGTTCTGGGTTGCCGTTGCTTGTCCAGTTGCCATTAGGACGCATCAAACCGCCCTTCGTTGCCACAATTACTTGGCTAACATCGCCTTTATAAGTACTAAGTGCCTTGTGAATTAGCTGCTCATTGTGATGCTTGTCTGACTCATCTTTGCAGTAAGAATCGGCAGTATCAATAAATGTAATACCCAGATCCAGGGCACGATGAATAACTTGAATTGATTCGGATTCGGGAGGGCGATTAGAAATTGACATGGGCATACCACCCAAACCGATCGCACTCACAAAGATACCAGTTTTTCCTAGCTGTTTGGTTTCCATGTTTCTAGCTATAGCTTTCTTGTCCCAATTATCTATCAGTTAGCTATTCACCATAAATCCTCCCTGGTACTTAGACTTGGTGATTATCCCCACTCCCGACTGCCTTTAGTTCTAGTTCTAGTTCTAATTGTTCTTCCTTCTGGTTGTTGGAAAGTATTTGCGGGAGTTGTTCTATTTGGAAATACTGATGAAATTTCGGTGTTACTTGGAGTGAGTAAGAACGAGAATCGCTGTCTCGGCGCTTGCGGATAAAACCAAGTTCGACGAGTTCGGGAACGTGCTGATATACTCCTGAACCACGTAGATTAATCAAGTCGCTCTGGAGTATAGGACTATTAAGAGCGATCGCTGCTAAAGTTCGCAATGCACCTACACCCAACTCTACTGGTATCATTGTTTGCACTAAATCATGAAAGTCAGACCGTAGTTGCAAACTGTAACCATCTGGAGTTTCTACTACTTCTAGAGCGCTATCTCGGTGGGCATAGTTGTCCATGAGTTCAATTATGCCTTCTTTGACACTGGCGCGATCGCACGCGGCATACTCGGCGATTTCGCCGAGCGACAAAGGTTTACCCTTTAAGTAGAGAATTGCTTCTATCTTCGTCGCTGTGGCTGTAATCATTTAGTCATTAGTCGTTAGTCATTGGTTATTAGTCATTGGTCATTAGTACATGACAACTAACAATCAATAAGTGTGTGGCATTATATCGTAAATTGTCAAAGTATTTTTTAAAAATTTCAAATTGGGCATTGGGAATGGGGAAAGGGAAAGGGGTAAGGGGAAAAGGGGAAAGATTAAATTTATTCCTTTTCCCTTTAACCTTTAACCTTTTCCCCTGCTCTTCCTGCCTCCCCTGCTTCCCCTGCTTCCCCTGCTTCCCCTGCCCCCCTGCTCCCCTGCCCCTCTGCCCCTCTGCCCCTCTGCCTCTTCAAAAGCCTCTACTTGTGAGAATAAATTCTGCGATCGCTAAATCTTGTGGAGTGGTCACTTTTAAATTTGTTTCCTCTCCCTCGACAATTCGAACTTCGATGCCACACTTTTCAAATAAAGCAGCATCGTCAGTTACTTCCCAATTTTGACGGACTCCTTCAGCGTGGCACTGTTTCAACAACTTGACATCAAATCCTTGGGGGGTTTGTGCCGCCCATAGTTGTCGTCTGTCGGGTGTCTGTTGAATTATGCCTTGTTCATCAACAACTTTGATGGTGTCTTTAACGGGCACACCAGCAATTAAACCAAAACAATGGCGAATGGCCTCGGCACAAGAATTAAATAAATCTGGTGTGGCTAGGCATCTAGCACCATCATGAATCAACACTTGTTTTGCGGCTACTGGCAGGGATTGTAAGCCATTGTAAACAGATTCTTGGCGGGTGGAGCCGCCTTGAATCAATTCCACTGGTTTAGTCAGCTTCAGATCGGCGATAATTGCTTTCAAGTCAGACCAGTCAGCAGGTTGAGAAATAATCCCGATCCAAGTGATGGTACTGGCGGCTTCTGCGGCTAATAGAGTCCAAGCAATAATTGGTCGCGATCGCACGAGTAGCAGGAGTTTATTGCGGTTACTCCCCATTCTTTTTCCTATTCCCGCAGCTGGAATTAGTAAATACACAGAATTCCTCAATCTTTAAGCTATATATTTTCCCCTAAAATAGGGAGCGAGTAAGCGTCAATAAATATTATGCGAGTAGTAGCCCTTGTACCTGGCGGAATTGGCGACCAAATTCTCTTCTTTCCGACTCTAGACGACCTGAAGCGCAATTACCCTAACGCTCAGATAGATGTCGTTGTTGAACCCCGGTCAAAGGCTGCCTACCGAGTGAGCAAGTCAGTTCACGAGGTGCTGAACTTTGATTTTAATGACCGTAACAGTCTGGCAGATTGGGGTAATTTGGTGGGGACTATTCGCGATCGCGAATACGATGTTGCCATTGCTGTTAAGCAAAATTGGTTGGTGGGTCTTTTACTCTGGTTGACGGGAATTCCTATACGCATTGGCTACCAAGGCAAAGGATCGGGTTTTCTGACCCATGCTGTGCCGTCCAAATCATCCCAGTATGCGGCAGCAATTTACCACGACTTGCTGCAACCGTTGGAAATAAATAGCCCTGTCCCAGAGTTAGCAGTAAATGTGCCAAAACCAGATATTGAGTGGGCACAAAAGGAACAAAAACGTTTAGGGGTTCATGAAACAGGCTATATCCTGATTCATGGCGGTTCTGGCCAGTTATCCCAGGTTAAAGAACTGGATAAAATCTACCCAGTCGAAAATTGGCAGCAAATTATTCAAGCCTTTCAACAAAAGCAGCCCGATTTACCTGTGGTGGTTATTAAGGGACTTGATGATGAGCAGTTTGTGCGATCGCTTCTGGAGTCTTCTCCAGATATCAAGGTGACTGCCCCAGATGACATTGGCAAGTTAGCTGCTATAATTGCCGGGGCTAATTTGATGTTGTCTACTGATAATGCGGCACTACAACTAAGTGTCGCAGTCCAAACCTATACCATTGCCATATTTGGGCCTACCGATCCAGCGAAGTTATTGCCGAAAAACGATAAATTCCTGGCTATTGAATCCCTCACGGGAAAAACGGCGGATATTTCACCAAACGCAGTTTTAGAGAAAATTTGGGCTGGCTAAACCAGTAGTTTTTTGAATAATTCAGAAGTCAGAATTCAGAAGTCAGAACCAGAAAGTGGGAGATTCACACCCGTTACTACGAAAGTTGACCACAAAATCATAGATTTTATGGGGGTGCAATAAATTCCGTTGATTTAGCGTTCAACTGATATCATGCCGAAGTCCGCTTTTTTGTTCAGAATTCATACTGAATTCTGGCTCCTGAACGCCAGTTGCTCCACTTGGGGAAACCCCTTGGCGCTAGCCTCTCACGAATGGGAGAAGACCGCACTGGCTCCTCCTGAATTCTTTCTTGTTAAAATATCCCAAAAAAAGCATCATCTAATTCATAACCCAGCATTTGGGCCATTGATTTCAGTCTTGATAGGCTGGGAATGTCTTGTTGTTTGAGCCAATCACTTAAGATAAAGATTTTATGCATTAAAAATATCTCTAAGGCTTCAGGATTATACTGAATGCCTTCTTGAGAACTGAATTGGTGTGGTACAAGCATGGCGGCATAACGAGCGAATTCTCCAGCTTTCCAATCTAGTAAAAATGGCAACCAGGGATATTTAGCATCTAGGCGCACAAACCATAGCCGCACCTCTGGAATTTCTGAGAGTTCCCGTGGATCGCCAGGTTCGAGATCGTAATTGATATCAAAGCGTAGCTGCTGTTCATGGGAGGCGACCCCATCTTGCAGCAGTTTTTCAATCACCGTTGACGCAGGCGATAGATCCAGATTGTTAATGAAGTCATTATTGAGTGCGATCGCAATTGTCATTGATTCAGCAGCCACTTTCTTGATGCTCAACTGTAGGATCGAGGATCTACAGTAGCAGCTTTCAGGGCTTGACGCTACATTGATTTTTACTCGCACAAAGTCTTCTTCACAAATAAATTAGTATTTACTGATACTTTTTTGCTGATAATTTGGTCAACTTATTACAAGGTTTAGACACAAGTCTGACCTGCTCAAATTTATTTGATACTTTTGCTTGATTTCGCTGGTTATTACAAAGATACATCCAGTTACTAGCCTTGATATAAGCTACTGGCTATAGTCACCCACTTCACCGATTTTTGCTCAAGTTAAATATTACTTTTCTCTTTGCTATAATTACCCACATTTAATGTAAAAAATTACTACATTATTAATATGGTGTGCCATTAGAATTAGCCTACTTAGGTAAGGCTACGCCTGCCCCAAGGTGGACATTTACAGCAATTTTAAGTTAAAGTTGTAATGAGTTTGTTTTAGATTAAGGTCTGACAAAGTAGCCGTCAACAATCAAAAAAATCATTATCATCACCTGTCACTTCCGCAGCATTCAAAGCCAAAACATCAGTACAGGTGAAAGAGTGGTGTGCAATATCATTGCATATATTAAATAACCAATAAACATTTAGATGGGAAAATTCACCCAACAGTTAGCAAGCTGTAATATGCAAAAACAAACAATCACTACAAAACCAATTCGTTCTTTAGAAGATGCGCTAGAGCGCTGTCAAATCCTGGGTATGCGTGTCAGTCGTCAGCGTCGCTTTATTCTGGAATTACTTTGGCAAGCAAATGAACATCTTGCAGCAAGAGAGATTTATGATCGCTTGAACCAACAAGGCAAAGAAATCGGTCATACTTCTGTTTATCAAAATTTAGAAGCATTATCAAGTCAAGGCATCATTGAGTGCATTGAACGCTGTGATGGGCGTTTGTACGGCAACATCAGTGACTCTCACAGTCATGTCAACTGTATAGATACAAATCAAATTCTCGATGTTCATGTAGAACTGCCAGAAGATGTTATCCGCAAAATTGAAGAACAAACAGGGGTAAGAATTACTGACTATAGTATTAACTTTTTTGGCTACCGCAATCCGCAAGAGGGATAGGGAGGAGGGAGCAGGGGAGAAATCAATTCAAAATTCAAAATTCAAAATTCAAAATTCAAACATTTTAGAACTTCTGCCTCCTGCCTCCTCTTTCCCAATGCCCCATGCCCAATACTTCGGCTACGCTCAGTACAAGTGCCCTATTCCCCAATAGAATTATTGCCAAAAACTGTCTCATCATCGGCATAATCATCATCTAAATCTACTGGTAAAATTGCGCCTTCGCAGCTCTCAATTATTCCCTTTGCAGGGGTTTTATTCCAATTAACATCGATGTTTGATGTGATTTTTACGGTGTTTAAGAAGGCCTGTTGCGATGCCTGCGGCGGTAAACCACGCAAATGTTTCAGTCTTTGAAACGATTCTTTAGAGAATAATGCACCATTATCGGTGGCCAGTTTTTTATCAGTTTCAGTGAGAATTGCCTCAAATAAACAGGCGTTGGTAAGATTGACTGAGTTCAGATTTATCCCCATCAAGTTAGCCTGTTGCAGGTTTGCGCCTGTAAAGTTAGCCTGGTGGAGGTTTGCGCCTGCAAGGTTTGCGCCTGTGAGGTTCGCGCCTGTGAGGTTCGCCTGTTGTAAATTGGCTCCAGCTAAATTCGCCCCCGTTAACTCCGCATTCGATAAGTTTGTTTGCTCAAAATTTACCCCAGTTAACATCACTTGCAATAAAGAGGTTCCCGATAAATTAAGTCCAGCCAAAGATTTAATTCGGGTTGCGAAGGCACTTTTATGTAAAACTGTTGTCTTCGCAATTAGCATACTCAGCGCCTCTGGATGGAATTCTGTCAAATTGACTGGATTCCCACAAGGCCAAAAAGGAACTTTTGTTTCTCTATAGCAAGCACAAAGCAATAAAAACACATTCAATCCCACCGCAGCATTCACCTGTTCAACATTTACAGGGTTTTGCAGTGCGTGAAAATTAGCCAAGGCGTTGTGGGCTATCCCCTCATCTAACCAACGTCCTTGACAGTAAGCACGCCAAAAAGATAAAAGACGTTGAAACAAAACTTCAAATGAAAATTTGTGCTTTTGCTGGCGACGCAATCCGGCGATCGCCAGTTCTTCAATTTCTGGAATAAGTATCCCGTAACCTAGTAAATTATAAATATGCTGGGCTACCCTATTGGGATCAAGTATAAAATTAGGTGTACCATAAGCTTCATCTTCATACTGAGTCAAAAATTTAAGTTGGGCAGCAATAGCATCTGCACAAAGAAATTTTCCTAATTTGACATAAGAAAACTCAACTAAACTACTTTTAGATGTGCTTTTATCTGAGCTTTCTAAATCCCGAACCTTAAAATAAAACCCTGGTAGAGTCTTAAATTCACCAACCAAATTAATTTGATGGCGTTGCGAGTGTAAAATTTGGAGAGCGATCGCTTGCATCTGCTCAAGTAAATTTTGGGGATGACGATTAGCGAGTAGATTAGCGATCGCTTCTGGAGTCCGGTGGATATGAGCTGTACCCGAACGCAGTAACATCGTCTTGATCCCACCAATTAACGGATAACCCAACAACCATCGACTCAAACGATGATGAATTTCCCATAACAGAAAAGATTTTTGGGTATTAGCAGCTAACTGCAATAGTTCATCATCTAGCAAACCCTCGCGGTGCAAAATGCCCAACAAATGCAGCATTAAGGGTTGACGCACAAAGACAGATAATTCTCTTAACTTTGATTGGCTGGCAAATAACCCTGTCTGTTTTAAAAATGTAAAGAAATTTTGGGCGATGGGTAACGATTGCACTTTTGCCCATTGTTGAAACCATTGCTTGAGTTCGTCCGTATCCAATGGCTGAATAATAATTCGCCTCAACAATAGCGGTAGTTCCGAGACGATTTCCGGTAACGTCGTTGAACGACTCGTTAACACAATTTTGTGTCGATGCTGAGATTGAAAGTTCAGTAATTGCTGAATAAAAATTGCTTGCGCCCTGATACCTTGAGCAGAATGGGGCAGTTCATCCAGACCATCTAGGAGCAACAGACAAGGGATATTTTCTTGCTCTAACCAAGTTGAAAGATTAATAGGAAAAGCAGAATTTAGGGTTTCGATTAAAGTTTTACCGTATTTTACATCTCGCAATCTAATTAAGATCGGCATCCAAGTAGGGTATAATTCCTGTGCTATCTGTGCTGCCCAAAGTTGGCAAAAACTAGTTTTTCCATAACCAGGTTCCGACTCAATGACAGCGATCGTTTCTAAATCAGTTAGCTGTTGTTGGGCCCATGTTTTTAAATCAACTGGTTTAACAGTTTTTTTATCCTGCTCAGAAATATTTTCCTCTATTGGTAAGCCTTTTTGTGGCACATAGATATCTTTAAAGGCAAAGGATTCCATCAGTAAAGGCATACTGAGGTTTTTAATCAAACTTGCACGGTAATGTTCTCGGTGCAAATCAATTTTATCACCGACTGTAGAACCAACTTCTGGGGTGATGAAACTGGGAGATAATGAAATCCCTAAGCGGAAAAATTTTTGCAGTTGGGCTAAAGGTGCAGCATTCTCGGTGACAACTAGCAGCATTTCACCAGGAAGTGAGTTGATCAAACGCTGTGTTAAGAGTTTAGCTTCCGGTTCCTCTGCACCATTGGCAACTAACCAAGCTATAGCAGCATTATTTATTTGTTGCACCAGTAATGAATCTGCAACTAAAGATAGTGCTTGTTCAGCTTGAGTGTCAGTCAATTTACCTGGAGTGAGAGTTTTCAGCAATCCTTGTAGTTGCGGATCTTGGAGGATGAATTTACTCACGTCCTCTTGAAGTATGTGTGGTTGTATAAGTATAATTGCCCGATCTAGCCACGGTCTTTGCAGGCTTGCTTCCTGCTCTAGAATTGCTTGCAAAGCTTGGAGATAGGCAATTTGAAACGCTAGCCATGTACCTTCGTTACGTTTTAACGGCTTTTTTTGGCTGAGGCTACGCAACAGGTTTTCTGTCAGTTGAGAAATCACACTGATTTCTTCCCAAACAACACCTAAAGGCAGTTCTAAGACCTCTACCAAGGTACAGATATCAAAAGGCATCAGGCTTTTGACTTCCATATCCTGAACGATCCGGTAGGCAATACCTGCCAATTGCCCCCTTGAAAATCCTCTGATTTGATTGATTGGGATATAGCGTTCTGCCAACCAGTGCCGAATACTCAAGTTCATTTAATTACACAGTGACTGCTGCATAAGGCAATTATGATCGATTTATCAGTTTGCGAAAACAGATAAAAAAGAGAAAGACAAAGTTTTGTATGACAGTTATTTTCTGATTGGTAAAAAACAGTGCTGATGTAATTGAGTGGACTATGAGCGATCGCCCGATAAAATTATTGTTAATCGACCAAGACCCGATTTTTCGTCTGGGATTACGGGTAGCTTTAGAAGCGATTCCTCACCTGGAAGCGATCGCAGGGGTAGAAAATTACACCACTACCTTGCAGATTTTAGCAGAAATTGCCCAAAAAGACCCTAACCAAGTAAATTTGGTGGTTTTGGAATTTGGTAATAGTCGCTCTACCACCAGTCAAAAGCTAGGTTTACAATTCTGTCGGCAACTCAGAGCTTTATATCCTAACTTACCAATTTTGCTTCTCAGTTCTGTTCAAGAACAAGGACTACTATTGGCTGCAAAATCTATTGGTGTAAATGGCTACTGCCCCAAAGGTACACCACTTCCTGAGTTAGTCGCCGCCATACAAGAAGTTGCAAATGGTGGTAGCTATTGGTTCCAAGACACAGAAGCAATAATAACTCCTAATTCCCCGCTCCCTAGTACAGACAAGATTAATCGCGTCTCTACCCACTCCCGACTCCCTTTCTCCAAACTCCGAAATAATTTGCATTTGTCAGGAATTGCTAACATTAACGCTACCTTAGCCGCAGTAACAGCACAATTACAAGTTCCCGGATTACCAGTACTAGAGCGAGCAATTCTAGCTGGACGGCGGCGAGAACTGCTAGCGGCTCGTTGGTTGCTAAATCAGTTGTTGGTTTCACCACAAGAAAGGCAAGAAGATATTCCGGTTGCTGATGAGCCGCCTTTGACTGCTTCATTCAGTAGTGCCATTCAACAAAGGCAAACTGCATCACCTTTACTTAGTCCGGGAACACTACAATCTGCCTTGTTTGCATCTTGTGTAACAAAACTTCAGTTTTCTTTACGAAACGTCACAGATATCCCTTTAGAAATCGACATCTTTCGTGAAGATAAAAAACGGGAATTACTTTATCTGATCCTACAAAAACTAGCTGAACAGTTGGATGAACTGCGTGCTTCTCAAATAGAGATAAATCAATTATATGAAGTAAAAAATACCTTAGTAAGCGACTTATGGCAAGCAGCCATTACAGATTTTTTTGGGAAATTTTCTCGAATAAAAATTGGGAATCAGAGTAGAGAACTGATTAATTTATTGTTGCAAAATACAGATATTGTGGAAAGAGATATTCTCCAAAAAATTCCTTTAGTTTGTGAGTTATATTCTTATCTATTATTTCAAACAGAATTGAATATTGATAATGCCTACTATCCTGTAATGAGCGCCCAAGCCAAGTCTCAAACATTAATGATTTTAGAGAACTTGTTGATTCAGGTAGCGAATGGGGTTGTGCAACCACTGCTAAATTCTTTATCAGATGTAGAAGAGATCAAGCAAAATTTTTATGGGCAGCAATTGATTTCTACAAGAGAAATTGAACGATTTAGAAATGATTTGTCGTGGAAATATCGATTAAAAAATTATATAAATGAGCCAAAAGCAGTTTTTGAAAGTCGCTATGAATTATTTGTAATTGCGCCTCGTGGTATTGCTAATACTTCAGTTTATGCTCCTCGGAATCAGGAGTTAGCAAAACTTTCTAATATTCCTTTAGTAGTGACATTGCTGTTAGAATTTAGTGATGCGATCGCACCACGTTTAAAATCACTATTAGCTTTTTTAGGTAGCGGTATAGTTTTTATCCTTACCCAAATAGTTGGTAGGGGTTTAGGTTTAATCGGTCGTGGTATTCTTCAAGGTATTGGCAGCGTTTCGTCAGTAGAAAAGAACTTTAGACGAAATAGCGATCGACCGAAGTGAAGCCGGATTTGAAAAAACCCTTTGGTGTGCCAAAGGGTTGTTGTGTTATCCAGATAAATTCAGCTACTTTACCAGCCTTGTTCTGCATTTTGAAAAACGTAAGCGGCTACTTCCAGAATCTCCTCAGAACTTAACTTGCCTTTAAAGGCAGGCATAGCATTTTTACCATTTTGCACTTGGTGGATAATCGCCTCGATAGAGTCGCGATCGTAATTTTCTAGATATTTTGATAATGCTTCCTTTTTCAAGGTTTTCTGGCTAATCAGGATGTTACCGCCACCTATATGGCAAGAAGTGCAGTTAGCCTCAAAAATTTTAGCACCGTTGGATGTTTCGGCAGCTAGTGCTGGACTGATGAATGTCAATTTGAATAGAGCGATCGCCGACAGTAAAATTAATAAAAGTATTTTCAACAGAATTTCCTCGCAACAAGCCTCCAGCAAGAGTATAAACGCGATTAATCCCCGATTAAGTCAAATTTGATCAAAATTGGCGGTAACGAGTTCACCCCTCCATCGCCACAGGTTACTTAGCGTCTTAGGGGAGGATAGGAACTCGCTACCGCCATTTATGTCTCTTGTGCGTCACTCTAGGAGTGTGGCGTGTTGCTATGAGCTAATTTCACCGATAGATCATCTGGTGTCAACAGCGATATTTCTAGCCTTCGACAGTGATTGTACCAATCATGCCAGCACCACGGTGGGGTTCACAGTAGAAGGTGTAGTCACCAGCAGGTGCGTCTGCTGCAAAGGTGGTCGTTTCCTTTTGACCAGGACTCATGAGCAACTTTTTATGAGACAGAGATTTAGCTAAATCGGCGCTCTTAGAGGGGTTTTTGACAGTATCAAACACAACATTATGGGGAGGAACTTTATTGTTCACCCATTCAATAGTGTCACCTGGTTTGATAGTCAACTTTTTCGGTTCAAATGCCAGCATTCCTTTATCACTACCCAATTTCACCTGGTAGGTTGCAGCCGAAGCACTGGGAGTAAAAACAGCAAAGCTGCTAACAATTAAAAGGATTGTCAACACAGCTAAACTAAGGCGTCGCCAGCTTGCCGAAATTAATTTCATAGCTCTCTCCTAACAAACAATTTTTTTTCCCTTTCTCATTTTAAATAAAATCAACGCCAAAGTATGACAATCTGTCATAGATAATTTTTTTTTAATATATGGAGAGAAATTTATTGCAAAAACCTGTGCAATCAGTAGTAAATGGGGAATAGAAAATGAGGAATGAGGAATGGGGAATGGGGAATGAATTCTTCCCTATGCCCTATTCCCAATGCCCAATGCTCTATTCCCAATGACTCAGTTCCGGGATTTAGTAATAGATTTTTCCGCCTCCCCACTTAGTACCAACGATTTTGGGTTGTAAGAGAATATGACCGGCGATCGCCTCCAAGTCATCATCTGTCAGATTTCGCATTGCTGTGAAAATATCTGCGCTTTTAATGCTGGGGTGTATTTCGGAAATCTCTTCTTCCCCGTCATAAGTAGTAGGATTTTTCAGATAATCTACTAAACCTTCAATGTTGTTACGGTTGGGTGTTGCCAGTGCCAAGTCCTCTGGAGTGAGTCCCACGTTTTGGTTTGTCTTGGTAACTCCCCCAGCATGACATTGGGCGCAAGCGTAATTAAATAAGCGTTTGCCTTCTTTAACTTGTTTAAGGCTTAGTACGGTGGTGTCACCCTCAGTATTTAATGGCACTGTTCGGGTAGTTTTGTCCAGTTCCACTGCTGTCGCGCTACCGACAAGCAACTGAAACGAGAGAAAAACAGTAACCACGACAACGCCAATTAGTCTTCTAAACATGTTTCCCCTTAAAAATTTATGACGCTCAACACAGCTAAGAATGCGATTCTCAATCTCCAAGCTGTTAATAGCTAATGACTCATTGTTTTTTGTCATTAGCTATCAGTGATTAGCCAAAGTCCGAGATAACTCTTCAGATGACCTCGTTATCACCCTCTAAGTCGCTAGTGCCTTTCGGGCGCATCTCAGACGATATTTGGGAAATAATTGCCTTTGCATCTTCTAACGCCAAACGGGTCTTTTGGTGTTTGTAGGCGATTCCCAGTTGGTTGCACAGAGAAAACACTTCTTCTACAGGAATGCTGTAGTCGGCTGCTATCTCTGCGATCGATAGGTCTGCAAAACCCATAATGCTTGTTTACTGATAGATAGAGATTGAGTCGCTGTAATACCAATATCACGTTAGGAGTGCAATTTGTTGCCCAAAATACTGTTTGGGGAATGAGAGGAGGCAGGGGGCAGGGGGCAGGGGAAGAATTTTTAACTTTTGACTAATGCCCAATGCCTATTAACCTTTTCCCCCGGTGAAGGTGACGCTTTGAATAAAGTAACGATTAAAAAAGGTGTAAATGCCTAAAGCTGGCAGGGTAAAGACCATAGAAGCCGCCATAATGTAGTTCCAGTAGCTGATATATTGACCTTTAAAGGTGTTCAGCCCCAAAGGGAGGGTAAACATTTCTGGGTCAAATAGAATAACTATAGGCAGTAAAAAATTATTCCAACTCCCCATAAAGACAAAAACTGCCTGGGCTGCTAGTGCTGGTTTTGCCAAAGGTAAGACAATATATCGAAAAATTCCAAAAGTATTTAAGCCATCGAGTTGAGCTGCTTCTTCTAGTTCTTTAGGAAAATTAACAAAAAACTGCCGCATCATAAAGATAAAAGTGGCATTAACCATGCTAGGAACAATCATGCCTTGGTAAGAATTTAGCCAGCCGATCGCTTTTAAAATCACAAATGTGGGAATTAAGGTGATTTGCGTCGGTACTGCCAGTACTGCCAAAATTAGGAAGAACCAAAAGCGCTTACCCATAAAACGCAGTCTTGCCATTGAACTTAACAACAAGTTTAAAAGGGTGACGCTGAGGGCGGTCGCCACACTGTTGAACAACCAGCGCCAAAATAGCGGTTCTTGGAAAAAGATTTGCCTGTAGTTGTCAAGAGTAAAATTCTTGGGGAGAAAGTTGGGTTCACCACCGACAATCTCTGTTCGTGGCTAAAATGATGCTGAAAGCGCCCAGAGAAAGGGAATTAGGGTAATGATCGCATAGAGTATAACAAAACTTTGAAGCCAAAGATTTTAGTCAAATCCGTTCGCCTCCGAAAAGTCGCTGCTGAATCAAAGTGATGGCAATGATGACTGCTGTTAACAAAAATGCGATCGCAGCTGCATATCCCTGTAAATTCCGAAACACAGCTTGGTAAATCAACAGCACCACAGTTAAGGTAGCGTTGTTTAGCCCACCAGTACCGCCAGAGAAGATGTAAGACTGGTCAAAAAGTTGAAAAGTCCCAATCACCCCCACTGCTACCACAAAGAAGGTTACAGGCCCAAGCAAGGGAAGAGTAATGTGGATAAATTGCTGCCACCCAATTGCTCCATCCAACCTACGTCTAATACACTATTTTAAGCTTGCCACGCTAGTACTCTCAGACAAAACAAAGACATTGTTTGTGTGAGTTAGCTGGATATGTAAGTTAGGGAACTATATATTTAGTTTCCTTGGAATACCCACAAAATGTCATATACAGCCTACTTACGCTCGATTAAAAGTAAACTTCAAAGAACTGGTAAAACTCAAAAAAGCCTACGGGTCAAAACTATCATAGAACAGTTTGGCTACCAGCGTAGAAGTCAATCATTCATAGATGATTTTAATACGGCTCTTGATGAATTGGGACTTTGTGCAAATCCTCGGTTAGATTTGCATATTCCGTTAGATGCAAAAATAACTATTTCTATTAAAGGTGTAGAACCAACAAATGAAGTTGCTGAACCTCAATCAATTTCAGCCAAACTAAAAGAGGCAATTTCAGTAAAACACGATTTTTTCTACTACTTGTTTGATTTTGGCTCTGAACAAGAATATGAAAGATTCCAAGCGTGTTTAGATTCTCATCAGCCAGTAGGTATTTTTCTGATTCCACAAGTAGAAGATTTCTTTTGTGATATTGTTGTCAAAATCTTTAATTATGAATTAATTAGAAAATATCAATATGGAGGCTATAATAGTATACCTAAAGTAGCAGTTAGGAAAATTCCTACGAGTATTTCCTCAGATGATCAAGATTGTGAAGATGAGCAAGAAAATCCCATTTTTGATGCTAGTATTTTCCAATTTTATCGCTCAACTATGACCAGCATTATACTTGGCAACACTGGTTTAGAATTGCTTGATTCTGAAAAATTCGATCGGCAGTTTGAACAGATATCCTTATATGCAAATAAATATAATTCAGAACAATTTTTTATCTTATTTCATTGTCCATCGGCATTAGAAATCCAAGCTCATCAACAAGAAGATGCTTTAGGATACTTGGTAGATAGAGTTGCTAGTAAAATTCCTTTTACTTTTACTCTTAGGTGTAAATATCCAAATGAAGCATCTATTGAATATAAAGAGGAAGTGTATGCCCATTTCCGTCTACTATTAGAACTTCCATATTATGAAATAGAGGAAGACGATGCATCTTTGCAAGATTACTTTGTAGAATTACAAAAAGCTCAAATCCAAGCTGAGTCTCAGTTATTGCTGAAGATGAAAGCTGAACATTTTTACACTCTGAAATGGCAGCAGGAAAGTAAAGAATATATCTACCTTAAATATTTTGCTATTAAAACGTTGGAAAGTCTAGGATATGGATTGTCTAATATTGGCTGTGAAGTTGAGTTAACTTCTAGGGATGAAGAAACAATTGATGAAGATACATCAGATTATGATGAAGAGTACCAAAGTGAAATCATAGAAGTCTATGTAAAAAATCAGGTAGTGGTTGAGATAGAAACGCTCAAATACCAAGAATTTCAGGATAATAATCTCTTTTTAGATTCAATTAAAAGAGTCTTGAGAAAATCCAAAGTATGGCCAAATCAACTAGAAAGCCTTTGGTTGGTAATTCCCGGTTTTGAGATCGCACGCAACTATTACCAACTGAAAAAAGTAAAGGAAATATTAGAATATAAGTTTTCTGGATATTATGGCGATCGCTTCCAAGTTATAATCATGGCTCCTGATTATGAAAAACACCAATTAGTCCCAGTATGCTTTGACTCTATCGACTATCCATCTTTTAATTATGGAGCTAAAAAACCTAGTTTGGTACAAGCATATCCAATTACTAACCGCATCAAAGAATTTAAACTTGACTTTAGCCAAGTACAAGGACTAAACGAAGAAAAAGAGAAACTAACTAGACTTTTAAAGTTGCAATCTAAAGGATATAAGAGTTCTATTGGTGGAATTCTTTTCTACGGTTTACCAGGATGTGGCAAAACTCTCCTGGCAAATGCCTTTGCTAATGAGTCTGGGAGATATTTCTTTAAGTTCTCTCCTGCCGATATTGTCAGTGTTTGGATAGGCCAAAGTCAAAAAAATATTCGAGATATCTTTGCTCAAGCTAAGAAAAAATCTCCTTCACTTTTATTCATTGATGAGTTAGACAGTATTGGATTTAATCGTAATGAAGACAACGCACACACAGACCAAAAAGCGACCATCAACCAATTACTCATAGAACTAAATAATCTGCAAAATAGTGATGTAATTGTCATTGCTGCAACTAATTATTTGAGTGGCATTGATAGTGCTTTGAAACGTTCTGGTAGATTGGATTGGAAGATTCCTGTTTTTCCACCCGATCAATTAGAGAGAAGACATTT
The DNA here is from genome assembly GCF_034531035.1 of Nostoc sp. DedQUE02. NCBI lineage: Bacteria > Bacillati > Cyanobacteriota > Cyanophyceae > Nostocales > Nostocaceae > Nostoc > Nostoc sp. DedQUE02. The sequence goes on along the minus strand of NZ_JAVRBY020000009.1, from coordinate 122,046 downwards.
ATTCCAATACTACCTGTCAAAAATTGATATTGATCAGCTAGTCAACTTTGAAATTCTGGCGGATAAAAGTGGGAGATTTACTTCATCAGATATTGAATTGGTTTGTCGGGAAGTTAGAAATTCTATTCTTCTAGAAGAAATAAGTTCGACTTTAACAACTTCAGATGTGATTACTTACATCAATAATCTACAAGACGGTGGCTTAAGTCTTAACGAAGGACAAGTCAAGGAATTTTTGGAAGAATGCAAAAGAATGAGTGTGAAAAATCCTAAATTAGAAACTTTGAAATTAGAATGGGGATTGTATTAGTAATAAGCTCAGAAAATGGCGTAGGCGTAGCCCGCACTTCTCTACGAAACGCTCCCCGCGTAGCTTGCTTCCCCGGAGGGGTACGGCTGCGCGGAAATCGAGCGAAGTCGAGATTCAGTGACCGTCGTAGACATCGCTATTTTAGCAGTGTTGGAAAATAATTTTAGGAATATGCGATATTTTCATCCTCAAAAAATCCTGCTAATAAGTATAAGAGTGGTAGCGATCGCAAAGGCTCTTGATCATAGCTGGGAAATAGCAAGTGAAAACCGATGCTATACCCTATTATCATATGACTATAGTCATGACTATGGTTATTATGAAATCAATTTCCAAAAGTAAACTCAAATCCCAACTTCTTGAGTTCTTACGACTTGTAGAGTCAGAAGGAGAAGAAATTATAGTTACCGATCGCGGAAAGCCAGTCGTGAAAATTTCCAAATACGCACAAGCACCTTCAACAGAGGAATTATTTGGGGAAATACGCGGTAAAGTGAAGTATTTTGAGGATTTAACTACACCAACCACTGAGGAATGGACACAATTGTGAAGATAGTCCTTGACACTTGTGCCCTAATCTGGTGGAGTTTAGATCCAGCCAAACTTTCTGAACAAGCTAAAGAAGCGTGCAACCAGATGGAAAGGGATAAAAATGGTTTTGTCCCTTCCATAGCTATATGGGAAATTGCAATAAAAATCAAAAATAAAAAACTAGATTTAGGAGTCAATCTTAACGAGTACGTAGTAAGGCTGAAAAAGTCTAGTACCGTTCAGATTGTACCCATTGATGAAAATATTTGGATGGAAAGTGTCAATTTAGAATGGGGTCATCGAGATCCAGTAGATCGAGTTGTTGTTGCACTAGCCAGAAGTAATCAAGCTGCAATAATTACATCTGATAAAGAGATAGGAAATTTCTACTCAGAAGTGATTTGGTAGAGGTAAGAAAGATTACTTACTCCATCGTCTTAAACTGCTGATTTGCTTCATTCTCTGCCTTCAGCATTGTTTGTTTTAATGGTTGTTGTCTCACCCAACAAGGCGCTGATACTGTTTCACCTTAAGATTGATACAGATTCTTCCAGGGGGAGCAGGAAAAATAAACCTCTTGGCATTTGTGCTTTTTGCAAAAGAGGGGAAAAGGGTAAAGGTTATGGTTCGGCAAGCTCACCAACCAGGGGAAAGGGAAAATAATAAACCTTTCCCCTTTCCCTTTCCCCGACTTTTGCCAAGAAGTCTAATAATTTGTATCAATAATTTCGTTAAATGGTATGACAAACTGGTTATCAAAATTATTGACGATGCCTACGGCGGGCGGTTCCTGAGCGCAGCCGTTCGCGCAGCGTCTCCGATAGGAGAAGGGCTACGCCTACGCACTTGGATACTGACCTACTTGCCACGGTGTAGCATAATTCACACCCGCGACTAACCTCCCCAACCACTAAGTTTGATGGTGACTGCGTAGATACTAACGGTTTGCTTGGCAATTGTAGGCTTTGACAAGCAATAATAGCGATCGCGATCGCCATCACCAATGCCAAAAAATTAAATAATCCTTTAGTGTTCACAAACAAATAATATTCTCTTTCCCCGCTTATACCTTGTGTTATTAAGGAATGATATTTTACTTATTTGAAATTTTGGCTGAAAATTGCAAGCTAAAATAACGAAAAATTATCAGCAATGCTAATTAAAGCATACTGAGTCCCTTTGCAACCTGATTTGTCCGAGGATACTTCACCCATAATTTATGTTGATGGATTCTGTTCAGATTGAAACAACTGCACCACTAACTCTAGAATTTACCCAAATTGCCTCACCGCCAACAGTAATCTCTTCAAACTCTCGAATTTCCAAGGATACTATTCGCACTAGTTTAAAAGCTTCCACTGCGGATTCTGTCTTAGCATCGGTTTATTCTCTTGGAACTGGTGGGATTTTACTCAGCAATTTATTAGTGGAGTTGGGTGCTAGTCCAGTGGTATTTGGGATGCTGTCTTCTATTCCCATGTTGGTCAATCTCATTCAGCCGTTGGGTGCTTACTTGTCGGAACGCAGCACCAGCCGCTTTCGATATTCGCTTCGCACACACGGAATTGGTCGCCTGTTATGGCTGATTTTAGTAATTGGTATTGTCAGCGCCAGCTTGGGAGCGATTGATGCTCACCAGTTAGTCATATTGACACTCTTGATTGTTCTATTCAGTAATCTTTTGGGAGGACTAGGAAGCGCATCGTGGCTCAGTTGGGTGGCAATGATAGTTCCCCGACGATTACGAGGCAGGTATTTTGGCACACGCAATAGTGCTGCTAGTCTAACTAATTTGGTTTGCGTACCAATGGCCGGTTTAGTTGTATCACATTGGTATGGGGGAACTCTACAAGGTTATGGTGTAGTTCTACTGGTAAGTATTGTGTTTGGGATTGTAGGATTGGGGTGTCAGTATTTCCAGGTGGATATGAATCCGCAATCGCAAAACACTGATTATGGCAAGTCACCACAAACCACTGAGATTCAATCAGAGATTGCAAAAGATGAATCTTCTGAAGTACTTCAATCAATTCATTTGCCACAAGACCAGTTAACCAAGAGCATCTGGAAAAACTCTAACTTTTTGGTATTTCTGCTGTATTTCAGCTTCTGGACGCTTGCTGTTAACCTCAGCAGTCCTTTTTTTAACCTCTATATGCTCGACACGCTGGATTTAGATGTCAGCTATGTGACTATCTACAACAGCCTTCAGGCGGGAGCAACTTTGCTGATGCTTATCCTGTGGGGAAAATTAGCAGACAAGATTGGTAATCGTCCCATCCTCATCTGTATTGGGATTTTGGTTGGAGTTACACCACTCTTGTGGTTAGGTATTGGTGTAAATCGCCTTGACATCTGGTTGTGGTTGCCACTACTACACATCTTGACTGGAGGTACTTGGGCGGCGATTGACTTGTGCAGTAACAATATCCAATTGGGCATTGCACCAATTAAAAATCAGTCTATCTATTTTGCGATCGCAGCTGCCGTTGCTGGAGCCAGTGGTGCTTTGGGCACAACTATAGGCAGCTTTCTCGTGCAATTTGCTCAGTCTGGAGGCTTACTAGGCTTGTTTGCCCTCTCAGGTATATTTCGACTAGTAGCCCTTGTTCCCCTCATGTTTGTTCAAGAACCAAGCAGAGGATGAGAGGGATGAGGAGGATAAGGTAGTATTTTCTCCCTTGTCTTCCCCTGCTCCCCCTGCTCCCCCTGCTCCCCCTGCTCCCCCTGCTCTATTCTGCGGCTGTAGAAGTCAAGGACATTGTTTCCCACAAAAGCATGTGAGGTGTTGTTAGTACAGGCTGGTGTAGGGCAATCAGCTGGGCTAAGGTGTTCTTTAATTGGGTACGGGGTACGATATCATCAACAAAACCATGCTGGAGCAAATCTTCAGCAGTCTGGAAATTCTCAGGTAGTTTTTCCCGCAGGGTTTGCTCAATCACTCGCCGACCTGCAAAACCAATGGTTGCTTTGGGTTCTGCCAAGATGATATCACCCAACATTGCAAAACTAGCGGTAACGCCGCCCGTTGTGGGGTTGGTCAAAACGGGAATATATAATAGTCGGGCATCTTTATGACGCTGTAAGGCTGCGGAAATTTTCGCCATTTGCATCAAAGAGAGCATTCCTTCTTGCATCCTGGCACCACCGGAAGTGCAAACGATCACTACAGGATACCGCCGTTGAGTGGCTTGCTCAATCATCCGGGTGAGTTTTTCTCCCACGACCGAACCCATGCTACCACCCATAAAACGGAAGTCCATAACCCCAAGGGCAATGGGCAAACCATTGATTTGACCTAAACCAGTGTTAACCGCGTCTATTAAGCCAATTTTATCTTGTGTTTCTCGTAAGCGATCGCTGTAGGGTTTGCGATCGCGAAATTCCAGTGGATCTGTTGGACGCAAATGCTCATCCAGGGGTTTCCAGGTATTGTTATCTATCAATTGACGGATGCGCTCATCGCTGTCTACCCGATTGTGATGACCACATTCGATACAAACCATCTGATTGGCTTTCAGGTCTTTTGTGTATGCCAACACGCCACACTTGGAACATTTATGCCATAATCCATCAGCAATTTCACGTTCTTGGCGTTCGAGGCTGGTAGATCCTGACTTTCGTCGATTTGCAAACCAATCAAATAGAGACTTTAAACCACGCGATTCTTCGTTGTTAGCCATTTTTTATTTTATTTTAAGTGGGTATGAGGTCGAAAACATGTCAAACCGTATTGGGTTGTCCTTAGTCATTAGTTATTTGTCTGTACTAATGACCCTTCGAGTGACGCTCCTACGTCGCTAACGCCAGTTACTCATGGGGGAAACCCTCTTCTCTACAAGACACCCCGCGTTCACGTCGTGTCTCGTAGAGAAGGCGCTAGCCTCTCCCTTTAGGAGAAAACCGTACTGGCTCACTAATGACTACCTCGTTAAACTACGCTTTTAAGCAATTCAGACCTTAATTTTCATCTTTGGTTGCCAGCTTAACGAAAATACTTATGCCAATACAAGTCCTTGCTCTTTTTTCAGCAGACTTAATTATATAGACGTACTAACAACGCCATGAGAATACTAACCTCCAAATAAGATGCTTTTCCCCTCCCACCCAAATCAATTATTCGTATTGCTAGGTTATAAGCAATCAGCATCTGTTCCACTAGTTGCGCTTGCTAACGGTTAATCGTCGTTAAGAGGGTAATACAAGTTACAAGCTGAATATTATCAAAATCTGAAGGGCAGATGGGGTAATGTTGGTTACAGTCACGAATTATAAAGAAGAGGCAGGGGGCAGGAGGCATTGGGCATTGAGAAGAGACAAGGTAGATAAGAAGAGGGGGGAGATAAGGGAGAGACTTGTTCAATAATTCATCCTTGTCTCCCCAGCTCCTCTGCTCCTCTGCTCCTCTGCTCCCTACTTCAATTCAAGACGCTGGGAAAAATAACCGCAGGTAGCTAGACAAAATGGCTTCGCCGCTAAACAGCGTAATCACAGATCCTAAAGCCAAAAAAGGGCCAAAAGGGATTTTTTGTCCTAATTTTTGTTGCGATCGCTGCATAATCAAAATACCGATGCCAATTAACGCTCCCAGCGCACAGGCAATAAAACTAGCTAAGAGCAAATATTTCCAGCCTAACCAAGCTCCCATCATGGCTGCTAACTTGGCGTCACCTGCACCCATTGCAGTTTTACCAAAGGCAATTGAACTCAATAGGGCGATCGCCTCAAACAGCCATAAGCCTAATACTGCACCAACTATCGCCATCATAAGGTGATTGACCAATGCCACAAAACTACCCTGCGGTAGAAAACCAACTACCATTTGAAACAAAATTCCCACCACTAAACCCGACTGAGTAAGTGGATTGGGTAGGGTCATTGTATCTAGGTCGATGAGCGATAGCGCCAATAACCAACTGCAAAAAGCCCAATAGCCGATTGTTAAAGTCGAAACTTGAAATACCAAAAAAATTAGTAAAAAAATTATGCCCGTTACCCCTTCTACCACGGGATAACGGACAGAAATTTTGCTTTTGCAATATCGACACCGCCCTCTTAATAAAATCCAGCCGAAAACTGGTACATTGTCGTAAGCTTTTAGCTGGTTTAAGCATTTAGGACAACGAGAAGGCGGCCAAAGAATTGACAACCCAGCAGGTAGCCGATAAACAATAACATTCAGAAAACTCCCAATAGATGCACCCAAAGCAAAGACCATTACACTCGCCGGGATGGCGAACAAAATGTCCATACAGTCATTTGTCCTTTGTCATTTGTCATTTGTCCTTTGTCCTTTGTCATTTGTCATTTGTCAATAACTAGTCATCAATGACCAATACAACTCTTGGCGAGCCTGCGCCTTAAGCGAAGCTATGCCGGAGGCTTTACGACTACGCTCAGTACAAGTGACTAATGACTAATGACCAATGACCAATAACCAATGACTAATGACTAATGACTAATGACTAATACATGTGTGATTCAATTTGACTTAAGGGGACAAAACACTCTTGAGGTAAAAGAACTGGTTGGTTAGTAAAAATAACCTTACCTCGATGAGTCATTCGATTAATTGCTACACCGGAAGGTTGCCCAGCGATTTCGGGATGGACTTCACAGTGAGTATAGTATATCTGCCCAGCAGCTCTAATTACAGAGGGATCAATCAAAGGCGATTGGTTCTTTGGGGCGGTAAAATTTACTTGACCTTGTCGTAATGCGTACACTATCGACTGTTATTTGATTGCTAGATTTCCCTTTAGTCTACCCGAAACTTATAGCAAAGGTTGCCAAATTGCCCAAGTTGCTATACAAAATTTTCTATTTTTGTTCGATAGCTTTGATGAGTGAGTCTCCCATAGCGCGGCAACCAAGGAGATTTTTTCCTGGAGAAATTATATCCCCGGTGCGATCGCCCTGCTCTAAAACTTGCAATACACCTTGTTCGATTTGATCTGCCGCTTCTGGTTGGTCTAAACCGTAACGTAACATCATCGCCACACTCAAAACCTGTGCTAGAGGATTTGCCTTATCCTGTCCGGCAATATCTGGGGCGGAACCATGAACTGGTTCATATACACCAGGCCCAGAAGCGCCCAAACTAGCTGAAGGTAACATCCCAATACTACCTGTGAGCATGGCAGCAGCATCAGAGAGAATATCGCCAAACAAATTGCCTGTAACAATAGTGTCGAACTGTTTGGGAGCGCGTACCAACTGCATAGCAGCATTATCTACATATAAATGAGAGAGTTCGATATCTGGATATTCTTGAGAAAGTTGGGTGATGCGATCGCGCCACAACTGAGATACTTCTAATACGTTCGCCTTATCTACTGAACAAAGTTTTCCACCGCGTTTTTTAGCTGCTTCAAAGGCCACTCGTCCAATGCGTTCAATTTCTGATTCGGTGTAAACCATTGTATTTACACCGCGTTTTTCACCGCTTTCTGTAGCAAAAATACCTTTAGGTTTACCAAAGTAAATCCCACCAGTGAGTTCGCGCACCACCATAATATCCACGCCTTCGACAATTTCGCGTTTCAAAGTCGAGGCATCGATTAGCTGGGGCAAAATTTTCGCTGGGCGCAAATTGGCAAATAATCCTAAACCTGCACGCAGTCCTAACAAACCTGCTTCTGGGCGTAAATTGGATGGCAGGGAATCCCACTTGTAACCACCAATCGCTGCGAGTAATACAGCATCACTATTACGGCAAGTCTCTAGAGTGGCGGATGGTAGGGGTTCCCCTGTGGCATCAATTGCTGCACCACCAATGAGAGCTTCTTGGAATTCAAACTTCAGATCGAATAGCTTCCCTACGACTTTCAGTACATCTACCGCCACTGCCATAATTTCAGGGCCAATGCCATCGCCGGGGAGTAGAGTAATGCGGTAGTTCTGGGTCATAGCTGGTTGTTACTAGGTAAATGCTTTCAGATTAAATATCATACCTAGCAAAATGTACTGATGGAGTTTTTAATTTATTTGGGTGTAGCTCTAAGGGACTTCCAAAGAAAAAAATAATCAATCGCTTTGGAGAGCAAGGGGAGCAGGGGAGGCGGGGGGAGCAGGGGGAGAAGAAATCTAATAGTCGTATTTAGATGCAAGAATTGAGTAATTTAATTTTTGGATATCCTAACGTAATCATTTGGCATTGGATAATATCACTATCAAAGTTCTATATTTCTAGTAGTTTGCCAAGGGAACTTAGCTCTTGAAAGGGTAAAGGGTAAGGGATTTAAAATCTTTTCCCTTTACCCCTTACCCTTTACCCCGCTTGCGTTTCCTTGGCGAACTACTAATTGAGCGGATCGAAACGCTGCAAGACGAGAGCTATGAACACCACTGGCAAACCTACACCCATACAAATGAGAGCTTGGATAAATGTCAAAGGTGTGGTGTTAAACACTTGATTCATTATGCTCCACTGACTAAACAGACATTGTAAAATCAGTACAGCCACAATTCCGATCGCAGGTGCATAAGCTACAGGTGTGCGTTTACCTTGGATTTTGGCGACTAGAGATGGTAAAAAGTGGGTAATGCTTAACAGGTAAAAGACTTCTGCTGCCACCAATCCATTAATCGCCATTGTGCGAGCTAAGGCTTCATTGCCTGTAGTTTGCAGTATCCATTGAAACACCCCGAAAATTACCACCCAATTGAAAACAGAAATCGCTAATATGCGTTTAAGTAAACTACCTGATAAAAGCTTTTCTCTGGGGTTGCGTGGTGGTTGCTCCATCACCTGTCCAGATTTTGGCTCAAAAGCGAGGGGAACAATCAACCCTACTGAACTAACCATGTTCAACCAAAGAATTTGGATTGGTAAGATGGGAAGCACAGTTGCCAGGAGAATGGCAATCAAAATTGTCATGGATTCGCCAACGTTAATCGGCAGCAAGAAGGCGATCGCTTTTCGTAAGTTGCGGTAAACACTACGCCCTTCTTCCACAGCCGCTTCGATTGAGGCGAAGTTATCGTCAGTTAAAAGCATATCCGCCGATTCTTTGGCCACCTCTGCTCCGGCTATGCCCATCGCTACACCAATATCTGCCTGTTTGAGCGCGGGAGCATCGTTGACACCATCTCCAGTCATAGCAACAATTTCACCCTGAGACTGCAACGCTTTTACCAGATGCAATTTTTGTTCTGGAGCAACTCGCGCAAATACCATACCTTCCTCAGCTGCTTGGGTGAATTCATTTTCATCCATCTGAGTTAATTGCTGTCCGGTGAAAACTTGTGCTTCAGTCGAGCAAATTCCCATTTTACGGGCGATCGCAGCTGCTGTTAGTGCATGATCCCCAGTGATCATTTTTACCTGAATCCCGGCAGATTGACAGGCTTTGACTGCGGCGATCGCTTCCTCACGTGGCGGATCGATTATGCCTTGAAGTCCCAGAAACACCAGTCCTCGATCGAGATCGTTACGATCCAAGGATCGCTTAGTGGCAACTTCTTTGCTGGCAAAAGCTAGCACTCGTAACCCTTGGTTTGCCATACCAGCGACTTCCTGCTCCACTGCGGCAGGATTGAGACGAGCGAGTTTTCCTTGAGCATCGAACATCCGATCGCATCGTTGGAGAATTGCCTCTACAGAACCTTTGAGATAAATGATATTGAGCGATCGCTTTGCATCTAATTCATGCAAAGTCGCCATGTATTGGAATTGAGATTCAAAAGGAATGGTGTCTATTCTAGGTAATTCTTGCTCTAGATTTGCTTGCGTCAATCCCACTTTATTGGCAGCTGTAATCAATGCTCCCTCGGTTGGGGTTCCTACTAAGTCCCACTGTCCATCTCCCCATTCGATGTGAGAATCATTGCAGAGCAATCCTGCTTCCAGGGATTCCCAAAGAGCAATATGTCCATCTGCATTGAAATCAACAGGCTGTCCATTCATTAGGATTTCACCGTCTGGGGCATAACCAATACCGCTAACAGTGTAGTGTTGTCCACCTGCATAAATCTTTTGAACCGTCATCTGATTTTCAGTTAACGTCCCAGTTTTGTCAGAGCAGATAACGGTGGTACTTCCCAAAGTTTCCACAGCAGGTAGCTTGCGAATAATCGCCTTACGTCGTGCCATCCGAGAAACTCCGATCGCCAACGTGACGGTAACAATCGCAGGTAATCCTTCGGGAATCGCGCTGACTACCAGAGCTACACTCGCTTTAAAAACATTAATCCAAGATTCGCCTTGTCCTAATCCGACTGCAAATGTCAGAGCAGCCAAAGCTAAAATGACATACAACAAGCTTTTGCTAAACTTGTCAATATTTCGCGTTAACGGTGTTTTCAGATTTGTGCTACTTTCAATTAGCTGGGAGATGCGACCGGTTTCGGTGGCATCTGCGATCGCTACTACAATCCCTTCTGCCTGTCCAAAAGTAACAAAACTTCCGGCATACACCATATTGCTGCGTTCGGCTAACGGTGTCTCGACATCCAATAATTGGGTTACTTTCTCCACCGGAACGGATTCGCCTGTTAAGGCAGACTCGTCAACTTGCAAGCCACGCACAGTTAATAGCCGCAGATCGGCGGGTACTTTATCCCCAGATGCCAGCAATACTAAATCACCCAGAACAAGTTCAGTCGAAGCCAAACGAGTTTTTTGACTATTGCGAATCACAGTTGCTTCGGTGGTGACAGCTTTGGATAAAGCAGCGATCGCACCTTCTGCTTTCGATTCTTGAATGTAGCCAATGATAACGTTAATCAGGGTGACACCAAAAATTACTCCCGCATCTATCCAATCTTTGAGCAGCAGTGTCACCAGTCCCGCCGTCAGCAAAATATATAGTAGTGGTTGATTAAATTGCTCTAAAAATCGTAGCCAAGGACTTTTTCCACTTTTAGCAGTCAGTTGATTTGCACCCATTTGCTGGTGTCGGGTGGTAGCTTCTTCATGGCTCAAACCCGCTTCAGGATGGCTGGCTAAGGTTTGCACAACCTTTTGTTCGCCCAGAGTATGCCATTCATAGTTGAGTAAATCTTCTGTTGTCTGAGCAAAAGTATTTGTAGCGATCGTATTTGCTGTCATCTGTATCTCCAAATTGAAGTAACCGTTAAACTAATTCGTAATTAATACTCATCAGATTTAAGTAAAAATTTCTTTGTTTGAATCTCTACCTTTCATTTTTGAAATTGGTGTGATTCCGATAATCTTTTGCTAGGTTCGTAAACATGCCACTCTCGCACACCCCAGTAACTAAGAATCAATTCTGCTTGCAAAATTTCATCTGCTGTTCCCTCTACCTTCACCAAAAGTTCTTCTTGGAAGGTGGTTGGCTTACAGAGCGTAGCTTGCCTTTCGGGAGCAAACCAACCTTGAAATGCACCATATACACTGCCCAAAATTGCACTTGCTCCACCCGCCAGCAGTGTACCCAGCACAGATTCAACTGCTAATACTGGCCCAAAACCGGGAATAACTAATACGCCAAGTCCGACTGTTAGTGCTAGAAACCCCCCGGCTGTTCCTCCTGTAATTGCGCCTGCTTTGGCACCTTCGCTTGGAGTTATGGTATATTTATCCGCATTGGCATCCCCATGCAACTTTTCGTGTTTAGAGTCTAAAGGAAACACAGAAATTTTTTGCATAGGAAAGTCAATTGCTCCAAGTTCATTAAGCACCTGTGTTGCAGCTTGACGGGTAGAAATGATGCCTATTGCATATTTAACTGAATCTAAATTCATCACAAATTCTCCTATATAAATAAGTAAGTTCAAAACAAAAAATTATTAATATCTAATAGTGAAAATTAGAGTTTTTTAGTTTGATTGTGAGCCGTATTAGGTTGCTTATCTGCTTCTCTTTCAGGATGACTGATAAATGTGAATGAAAAGTGAATAAATTGTTTATCCTACTTAATTTTCATTTTTGAATCACATTTATCCCTCAAGCTAAAAGACAACACAGATGAATATAGACCTTTTGGCACTTATGCTTTTTGCACTCTTGTGGAATAAGGATATTAGAGGATGTCTGAGAAGTATCAAATATTTATTGATCCACCCTAACCACTGCCCGAATTCAACAAACGATCGCCCGAATTCAACAAACGATCGCCCGAATTCAACAAACGATCGCCCGTATTCAATAAACGATCGCCCGACGATCGCCCGTATTCAATAGACTTCTTGCAAAAGTCGGGAAAAGGGGCGGGGGAAAGGGAGAAAGGATTGTTATTTTCCCTTTACCCTTTAACCTTTACCCTTTTCCCCTCTCTTGCAAAAAGCACTTTTGCAAGAGGTCTAATAAACGATAGCCCGAATTCAAGAAACGACTGGATTTAAGAAGAAAGCCAAGCTTACTTCTTGAGCTTTAGCAGCAGCCCCGCGCTTTACCTGAAAGGTGATCGTCGGGAGTATGTCACAACGTATTCATCCGATTTCTACAGGCGTTAAATCCTTGTAATTTGGCAAAGGTGTTGTAATAAAAGTGAGATTTGCTCCAATTAGGCTACCATTCGGTTTTATTATTGGTGTAATGTGGATATCGAAATAACGAGTGCTGTGGCTAGTTGTCCACTCTAGGTTTTTTTGACTTATCAAGCAGCGATCGCGATTTAACCGCTTCATCAAGTCTCTAAAATTTACAATTTGTCCTATTCTTAAATCTTCCACTCGCACACATAAATCGTCATCTTTAAGACCAAACAGGGTACAAGCTTGCTCGTTAGCCATAATTAGGCAACCACGACAATCGACTGCAAGTAAGGCAAATGGGCTGTTTTGGAAAGCAGCTTGCCAGAAGTGAATAATTTGAGAATCTGGAGAATCAAGTACTTTCTTTTCAGCAGACTCAGGTCGAATCTGCAAGTATTCTTGCAAACTGAGATTCTTTGCTTTAGTAAAAATTGAATGCTTTATACTAACGGGAATGAAGATTTGTTTGTCGTTAGTCAAGCTTTCTGTTTTTTCTAAAAAAAGAAAACCATTATTGCTCAAGGCAAAATGAAAGCGAAGTAGAATAGTTGCGTAAGTTTTTGCATCAAAGTACTTTAGAACATTGCGGCACACCAGCAAGTCAATTTTAGATATGGGCGCATTCTTAACTAAGTCATGGCGACTAAAAATGATTGACTTACGCAGTTCGGAGCGAAAAACATGAATCGGGTCAATTTGCTCGCAATACTCAGACAAAAATCTACAGGGAATGTCTGCTAGCTCGGAATCACTATAACTACCTTGTCGCCCTTGTTTGAGCGCGTCTTCTTCTATATCCGTGGCAAAAATTTGCACTCGTTGCAAATATTGCTCCATACCTAGAGCTTTTGCTAGCAACATACTGACTGCATAAGCTTCCTGCCCAAAAGCACAGCCAGCAACCTAAACTCGAATTTTTTTGTCTGGATGCTTGCTCTGAATAATTTGGGGAATAATTTTATAAGCTAAATAATCCCAGGAATCGCGCTCAGAAAACGAGTCGGCGGAATTGTTTAAAATGGTGTCAATTAAAACATTAAGTTCTTCGGGTTTATCTTTTAAGTATTGCAAGTATTTACTATATTTATCAACCTTTAATTGCTGCATACGGGCTTGTAACTGAGCTATCAAATTCACCTGCTTATAATCTGGAAAATGATAAGCATAATTTTGCTGAAGGTAATTTAATAAAGTCTTTAACTCTTGCTGGCAAATTGATTTACTCATATTCTTACCTCTTTGCGCTACTAGATAATTACTGAAGCATCGAAGTTAATGTAAAAAGGTATCGTTAGCTGTACTCAGTGAAGTTTCTTAAAAAGATATATTATTAATGTTAAAAATAAACAATTTGATTAACATTATTAAATGATTCGTATTTCTTCTTAAGAGGATGTTTGAAAAGTAGTTAGCTGTGATTTTAGGCACTTGTCGATCTCTCCTAACCTCCCTTTTTAAGGGGGAACCGGAATTAAAGTCTCCCAATTTATCGGGAGATTTAGGGGGTTCTAGAACGTTTTGCTACCAATAAAAGGACTTTTCAAACATCCTCTAACCTAGAGGTTAATTACTTAGCGTAGAACAAACTTGAAGTATTAAAAAACTGCCTTAAGGCTTAAATGCTATTACCACTCAACGGTAAGTTAACAATAAAAGTTGCACCCTGCCCGACTCCTGCACTTTGGGCGTAGATAGTACCACCGTGGAGTTCTACGAGGTTACGGGCGATCGCCAGTCCTAACCCTAGTCCTTTTTTTGTGCCTTCTGCTTGACGAAATGCGTCAAAAATGTGTGGTATAAACTCAGCATCTATTCCGCAGCCAGTGTCACTTAATATAATCTGGGCTTGATTTTCATAAGTTTGCAGACTAATTTCAATTGTTCCCCTAGTAGGAGTAAATTTGACAGCATTAGTCAGTAAATTTAAGACAATTTGTTGTAAGCGGTGTGGGTCGCCTTGAACTGTTACTGGTAAAGGAGCAAGCGTACACTCTAGGCGAATATCTTTGGTTTGGTAAGATTGACGCACTGTAGCGATCGCAGTTTCAATTACTTGTTGCAGTTGTACTGGCTCTAGATTCAGGCTAATTTTACCCGCAGTGATGCGCGAAATATCGAGCAAATCTTCAACCAGTTTGGCTTGTAGAGTGGCATTACGTTCAATCGTTTCTAGGGATTTCATCAGCATGGCTTGATTAGGCGGGCTGCTACGGAGTAACCGCGTCCAACCGAGAATAGCGACTAAGGGGGTATTCAGTTCGTGAGAAACTGTTGATAGGATCTCATCTTTCCTGCGGTTAATTGTTCTTTCTTGGCGGAGTGCAAGAGAGCGTAGGTGTGCCATTTGCAGATAGGCATTTACACGAGTGACAAGTTCGTTGGCAGAAAAGGGTTTAATTAGGTAATCGTCAGCCCCAGCAAGAAGCCCTTCAATTACAGACTCTTCTCCAGCACGCGCAGATAACAAGATAATCGGTACTTCTTTTGTCCGTGGATCGGCACGCAATGCTTTGAGTAATTCAAACCCGTCTAATCCCGGCATCATCACATCACTTAGAATCAAATCTGGCACTCGCTCTGTTGCCGCCGCTAGTGCAGCCTCACCATTAGCCATTGCTTCAACTTCAATGTCGCGATCGCTTAATATCCGCGTTAGGTAATCGCGCATATCGGCGTTGTCATCGACAAGGAGGACGTGTGAGGAGGTAGGTGATAGGTGACAGGTGACAGGTGACAGGTAAGATTCTTCACTGTTCCCTGTTGCCTGTTGCCTGTTCCCTTCTTCCACTATCCACCGTTCTGCTTCCTGAACATAAGGCGCTGCGCCTAATGCAGTGGATGTCTGGGTGCGTGTGGCTGTGGTACGTTCGCGAAGCGTCTCCGTAGGAGATTCGTCTACATCGAGTTGTAGGCGATCGCTTGGCAAGTGTGCTGTGCCTAATGGAATTGTGACGGTGAAGCAGCTTCCTACTCCTACAGTGCTACTTACATCTACGGTTCCACCATGCAGTTTAATTAATTCCTGCACCAAAGCTAGACCAATTCCAGACCCTTCATGTGTTCTGGCTTTTGCTTTTCGCACTTGGTAAAATCGCTCAAACAAATGGGGCAGTTCTTCTGGCTCAATCCCTGCACCTGTATCTTCTACCTGTAACGTTACACGATCGTCATCGCCCAGATGCAGCCTGAGAGTGATTTCGCCCTCAAAGGTGAACTTAAAGGCGTTGGAAAGCAAATTGAGAACAATTTTCTCCCACATTTGGCGGTCTACATAAACTGATTCTGGCAAAGGTGGGCAATCGACAATTAGCCGTAGCCCAGCCTGTTCGATGGCGGAACGAAATACTGAGGCTAATTCAGCCGTGAACATTGCTAAGTCGGTCGGTTCATAGACTGCTTCCATGCGTCCAGCTTCGATGCGGGAGAAGTCAAGTAGAGTATTAACCAGTTTTAGCAGCCTCATCGTGTTGCGATGTACGAGTTCCAACCGTTCGCGTTGTACCCCAGGCAGGGGATTGACCGAATCGCTCAAGGCATCTTGCACCGGAGCCAGTATCAGCGTTAGCGGCGTGCGGAATTCGTGGCTGATGTTGCTGAAGAAAAGGGTTTTGGCGCGATCGAGTTCTGCCAGTGTTTCGGCTCGTTGGCGTTCTTGTTGACGGGCAGCTTGTTCCTGAATCAGGCGAATTTGATCGGCTTGTGCCTGTTTGCGATCGGTAATGTTGTTGAATACGACGACAATGTGGTGTTTATCTTCGTCGATGCGCGACACCAAAATATCGAACCAGCAATCTACACTGTCGATGTAGTGTTCAAACCGGGTTGATTCGCCTGTTTGAGCCACCGTGCCAAAGGTTTGCAGCCAGTTCTGATTCAACGGTTGATTCAGTTGAGTGGCGTTTTTACCTGCGGCATCACGCAGTCCGGTTAGGGACTCGAACGCTGGGTTGACCTGCAAAATTTTCCAGTCGATCGCTTTTTCATCGTCGTCATACAGCAGTTCGCAGAGGGCGTAACCTTCGTTGATCGAATTGAACAGCAGCCGATATTTTTCTTCTGATTGGCGCAACCCTACTTCGGCGCGGGCGCGTTCAAGCCGCGTCCAGATGCGGTTGGCGAGTTCGCGGGTCAGTTCGATTTCGTCGTCTCGCCAGTCATGGGGTTCGCTACGATAGATGACGAGCAGGAATTGCCACTCGCCATTGCGTATAAGCGGTATGCTGAGGAAGGAGCCGATATTCAGAGTCGCAAACTGCTCGCCATCGGTCAGGGGGTCGTCGAATACATCGCGGATGACGATATCAACTCCTGCGAGACAAAGTTGCATAACTTCAGGTGTTAAAAACTCTTGCATACGATACGTGCCACGCAGGCTCGGCACATCGCTGCGATGCCAGTTGTAGTCGATGACTGCAATTCCAGCCGACCCATAAAGTTCGGCAAAGGCGCAGGCCGACAGGTCGAAATGTCTGCCGATTTTTTTGCCCAGCGCATTCATCGTCTCGTCAATGTCCGTCAGACGCGCAAGGTCTTGGCTGACTTCGGCTAAAAAGGCGAGATTTGCATCGTGCTGTTTGCGTTCGTCTTCGACGCGCACGCGTTCGGTAATGTCGGTAAACAGAACCGCTACACAACGGCTTCCGGCTTCACCCAAGCGGAAGGCGTAGAGATCGAAGATGCGATCGAGCGTTTCTTCCTTCTCCTCAAAGCGCACAGGTTCCCCTGTTTGGGCGACTCGACCATAAATTTTTGCCCAAGCGGGGTTCGGCGTTCCCAAAATCTCGGTGGCTTTGCGTCCAACCGAATTTATTATTTCCGTTTGTCGCTCAAATGCAGGGTTCACTTCCAAAAAGAGAAAGTCGTTCCACTCGTCGTTGTCGTCTGCCAGAACTTCGACGACTGCGTAGCCCTGATCCATCGACTGAAAGAGCGATCGATATTTCTCTTCTGATTCACGCAATGCGATTTCCGTTTGCTTGCGTTCGGTGATATCACTCGCGGCTTTGAGCCATTCAATAATTTCACCCTGCTGATTCAGCAACGGAACGGCACGCGAGAATACCCAGCCGATCGTGCCGTCTTCTCGAAAAACACGGTGTTCTAATTCAAAATCGCTTTTAGTTTGGATGGCTGACTCAATCGCAGCCCACACCCGCGGCTTCTCATCTTCGGGAATATGTCGATCGAGCCAGGTATGCTGTGGATTTACGGTACTGACGATAAACTGCTTGCCTTCGAGATTGTACATTACGCGCCAATCTGCGCTCATTCTATACACAATGTTCGAGCTGGCCTTGGCGAGGGCGCGGAAATGCGCTTCACTTTCGCGCAGGGCGGCTTGGGCTTGTCGCTGCTCGATCAAGTCAGCGGCTTGGCGGGCGAGTAAATCGAGAAACCGCAGTTCGCGATCGCTCGGTCGGTGGTGTTCGCGCCAGTGGGTTGAAACCATACCGATCGCTTTGCCATAACGGGTAATCAGCGGCGTGGATTGGGCTGAGAAAAAACCTTCCTCGATATGTATTCGCATTGAGCCGTCGGGGTCTTCGCTCTCTGGCACGTCGAAATTCACGAACGCGCGTTCGCCACTCTTGAGTGCCATGCCGCAAGGCGTGTTTGAACTGGCGTTGACGCGGTAGAAATGCTCGGTCATATTGCGCTTAAAGCCCTGAGTCGCCAGCAGTAGTAAATCCTGTGTCACCTCATCAAGAATTTGCACTGTTCCGGCATCAGCTCGTGTGAGGGCGATCGCGGTAGAGATAATTTCTTGATACAGCGTTTGAATGTCGCCTTCCGTCACCAGTCGGGTACTGAGTTCGCAAAGTAGTTGCGTATCCTGGAGGTCTGCTGCTATAGTGGCTTCGGCAAGTTTGCGATCGGTAATGTCATAAGAAACGGCAAGCACTGCATAGACTTCGCCGTTTGCACAATAAAGCGGCGTTCCGCGTGAGATGTAAGCGCGATCGTGTGCGTCATGCTCGTGCTCAAACGACTCGCCAGCTAGCCCCCGACGGTAAAACACCTCGTAACTCGCCGCTAATTCGGGTGGCAGCACCTCAAAAATCGTCTTTCCGACAAAATCTTCGCTTTTGAATCCAGCAGCGGACAAGACTTCTCCTTCAGCCAGCAGGTAGCGGAGATTGCGATCGACGACAAACGCCGCCCCACCGGGCAGATTCTCAATCAAAGCGCGCGATCGTTCTTGTGCCTGTTTGCGCTCGACAATTTCCGCTTCTAGGGCAACGTTGACAGCCAGCAATTCTTGAGTTTGTCGCTGATTGAGTAAGAGGGCGGCAGCCGTAAAATCTGCCAAACTCGTCATCACTCGCACATCTTCACTATCAAAATGCCGTTGCTCGTCGTGCGACATAATCCAGATTGTGCCGAGGGCGTGATTCTCCGCAATCAGCGGTAGCACTAATCCTTCAACAATGGGAGTGTTTGCTTCCTGAAAGTAGGTGAAATACTGTTCGGGATGGGAAAAAAGCACAGGCGCACCGCACTCCAAGCAAACTCCACAAGGGCTAAAGTTGCGGGGTATACTGCCGCCTACGTACTGTGCTAATGTTCCTGCTAATACATTCCAGCGAAAGATTTCTTCACCATTGGGTGTTGTTTCTAACAAACTAACGCCTGCTGTTCCCGCCTGACATAGCTTCAGTGCAATTTCTACTAGAGTTTGCATCAGTGCTTTTGAATCACGCGCCATCTGCCGTGCCAGCGGTTGCATTGCTTGGGCTTGAGCCTGCCAGTTAGGAGAACGGGGCGATCGCCTAGATAATTCCTCAGTAATTAAAATGTCGCCTAGTGTAGCAGTTTGTGGCTCTTGATGTTGCATCACCCTTATAACTCCAGCAATTGAGCAAGATTGTTCAAAGTGCTTCAGGTTTGCCAGTTCTCAAAGAAGTCGGGGATCTCCGCTAATAGTAGCTTAACGGTAAAAATTGCGCCTCGTCCAACTCCGTCACTCGCTGCCTCAATTGTACCGCCGTGCAGCTGGACGAGTTGACGAGCGATCTGTATTAACATTTGCATATTACGCGCAGGCTGCAAGAGCTTCCGCTTTCACGTTTCCGTGTTTCGCGCAAGCTGCAAGAGCTTCCGCTTTGGCTGCAAGAGCTTTTGCTTTCACGTTTCCGTGTTTCGCGCAAGCTGCAAGAGCTTCCGCTTTGGCTGCAAGAGCTTCTGCTTTCACGTTTCCGTGTTTCGCGCAGGCTGCAAGAGCTTTTGCTTTCACGTTATCTAACTATTCTTTATTCTTTAGTTAACTGACACCATCAAAGGCAATTTAACGGTAAACGTTGCGCCTTTTCCAACTCCCTCACTCGCTGCCTCAATTGTACCGCCGTGTAGTTCTACAAGTTGACGCGCGATCGCCAGCCCCAGCCCCAAACCCCCTGGTGTGTGTCTGCTGGGTAGTTCTTCTTGAGTAAAGCGATCGAAGACATGGGGGAGAAAGTCGGCACTAATCCCGATACCAGTGTCGCTGATACTGATAGCAACCCAAGAGTCAAAAATATCTAGCTGAACTTCAACGCTTCCTCCTGTGGGTGTAAATTTAATGGCGTTATGCAGCAATTTTGAGAAAACTTGCTGCAAACGGATTAAATCTCCGCAAACGCAAATATCCTTCTGTAGCGACTGGCGTCGCGTCCCTACAATTTGAATTCTTTTAGCCTGAGCATCGCTGAACATTGTCTGCATCACTTCACCAACAGTAGAAGTGAGATTGACTGGCTCTCGATTCAAGTGGACTTTACCTGAGAGAATAGTTGAAATATTCAGCAGATCCTCAATTAGCATTGCCTGGTTGTTAGCGCTGCGCTCAATGGTATCTAAAGCGCGTAAAGCAGTAGACCGATCCAGCTGATTTAAACGTAGTAAGCGAGTCCAACCCAGGATAGCAACCAAGGGAGCGTGAAGTTCGTGAGTAACAGTTGCTAAAAACTCATCCTTGAGGCGATTTGAAGATAATTCCTGACGCAGACGCGCCATTTGTAAGTGAGAATCTACGCGAGCGACCAATTCCTGGGCAGAAAAGGGCTTGATTAAGTAGTCGTCTGCTCCTGCTTGTAAACCTTCAATTGCCGCTTCTTCACCTGCACGAGCCGACAGCATGATGATGGGTATGCCTTTTGTCTTTGGGTCAGATCGCAATGCACTCAACAATTCAAAACCGTCCATTTCTGGCATCATTACGTCAGTAAGTACCAAATCTGGCGGTTGCAATGAAACAGCTGCTAGTGCAGCAACTCCATTGTTCACAGCTTCTACCTGCCATTGCTTTGATAGCAGACGCGCTACATAGTCCCGCATATCGGCATTATCATCCACTAACAAAATGCGTGCAGTCGAGAACTGCGAGGAATTTATCGGGGGTGGGTTTGGGGCCGCCACAAAGTGGCGGCCCCAAACCCATAAATTTTCTTCTGTTAGCCATTGCTGTGCTTCCTCGACATAGGGGGCAGTACCTACTGATGTTGATGCTAGTGTCGGTTTGGCACTAATTTGATTGCTTGGCAAGTGCAATAAGCCTGTAGGCAAAGTTACTGTAAATGTCGTTCCCTTACCGAAAACACTCTCCACGTTTACAGTGCCGCCATGTAGATGAACGAGTTCAGCCACCAAAGCAAGCCCAATACCCGATCCTTCATGACTCCTGGCTTTTACACCTCGTATGCGGTGAAAGCGCTCAAAAATTTTCGGTAACTCTTCATCAGTAATGCCTGTGCCTGTATCGCGTATTTTTAGCTCTACTTTGTCACCTATTTGGTGTAATGAGACGGCAATCTCTCCAGTGAAGGTGAACTTGAAGGCATTGGAGATTAAGTTAAGAACTATCTTCTCCCACATTTCGCGGTCTACATACACGAGGTCGCTTAGGGGCGGACAATCCACGATTAATTGCAAAGAAGCTGTTTCAATTGCCGAACGGAACACTGAGGCTAACTCGGCTGTAAATTTGGCTAAATCAGTTGGCTCATAAACTGCTTGTATTCTGTCTGCTTCAATTCGGGAGAAGTCAAGTAAGGTATTGACTAGTTTGTGCAATCTCATGGCGTTTCGCTGAACGATCGCCAGTTGTTCGAGCTGTTCGGGCTGGAGTATACCATAGGTTTGAGCGATTACTTGCTCAAGTGGATTGAGTATCAAGGTTAAAGGCGTGCGAAATTCGTGGCTAACGTTGCTGAAGAAAGTGGTTTTGGCGCGATCGAGTTCTGCCAGAGCTTCTGTTCTCGCAAGTTCTTGCTCGTAGCTGCGAGCCGTGGCAATGGAACTTTCAACCTGCTGGGCGACCAATTCGAGAAATGAGCGATATTCGGCATTGAACTGGAGGCGGGGGCTGATTCCTGCAACCAGCAGACATTCCACAATTTCTTTGTTGCGGGACAGAATCGGGAGAATGAAAGCAGAATGGGGACTTTCTGGCCACGGTTCGACGGGGAGCTTACCGAAGCGATCGACCACATCGGTAATCAGCAAGGGTTCACGGCTCTGGAGAACGTCCACTAGCGACCAGCAACTTGAGCGATCGGTCAGATTAATCTCTCTTGGCGCAGCGGTGCTGTCTGCACTCAGCCCACTTAAAGCCACCAATTCTGCCAAGTTGCCTTGCTCGTTGACCTGATAGAACAAGGCAAAGGGAATATCGTAAGGATTGAGCGTATCGGCAGCAGCAAGACAGGCAAAAGTGCGCGTTTTTGCCCCACTTCCAGCTGTGGCTAATTCTCGCAGCATCGTCAGGCGACGTTGACTAATTACTTGCTGGGTAGTCTCAGTAGAGGTACAGAGCAGCCCACTAATCTTGTCCATCTCATCCCGAACGGGACTATAGCAGAACGTGAAATAGGTCTCTTCCAGGTAGCCAAAACGCGAGGGGTGAAAAGGCTGATCTGCCGCAAAGATGGCTTCCCCCGTAGTCCTGACACTTTCAAGCACCGGCTTAACCTGGTCATGCCAAATTTCTGCCCATGTCTCTCTAGCAGGTTGCCCCAGCGCTTTGGGGTGAGTTGCGCCATATATGGGAATCACGGCATCGTTGTAAAGCTGGATGTAGTCCTCTCCCCAGAAAATGATTTGGGCAAAGCGAGACGTGAGCATGGTGCTAACGATGGTACGCAGACCCTGCGACCAGTTCTCGACTGAACCTAATGGGGTGTTCGACCAGTCATGCGATCGCATCAACTCGCCCATCTCGCCACCGCCTGCAAACACATCCAAAGCATGAGCGGCTTTGTTGCTGTCGGTTAAGCTGTCCATATTTCTAAAGCAAGAATATCTACTAAAGTTCTCAATTCTTCAGCTAAGAGAATTTTAGAGTGTTATTTACAAGCTTCTTGAAAAAACTAAAATCTTTTTCTCCCCTGCCCCTCGGTCACTGAGCGTAGCCGAAGTGCTGCCCCTCTGCCCCCCGGTCACTGAGCGTAGTCGAAGTGCTGCTTCTTTTGCTCTCTTTAACCTCGCCCAGCAAGCTGTGCAACCATTGCTATTAACTCCGTTGGTTGAGCAAGTTTATGCAAATGCGACTGGAAACCTGCTTTTATTGCTTTTGCTCGGTCTTCTGCAAGATAAGCTGTCAAAGCAGCAGTAGGAATTTGCCACCCTTTCTCTGCTTCTAGTGCCTTAACTTTCCGAATCAAAGCATAGCCATCTTCATCGGGCATTCTGATATCACTGATTATGACATCGGGACGCGATCGCTCTAATTCAGAGAGTGCCTCAGTAACAGAGGCAACTGTTGTCACCATCACCCCATATTGCTTTAGCACTGCTGTAATCAACTCGCGGGTATCAGCTTCGTCATCTACAAACAGTACGCGTAAGCCATCAAGTCTATAAAGTGTTTCCACAGGTTCGCTCAAGACAGGTTGCTGACTTGCTGCTAATTGCGATCGCTGTACATGCTTGTACTTAGTAATATCATGCAAGCATATCTGTAATAAACTCTGTGTCCCAAAAGCTTCTCGCACAAGTTTCACTAAAAGTAAAGCATCAAAAGCTTGAGCGTTACGCGGACAGATAGTTACTTCCCATTCTTCCACAGACTTTACATTTAACGACTGGTTCAGTTTGGTATAAAAAAATGAGTGTTCTTTGCTAGAGACGTAATGAATTAATGGTTTGCCAACTAATAAACTGGGCAACATATTTAATAATGCAGCAGCAGCATAGTTGATTTCTTTGATTATTCCTTGGGCATCTATTAGCAAATAAGCATTATGTGCAAATTTAAACAAATTATAATAAAGCTTGCGTTCTGTTATTATCTTTTCATTTTGTTGTAGCAGTTGTTCCTCAATGATTTCCATTGTTTCTAAACTAGCCTGCATTTCTTCTTTAAGTAGTTCTAGGTTGCCGATAGAAATGTCAAGAGCTTCTAATTCTGCAATCACCTGTTGCTGTTGCATTGGTGTCTCTTTAATGTATTTATACAGTGTCTCTATCTGCTCTCTAATGTTTTGAAACTCAAATAGTAACTCATCTCTGTTCATAATTAACTTGCCTTTTTACAATACCTTAGCCAAAATAATGGCTCTTTTTGACTTTTGCCTTGCGGTACTAACCTAAAATCGGATCGATGTTATTGTGCAAATTCATAGCGCACTAATTTTCTAATATCCTGACTGGGTAGACCTAGTTCTTGGGCAATTGTCGTTTCTATTTGGTTGAATTCTATTGTTTGAAGTTCTAATTCCAATCGCTTCAGGATGGGATCTGCTGTTTCCACTTCAACCTGGGTAATTCTCTTGGTTCGGTTAACGGTGGCGTTAATGAGTAACACATTGACTGATATTTGTGCTTCGAGTTGGGTATCTGACTGAAGTTTTTTCTTTGTGGAATAGGGCTGGCTTAACTCTTGAGCAGCTAGGAAATTACAACCAAGCCAAAACACAACCGCTACTAGTGGTAGAGGCAACCAAAACTCTAATCCCAGCCCTTGCAGCCAACGTTTACTAATATGCCACACCAATACACCTGCTGCTAATTTTGCTAGCTCATACTTCATCTATATCTTAATGGCAATACTTTTCGGATAAACCCAACAATCTTTTTTTTGGTCTGGGACAAAGGTTACTAGGTTTGGAGTAAAGGTAAATTCAAACCTTTTCCCTTTCCCCTAAAACCTGAAAAGTATCGATCTTAATGGGGTAGACAATCCTCTGAAATCTGACTGATGAAAGAAGTTGAGATTGCTTCAATGGATTATTCTAAACAAGCACAAGTGTATAAAAGTGATGAAAATCTTACTGGTAGAGGATGATCCAAAGCAATTAATGCCGCTACACATGGTTCTCTCTCAGGCTGGACACAGCGTTGATGGTGTTAAGGATGGTGAAACCGCTCAATGGCTTTTAGCTGAAAAAGAATACGATCTGCTGATTTTGGATTGGATGTTACCTCGGATTAGTGGAGTGAGTTTATGTCAACAGTATCGGGCGGCGGGAAAAACTGCTCCGGTATTAATGATTACAGCAAAAGATACCACACCTGATAAAGTCATAGGATTAGATGCCGGAGCTGATGATTACCTGGTCAAACCAATTGATATTATAGAGTTCATGGCGCGGGTGCGGGCATTGAGGAGGCGATCGCCCCTTTGGCAAGGAGACACTCTCTGCTTGGCAGACCTCGAACTTCATCTTGATACATTAATTTTGGAGCGTCAAGAGACGACTGTATCCCTTTCCAGCCAAGAATTTCAGTTGCTAGAGTATTTCATGCGTCATCCTAAACAAGTTTTGACTCGCAACCAAATTGAGCAAGCTGTATGGGAGTGGGGTAGTGAACCAGAAAGCAATGCAATCACCGTTTTAGTTCGTAAACTTCGCCAACGTTTGCAAACATTAGCAGCAGCCGATTGGATTGAAACTGTCTACGGTATGGGCTATCGCCTCAACCCTCCAGAACCATCTTGAAACTTGATAATGGCTGAGACGCAGAGTAGGGAGTAGTGTAGTTCAATTACTTGAAAAGTCTTGTAATTACGTTAGCGTAGCGGTAGCGAGTCCGCGAGCGTCATTACGAATTACGAATTACGAATTACGAATTAGCATAAGTTGTGTTTAACCGCAGTCGTCGTAACTTAGCTCGTTGGTTTACCCTTTCAATGGGGTGCATTCTCATTCTCTTTGCTGGAGTGATTTACAATCTTGAGGTAAAAGACAAGCTCAAAGCATTAGATCAACTGCTTTATAAAAGAGCAGAGCTAATGGCAGCCAGTTCGCAGTATCGGCTGTATCAAGGACAAAAAGAAGTCGATCTGAGCAATATACCGCTATTGGGTAGTGGTTCTCACCCTGCTGATATTGAATTGGTGTATGTTCGCTGGTATGACCCGTATGGCAAACTCAAGCGGTTTTTTGGTACTCCACCTCCAGAAGAGTTAAAAATAGCATCTGAGTTTCTCACGATTAAGTCCGTTGACCAGTTTACAGGTGAGACGCTTTGGCTTCGTCAAGTCACCCTACCTGTTCAAGGAGGAAATTCGGTCATCGGTTATCTGCAAGTTGGTATCCCACTGACAGAAACTCAAAACGATCTTAGAGAATTTCTGTTAATGTTGACCCTTGCTGTGCCTATAGCACTGGGGTTAATTGGACTTACAGGTTGGGTACTTGGCGGCATAGCTATGCAACCCGTTCAGCAAGCCTATAATCAACTACAACGCTTTACATCAGATGCTTCTCATGAGTTGCGATCGCCCTTGTCTGCGATTTTAACCAATGCCCAAGTTGGGTTACTAATGGCAGCAGACCGTCCCCAAATCCATCCCTCAATAGAAAACATCATCGATAGCGCCAAGTCGATGAGTACCTTGGTCAATAACCTACTGCTGTTAGCTCGGCATCAAGGAAAATTAACTCCCAAATCTCTCAAAAAGGTTAATCTCAATAGCTTGCTAGAAAATTTAGCTATTTATTACAATACTGTTGCTGCAAAAGCGTCGATCGAGTTGAGCAGCCATTTACCAGAACAACCCATTGAGTTGTGGGCTGACCCCGATTTGCTGCGCCTAGCTGTGGAAAACTTGCTTAACAACGCCTGTAATTATACTCCATCTGGTGGAACTGTCTGGTTACGCTTAGAACCTCACTCAGATCGGGCAGTAATTCAGGTTATTGATACTGGAATTGGAATTCCAGAGGCAGATTTACCTTACATTTTCGATCGCTTTTACCGAGTTGATACAGAACGTGCCAGAGAAAGCGGCGGATTTGGGTTGGGATTAGCGATCGCTCAACAAATTATCCAGGCTCATGGCGGTAACATTCATGCGATCAGCAATGAGGGTAAAGGCTCGACGTTCCAGATAAAATTACCGTTTATGAGCCATTCTTAAATCACTTTTAAGAAATGATTCATAATGAAAATCTAAAACAAACAGCTATATTTAACGACCTGCTAACAGAGAAGGCACTGTTAACTAGCGAATTCAAGTTAAATTAATCCAAACGTGGACTATTACAAAAACATTTTATAATTGAGCAAAGCTTCTTCAAAGGCGTAGCTGTCGATTGTTTGACAGGTAGTAGATTTAATCCAGTTGCCCCTAAAATTGCCAAGCTAATCAGTAAATGCTTCCAAATAGGTTGAGTAGATGTAAACAGGCTAACTCCATAACTACCAAAAGCCTGTAAGTAAAAGGAAAGCATGACTACATAGCTAAACCACAGTAGAAGATTCAGTGTTCCACTAAACAGCCCTGAACCAAAAGCCTGATTTAAGAAGGTTACTGTCCCGCCTCGACATGGATGAGCTACCGAAAGTTTTGCATAAGCATAAGTAGTTATCAAAGCTATTGTGCCGGCGATCGCAAATGCTAGTGGTGCGCCGACATCAGCTATTTGAATTACAACTCCCAGTGCTGGAAAAAGTCCACCAACAATGCCGCCTACACCCAAGGCCCACACAGACCAAAAACCGATTTTTTTGCTTGACACCTGTAACCTCTTTAAGAATAGATAGTCTTATAGTCATTGATTAGCAGGCATATCATCAAGCTGAGGTTAAGAGGTTGGAAATATAGCGGTTCTCGATCAAATGAGCCATATCCTCAAAATTGAAAGGTTTTATATATAAAGTCTAGCTATACTTCACTAGCATAGGAAGCGCTATAAAAGCCTTGAATAAAGAAGTTGACCCTGCTGGTATGGCACGATTTATGCAGAAATTTGAGATCGGGAGCAACGATTATACACCAGACAAGGATTAAATTTTGGGAAATCCCAGTATCGATTGACATCTTTGCTCGAATTGAGGAGTGGAAAAAACAGCAGTAAAGTCAAAAGTAGATAATTCTGTAAGAAAATATTTATATGTGACAAAAACTGTTCAGATATGCTCCGAGAAGAGTTTGCTATCTGCTGGACATGACAGCAAAAATTAAAAAAAAGTATTTATAGGAGATTTTCATTTAATTTATTGTATGTTGATTGTGTTTCATAATTCACGGGCAAAAAATTATGGATTTCAGACAAATTAGCCTAGTTGCTAGTCAACTTTTAACTCAGTTTGGACTAAAAATTTTAGGGGCGATCGCTCTGTGGCTGATTGCTCAACGCTTGATTGACTTTGGATTGAAGCTTGTACGACGTGCTTTCCGAGGTCAACACGTTGATCCAACACTCATTAACTATCTTCTAAATATCATTGGTGTCACACTGAGAATTATTCTAGTTGTGGCAATTCTCGGCTTCTTTGGGGTTGAAACAACTTCCTTTGCTGCATTGCTTGCAGGAGCTGGCATTGCAATTGGTGCAGCGTGGGGTGGATTACTAGCAAACTTTGCAGCCGGAGCATTTTTAATTGTTTTTCGACCTTTCAAAGTTGGTGATTTCATTACTACAGCAGGCGTGACAGGCACTGTTACAGAAATTGGACTGTTCACAACTAATATCAATACGCCTGATAACGTGTTGACAATTGTCGCTAATAATAAAATATTTGCTGATAACATCCAGAATTATTCTGCCAACCCTTACCGTCGGGTTGATCTAGTGGCTCAACTCCATCATGATGTCAAACATAACGAAGCGATCGCACTTTTGAAAGCGAAAATTAGCCAAATTCCTAATGTCCTCCAAAATCCAGCACCGGATATAGAAATTCTAAATTTCAATTTTGCCGGGCCTGTACTAGCAGTACGTCCTTATTGCAATAACGAGCATTACTGGCAGGTTTACTTCGACACTAATAAAACTATCCGGGAAACCTTTGGTGAGGCTGGGTATCCAGTTCCCGAATACCGTTATGCAATTAGCGGTTCATCTGGTAATGGGATTAATAACGTCATTCCACCACTATCAGAAATAACTTGATACTATAGCAATCCGATTTGATTTCTAAACTTATTTGTGTAGGAGGCAATAGGCAATAGGGAATAGGCAAGAGGCAATAGGCAAGAGGTAAGAGGCAATAGGGAATAGGCAAGAGGCAAGAGGCAAGAGGTAAGAAGCAATAGGTAAGAAGGCTCCTTGAGTTGTATTGAATTTTTTCGGAAATCAAATATAAGTCCTATAGTTGTCTATTGCAAAAGTTTTCAAATGTTTGTAGTAAGCATTAAGTGCTTGAATCTTTAAGGACTAAAGTCTCAACTACAAACTAATTTACATCTCTTAATTAATGTATATAAAAATAGGTAGGATATATGCCTTACCTATTTTTTTGTCGCCAATTTTCTGAAAGCTAGTTTCAATTTCTGAAACCAGCCTGACAAAAACTGTAAAAAAAGGTTAGGTTAACTGTTAATCACAAGCCGCACCCCAGCAGCGATGGTAAAAGAATTAGCAATTTGCACCCGTGGATTAACTAAGCAATTTGACCGGCACGTTGCTGTCAATGATGTTGATTTAGAAATCCAGGCGGGGGAAGTATATGGACTGATCGGGCCGAATGGCGCGGGTAAAACAACTCTCATCCGTATGTTGGCAACTGCTGAGGAACCAACTACGGGTGAGATTTATATTAATGGCGATCGCTTACTCCGTGACAAGAGTAATCCTAAGCTCAAGCGTCGTCTAGGCTACTTACCCGATGACTACCCACTGTATGAGGATTTGACAGTTTGGGATTACCTAGATTATTTTGCGCGTCTGTATCGCTTGCGAGAACCACGCCGCACTCAACGCTTACATGAAGTTTTAGAACTTATTCAACTTGGCAATAAACGCAATAGTCAGATTTCTACTCTGTCGCGGGGGATGAAACAGCGCTTAAGTTTAGCGCGAACCATTATCCACGAACCGATTTTATTATTACTAGATGAGCCTGTTTCTGGGCTTGATCCCATTGCTAGGATGCACTTTCGGGAAATCATTAAGGCTTTACAAGAAGCTGGAATGACTGTAATTATTTCTTCCCACGTTCTCAGTGATTTAGCTGAACTCTGTACTTCTGTAGGAATTATGGAACTTGGCTTCTTGGTAGAAAGTACTTCTCTACAACAACTTTATCAGCGTCTTGCTCATCAGCAAATTGTGATCTCAACTCTGGGGAACTTAGAGGCACTTTTGAGCGAACTAAAACATCATCCTTTGGTACAAGAATCGGAGGTGATAGTAGGAAAAAACAGTGTGCGGGTAAATTTTTCCGGCAAAGATGAAGATAGTGCAGAGTTGTTGCGATCGCTCATCAAAGCAGGTATTCCCCTGACTGATTTTCACTGCACACAAGAAGACTTAGAAAGCATTTTCTTAAAATTAGGTCACAAACAAGCATCTTGATTCGTCAATAAATATCACTCCCCATTTTTGGAGAATTTTTTGCTATGATGCCCAATTTAATAGATAAAATCGGCGATTGGAATCCGCAACTATTGCGGGAACTCAAAGGACGACTGAAATTTTTTAATGTAGCGATCGCAGCTGCAACATCCTTATTACTACAACTGGTAGTTTTTTTATATCAGTTGCGCGAATTTCCTGATAATAAATACTCCCTAACTGGTACATACTGTGGTTTACGTCGAGTATATGAACAAAAACAAAATCAGTTTTACCAGCAATTAGATCAATCTAGAATTGCTGACTTCAATGATTTTTTCTCCAAGAATTTTTGCCCTGCAAACCAAATTGATTGGCAATTGTGGTGGCGAGATCATTGGGAATATATATTCCTCTCGTTGAGTGTAATTTTTATATTTACACTATTAGTTGCAGGAACTTTTTTGCTAATCAACGATTTAGCCAAAGAAGAAACTCGCGGTACGCTGAATTTCATCCGTCTCAGTCCTCAATCAGAAACAACTATATTGACTGGTAAGTTGTTAGGGGTTCCGAGTTTAATTTATCTGATCGTCTTAGTAGCAGTTCCTTTACATTTCTGGGCTGGGCTGTCTGCTAACATTGCCTTTAGTTACATTTTAAGTTACTACGCAATTCTTGCTGCTAGCTGTATTTTCTTCTACAGTGCAGCACTATTATTTGGCTTACTGAGTCGTTGGTTTAGCGGTTTTCAGCCTTGGTTGGGTAGTGGTGCAGTTTTGATTTTTCTATGCACAACGATGGGGCTGGCATCATCTTACAACAATTTAAATAATTCAAGTGCTTGGTTTAGACTCTTTAATCCTTGGGATATAACTAATTATCTATTTCCTAACTTGTTCCACCTCTCCAATGCTTCTCCTCTGAAATACTGGCAGTTTTTCTATTTACCATTAGGAACAAGTGTTGTTAGTGTAGTTGGTTTTCACTTGTTGAATTTTGGATTGTGTAGTTACGGTATTTTGCAAGCTCTTAAACGTTGCTTCCGCAATCCTGAAGCCTCAACGCTCAGCAAAAAGCAAAGTTACTTAATGGTAGGATTTTGCCAGTTTATGATGTGGGGATTTACTCTACAAATTGCTAACAATAATTTCAAATTGGATGAGCAAGTTAGAGACAATTTTGCTTCACTAGCACTGTATAATTTGGTGTTAATTTTTAGTTTAATTGCGGTTCTTTCTCCTCACCGTCAAGATGTACAAGATTGGGCAAGATATCGACATCAGGCAGTTTCTAGCCACAAGAGTGTTTGGCAGGATCTAATTTGGGCTGAAAAAAGTCCTGCACTCGTGGCGATCGCTATTAATCTGGCAATTGTTACTATCCCCTGGCTAGTTTGGATTTCATTTACATCTGTTTTTGATACACATAGCCCAAATTGGGCAGGTGAGAATGTTGACAGGTTGAAAGTACTTTTAGCTATAGCTTTGTCTATCAGCTTAATGATGATTTATGCTACCATCGTTCAATTGATACTTTTGCTGAAAACTCCCAAACGTTCTTTCTGGGCAATAGGTACTATAAGTGTAGTAAGCTTCCTACCACCGATGATTCTACAATTTCTCGGTATCTCTTCGTGGAAATATCCTACTATCTGGCTGTTTTCAACTTATCCTTGGGCAGCGATACAATACTCTGGGGTGACAACAATTTTTATGGCACTCCTAGCAGAGTTGAGTGTTTTAGCATTGTTGAATTTCCAGTTAACAAGACGCGTGAGATTAGCAGGCGAATCTGCTACGAAAGCATTATTGGCAGGACGCTAAGTAAATAGTTATCTATTAGAATCCCGATTTCGTTGAGAAGTCGGGGTTTTTGCATTAAGGTTAAACTTTTAATTAGCATAAGTATCACGACAATCTGACAATCATGCTAAATCTATCGACTCAAGACCTACGCCATACAGCCATCCAGTTTTTAGAAAAAAATCCACCACAGCGTCTACAAATTCTTAAGCAAATGGGTATAGCTCGTTATGAATTTTTAACTAAAATACAACTAAATGAAGCCAATATCATCTGTATAATGCGGTTTTTTAAATATCCCAGTCAGTTAAAGTTTCCTAATCTTATTGGAGCAGATTTATCTGGTTTAATTTTAGATGAAGTAAATTTGATTCGAGGAAACTTATCAGGAGCAAATCTACAAGGTAGTAGTTTAGTCAATGCAGACCTTTTATTTGTAAATTTTACGAAAGCCAACTTGAGAAATGCAGATTTACGAGGTGCAACTCTAAACGAGACTATTTGGTTAGAGACTTTAGTAGATAAATGTCAGCTTGGCGTAGGTACTGGTTTAAACGATCTACAACGTCAAGATTTAGAACTACGTGGAGCTATATTTAATTCTTGAGGAGATGGTAATGAAAACACAAAAAATTATATGATTAAATTGAAATTGACTGGATAAGTTAATGAGTATTAAGTTACCCCAAAAATTGATGTTGCTAGGTTCAGGAGAACTAGGCAAAGAATTTGCGATCGCAGCTCAACGTCTTGGTAATTATGTAATTGCCGTTGACCGCTACGCTAATGCTCCAGCGATGCATGTTGCTGATGCTTTTGAAGTTATTTCTATGCTCAGTGCTGATGATTTAGAAGCTGTAGTGACAAAACATCAGCCAAATATAATTATACCAGAAATTGAAGCAATCAGAACAGAAAAACTGATTGAATTTGAACAGCGAGGGATTACAGTTATACCGACTGCGGCAGCTACTAACTACACAATGAACCGCGACAGAATTCGGGAACTGGCGCATCAAGAATTGGGCATTAGAACAGCTAAATATGGTTATGCAACAACTTTAGAAGAATTAATTGCAGTTTCCGATCAAATTGGGTTTAGTAATGTTGTTAAACCTGTGATGTCATCCTCTGGAAAAGGTCAGTCTGTAGTCCAGGATAAGAGTGAGGTTGAGAAGGCTTGGAATTATGCGATCGCTAATTCTAGAGGAGACAGTCAAAAGGTCATCGTCGAAGAATTTATTAATTTTGAAATCGAAATAACTTTACTAACAATTAAACAGTGGAATGCACCAACAATTTTCTGTTCTCCCATTGGTCATCGTCAAGAACGAGGAGATTATCAAGAATCATGGCAACCCGCAGAAATTTCTGAAGATAAAATATTAAAATCCCAAGAAATAGCTATAAAAGTTACTGATGCTTTAGGAGGAGCCGGAATTTTTGGCGTTGAATTTTTTATTACCAAAGATGAAGTTATTTTTTCAGAGCTTTCTCCCAGACCGCACGATACAGGAATGGTGACATTAATCTCACAAAATCTCAATGAATTTGAACTACATTTAAGAGCTATTTTAGACTTACCAATTCCTCAAATAGAACAGCTAGGAGCCTCAGCTAGTGCGGTAATTTTAGCCTCAGAAAAATCTGATTCTATTGCTTTTAGTGGTGTTGCCGATGCTTTGTCAGAAAAAGATGTAGATATTAAATTATTTGGTAAACCTAATGCTCATCCATATCGGCGAATGGGCGTAGCTTTGGCGAAGGGTATTAATATCGAAGAGGCTAGGGAAAAGGCTATTAAAGCCGCAAGTAAAATCACAATTATCTAATTACTGTAGGGGCTTAAGCTGTCATTATTGTCAACTTAAGCCTGGGCGAATAGAATTCGCGGCTATACAGGCTAAGTCCGCCTCCGCGGACTAAGAGAAAATTAAGGTTTTTTAACCCACGGAGGTGGGTTTTGTTTATGTAAACGCGGTTTCTAACCGCCTATTACTATCTCGTAATACTATTAGGCGAATCAACCGCAGCAACCGGGTTCTCTTGATTCAGGTAATTGTAAACAAGTTGGGAAACTTGACGAATAAAGTCTCTTCCCCTGGTGTCTTTATAGGGACGGGTGACGAAAATGGCGGCCAAATAGCGCTTACCATTGGGCATAGTTACAAATCCCGCATCACCGATAAGAAAGCCGATATCTCCAGTTTTGTTGGCGATAACTGCACCTTTCCCCAAACCGGCGGGAAGCAATGTGTGAATTGTGGTGTGACGCAGAATATCTAAAGCTTGCTCCCGACTTTGTGGCGAAACTAACTTGTTATTCACAACTAAAGCCAG
Source organism: Nostoc sp. DedQUE02 (assembly GCF_034531035.1). Classification (NCBI taxonomy): domain Bacteria; kingdom Bacillati; phylum Cyanobacteriota; class Cyanophyceae; order Nostocales; family Nostocaceae; genus Nostoc; species Nostoc sp. DedQUE02. The sequence goes on along the minus strand of NZ_JAVRBY020000009.1, from coordinate 87,922 downwards.
CACCCGTGCCATATCTTGAGAACTTGTGGTGTTGGTTCCTCTCAAATCAGCTAAAAGATGGCGAATTACCGTGTCTTTCAGTCCCCAACTACGAAAACGCTGATTTAGTTTCGCCGCTCCACCTAAGCGATCGATAATCATGTTGGTAGCGGTATTATCACTAATGGTAATCATCTTAGTGATGGTTTCCAAAGCTGTGTACTTCTTCCCAACTCGTTCATACTGCATAATTCCAGAACCATTGGTGACTAAATCACCCCGCATCGTCAGATTTTCCTGAAGGGTGACTTTACCAGCATCTAAATCCTGGAAAAAGGCGATGAGAATTGGCAGTTTGATTGTACTAGCAGCAGGGAAAACGCGATCGCCTCCAATATCCAAATAATCCCCAGTATCCAAATCCAGAAAAAACATTCCTGTTTTCAGAAAGCTGTAGCGACTCATCAAGGCTTTAATTTGAGGTTCCAGCGCTTTCATCGGTGAATGCATTGGAACCACACCAGCAAAGAGAGTGCTATTATCATTCACTCTTGGAGAAATACTCGGAGTTATCTCTAAATATTGCGGCTGGGTTGTAGCCAGTTGTATTGGCTTGGGTAACTGCACAGACCAATGATTGGGGGATTCCTCTTGCAGTTGCACCTGTGCTAAATCAAAGGTGTAACCGGGTGCTAAAGTAACTACCATACGGGTAGTCTCTGCATTAAACTGCTCAATGCGAATGTCTTTAATTACTGGCCCCACTCTTTGACTAGTCTGTGGATATCCTAATGTAACTCCAGACAAATCAATTACCAGACGAGTAGGGTTGGTAAGTAGTTGTACCTTCGGTTGAACATTCTTATCTGTGGTGAAGTCCAGATGATTACGATTGCTATCAAAATGCCAATTTGTGATCGCTACGCCCGCCACAGGCATCGCACCATTAGCTTTAACAGTGGAGCCAAGTAGGATTAAGCTTAAGAAACTGGGTAGAAGCCAGCTAAATTTTACAATGTTTTCTTTGTGTGTGAGTAGCATCAGCGATCGCTTTGTGTGTGAGGAAAATTATTGAACGAACAAAAGCCGCCCACCATTAAAGCACAATTATGAAAAGTTTAGTAAATTGCAGTGAAAAGGCACGGTAAAGAACCAACCGAATCGATTTTGAGCATGGCGTAACCTACCGTATCCACACACGAATGCGTTTGCGTATCGTGGCTGATGACTGTTTCTCCGGCATGAGCCACAATGTCACAATTGTGTTGTCACTGAAGGCTTTTATTGCGAAATCTACATTAGATATTCAATAGACATACCACGTAAACATGACTGTTATCCTGACATAGCATTGACATCAAAATGACATATCTAAAAAGTATATAATCAACTATACTTTTAACAAGTCACTATATCTCAATGCAATATTGAAACAAGAAATTTGATGTTATGATTCTGTTTCAATATCTCTGCTTGATTCAACAGCAATCGCAATCTGCCAAAATCTGTCTATAGGTACTTTCATATATTTTTCTACCTAAAAGTATACATATATAGCTAAAACTTGAGTTATTGATTTAGAGAAATCAGTACTACAAGAAAGCTGTCCATGTTTTCCCAAGATGAACCAAATCCAAAAGATTCACCGCAAGTACCATCTTCAGCACCTTGCCAAACCATTTTGCCCACAGCCCCATTGCCGGAAGCGATTAGTCAAAATATCGAGACTATTATTGACCTGCACAGACGTTATGAAAAAGACGTACCTCAACATCAACGGTTTGTAGAAACAGTAACAGCCTTTTTTGGTCGTCCGGTATTCCTGTATAGCATCCTGTTAGGAATTATTCTGTGGGTAACACCCAATGTCTTACCACGACGTTTAGGCATATCAAGATTCGATCCCCCGCCATTTTCTTGGCTACAATTTTCACTGACCGCAGGTTCTCTGTTAGTAACAACAGGGGTGTTGATAAAACAAGAGCGTCAAGAAAAATTAGCAGAGCAACGGGCGCAACTTAGCCTTCAGCTTAACCTGCTCTCTGAGCAGAAAATCGCAAAACTTATCGCTTTAATTGAAGAATTACGCCAAGATATTCCCAATGTCAAAAATCGCTCTGATCCGCAAGCCCAAATAATGAAAGAAGCTGTTGATCCCCAAGCGATTCTAAATGCATTAGAAGAGACTTTAGCATCAGAGTTAGCTAATTTTCAGAACAAAAAAATACCAGATCAGGAGTAACAAGGCTTACTATTGTGTTAGAGGCTGTTTCTGTAATTAAAATCCTAAATCTACGGCAATACGATGGGCGCAAGCAAACCCAGAAAAAGCGACTGCATTCAAACCTTGACCTGGAAAGGTACTATCCCCTACACAATAAAGTCCTGATATAGCTGTGCGATTAAAGGGCATATTTAATAATCCCCACAACTTGCGCCGAGGAATTGGCCCATAAGTGCCATCTTCACGACCCAAAAAGCGGCGATGTGTGCGCGGCGTCCCTACTTCTAAATAATCCAATCCGGCATCTAAACCTGGAAAAAGCTTCTCTAGGCGGTCAATAATTCGCCAAGCTGCCTTTTCTTTTTTCGCTTCGTACTCACTTGGAGAAAGTTCTTGCCAATCATCAATCCAGTGAGGCGTAAAGGCATGAATGATGTGATATCCATTTGGTGCTAAATCTGGGTCAAGCAATGTCGGAATCGAAACAAAAACTGTGCCTTCTGCTGCTGTCATCTTTTCCCAGTCTTCCAGCAAAATATGGTGACACTCTGTCCCCGCAGGTAAAACTGACTCCTTTACCCCGATATGTAAACTCAAAAAGCTTGGAGATTTTTGGTAGTTTTGTTGCCATTTTTTCTCATTATCTGGCATTGCTTCTACTGGTAGTAATTGTGTAAATGTATCCCAGCGTGTAGCATTAGAAACTATACGTTTACCCCGATATACTTTACCATTAGCCAGTTGCACACCTACCGCTTTTCCTTGTTCTGTAAGAATTTTGGTGACTCTAGCTTGGTACTGAATTTGACCTCCAGCCTTTTCTAGACCTTCGACTAGTTTTTGAGCGATTTGTCCGACTCCGCCTTTGGGATAGTTAACTCCGCCATAATGCCTGTCAGAAAAGACCATTCCAGCATTAATCATTGGAGTCATGTCTGATGGAACCACCGACCAGCAATAACATTCCATGTCGATAAACTTCAATAATTGCGGGTCTTTGATGTAACGCCGTGCCACATCCCCAGCATTTTGCGGCAGATACTTAGCTAAACCGAGACACGCCAAAGGATGCTGGAAAAATACGCGCAGTAAATACCGAGGTTCTTCCAGCGACAGCAAATCCATGCTGTTGAGACACTTGAATACTTTTTGGCATTCGTCATAAAAACGACGAATCCCTTGTTCTTCATGGCGAAAATGAGCAATAAGATTTTGCAAAAATTTTTCATAAATCCGGTCAACCTTCAGGTCTAAACCTTGGGGTAAATGATAGTGAATCTGTACCGGATCTGCGATCGCTTCTTGGCTAACATTTACAGTTGATAATGCACGGGTGAGTAAGTTAGTAGTACCGTTCTGTCCCAGCCCAAAAATCATTGACGCCCCAACATCGAATCGATAGCCTTGGCGTTCAAAATAACCAGCACTACCACCTGGAATCAAATAACGTTCCAGTACCAGCACTTTCGCTCCCTTCGCCGCCAACTGGGTCGCTGTTACTAATCCGCCAATCCCAGACCCAATTACGATTGCGTCATTTATCATTTGTCATTTGTCCTCTGTCCTTTGTCATTTGTACTGAGCGTATCGCTAAAGCGAAAGCTCCGCTAACGCGTAGCGTCTCATAGAGAAGTATTTGTCCTTTGTCTAGAGTCAATCAATATTTAATTTAACTAATGACCAATACTTCGACTACGCTCAGTACAAGTGACCAATGACAAATGACAAATAAAAAAAAGAGGGACGAGCCTGCTACTGCTGGCTAATCCCGTCTGCCGATCCTTAAAAGAGAGGAGAACACTTTATAAGAATATAGCCTTGATTGAGAATTAATGTCAACTACTAATGAAAATTTTTATCAATAAAATTGAGATTGTTAATTTTAAGCTGTCAGCCGGATGCAGGAAAGAGTATTATGGTGTTTCAGTTCTTATACAATCAAAAGGCGCCTATTTCTGGCTATGACGCTACAATTGCGCGTTTATGTTCCACCCCATCCCCTGATCAAACACTGGCTGGCAGTTGCCCGTGATGCAGGCACGCCTTCAGTATTGTTCCGCAGCGCCATGACTGAGTTGGGAAGATGGCTGACTTATGAAGCTGCACGAGACTGGTTGCCAACCCAAGAAATAGCAGTGCAAAGTCCTTTAGATACCTGTCCAGCAACGGTGATTGATCCGCAGGTGCCTATGGCAGTAGTACCAATTCTACGAGCTGGATTAGGATTATTAGAGGGAGCGCAGACTTTATTGCCCTTAGCATCGATTTACCACCTTGGCTTGGCGCGAGACGAAGAGACACTGCAACCTCATTGTTATCTGAACAAGTTACCAGAAAAATTTGACCCGGAAACACGAGTGTTAATTACCGATCCAATGTTGGCAACTGGAGGGTCAATCATGACGGCAATGGCAGAATTGACACAACGAGGTGCTGATCCGGCTCTGACGAGGATTGTTTGTGTAGTAGCGGCTCCACCAGCTTTGCAAAAATTGAGTGAAGCTTATCCAGGTTTAATAATTTACACTGCTACTATTGACGAAAAGCTGAACAGCAAGGGATATATTGTACCGGGATTGGGAGATGCGGGCGATCGCATCTTTGGGACTTAAGCTAGTATGCAGCTAGGGCAGGAAATAGCATAACTACTGTAAAAGTTGCAAGGTTTGTTGAAGGCGGTAAAGATATGAGTCAGCGAGATGGTTTTGGCAGTGGTTTTTTAGCAGGGGCGTTTGTTGGTGGCGTATTTGGTGGTGTTATCGGGGCACTGATTGCTTCTCGACGCGATCCTCAATTGCTAGCAGAAGAAGAGACAGAACTGACAGATAGTCAAGCCGAAGCTAAGAAAATAGCAGCAAAGCGGCGTCAGATGAAAGCCTCAGAAAGTGAAAGCAACAGTATAGAAACGGCCAGGCGATCGCTAGAAGATAAAATTGCCCAGCTAAATGCCACAATAGATGAAGTGCGAAATCAACTAGGAAACGTGAATAGTAGTTCACCCCAACCAAGCAATGATCGCTCCCTCACTAAAGACTCTTGAAGTTTGTTTAGGCGTGGTGAAAGTGTCAAGTGTGGTAAAGGTGAAATCCGCAAACACTTTTGACTTTGGACTAAATTAAAATTAAAACATAAGACCGCGTTTGACACCTAGTAGGAAACAAAGCTATCCATGAGTTTACTGATTACAACACTAATTACCTTTGTCACCTTTTATAGCTATTTGCTAATTATCCGGGTTTTGCTAACCTGGTTCCCGACAATCAACTGGTATAACCAGCCATTTGCCGCTTTAGCCCAGATAACCGATCCTTATCTGAATCTATTCCGCTCAATTATTCCCCCATTGGGCGGTATGGATTTTTCGCCGATCTTAGCTTTCTTAGCACTCAATCTAGTTAGTAGTCTTTTGAGTGCCATTCCAGCTAGCCTGCCCTTATAGAAGGATTTTGATTACTACCTTGGTAAAGAATTGTGTAGAGACGTTAAGTATACAAGCGTCTCTACTATTTTTTACAGGGTTTCTAATTACCTAGCCGTACTAAGAATTACGAATTACGAACTTGTACTGAGCGTAGCCGAAGTATTACGAATTACGAATTACTTACGCACTTGACCGCTAAACCCCGCAGCCTTGAACTGTTTTAGCTTCAACGGAGTAGGCTGATTCGCAGGTACAGAAATTCTCAATTCAAAATCGCTAATACCTGGTGGCACCTCGGTAATAGAGCCTAAGCGAGTGCGGTTTTGCATCACCGAGTCATTATTAGCATCATAGATGCGTCCAAAAATATCTGCGTCGTAGACTGTTTTGTTAGTGCCATTTTCTGCTTTGCCAACGACCAGAAAACAATTGGCAGCAGCGCTACCACTACTGATAACAGCCCCTTGTGCTAGTTCTGGTGGACAATCTTTATAGGAAACATCAAATAGTTTAATCTGTGTCAGGGCTTCAGCTGGGGGAATAATCACCCACGATAGAAAAGTAATAAGACATGAAATAAAAACGACCGTGAGTGAACGCAACCGCATAAAAGACCCCGTGATTTAATTCAATAATTATTAACTGATAACCTCAGCTTACAACATACCCCTACTCTCTATTCTCTACTTCCCTGATTAATTCGTCACTGCAAATACCTGCTCCACGATCAATTCCCAATCAGGTACTATATCAGATGCAATGGTTGCCGTACCCTTCAAGACCGTATCTTCATATTGTCCCTCGACCCACTTGCAAACAGTGATTTGTTTTAACTCAGGATCGACAATCCAGTATTCAGTAATGCCTCTAGCTGCGTATTCTGTGCGCTTATAACGGTAATCGCGGCTGCGGTTCTCAGTTCCGGGGCTGACGACTTCAACCACCAGCGCAGGCGGGGGCATATCGCGGGTAATCAGATTGCGAGGACTGCCAATCAAAGCCGCTTTCGATTCTTTCGTATGCAACACCAGATCAGGTAGGCGACAGGTTGCTCGTCGCCCACTAACTTCAACTTCAATGTCCTTGTAAGCCAGCAAGGTAATAGGAAAATGCTTTGCCAACTCGAATAATAGAAATTTGGCAATATCACAATTTTCCTGGCTCTCGGTTGGCATTTCTACTAGCTCTCCATCCACTAATTCATAGCGGGTATCAGTGGGATCGTCATAAGCCAGAAATTCCGCAAAAGTCAGGAGTTTTGTTGGATGCTGAGTTTGAGTCATGGCAATTTTCCTAACTAGGTGATAAATAGGTCAACACTAGAAAATACCAAACCGATACCAAGAACTCAGGAGACAGAATCAAGTTTTTCTGCTGACTTCCTTGAATATTAGGCATCTTACATTTAATTATGTCTATATTTAACTACAGGGTGATTGGAGACTTGAATTTAACATTTGTAATAATTAGGGGAATAACCCCTCAATTGCTATGAACTTATGACTCCAGATGAGATTGAAGTAGCTATGTTCGCAGCCTTTAATGATTGTGATGCAGCAAGCTGTCCTCTCACTGACACGCAGAAACAGATATTACTGCAAGTGGTTGAGCAAATACAGGGAAATTCTACCTCTGGAAAGTCAAATATTGCTAATCCTCTAGACGAACTTACCCCAGAGGAGTTAGAAACATTTTTAAAATTTGTTAAGGAAGAAGAACAACGCAACCGCACTTGGAAAGTGCAATTACTCAACGACTGGTTGCTGGAAAATGACTCTGGAACGGTACAATTTATTCGCCAACGCTATGGTTTACAGTGGTTGAATCGGGTTGAGTCATATCATTTTGACAAGTATTCTTATTTTGAGGATGCACTGAAGTTAAGAGTAGGCGATCGCATTGAAATTTCCAATGCACTATGGGAATGGGTGCAAGAAGATGGGCCTTGTAAGCGGGAATGGTTTCCCTGTATGGTAATTAAGGTTAAGGAAATTAGCGATCGCGATGATTCCTCTACTAATTGCGTCGTCCGCTTCTTCAATGGCGCTGAGTATGAAATTCAAGGTATGTATGAATGGAATCGCTACAATTGGCGCTGGCCTCAAAAGGAGTAAGGAGTGCTGAGTTTTTAATACTTGCGAGTGAGTCTGCGAATCAAATCATTGCCTGAACAACGCCCAAGCCAAAAATCTCTCAGTATAATACAACGCTAATTGATTGCTTACACCCTTGAAAACAGCATCAAAAGCATGTTCCGCCCAAGGAATTTCCAGAAAAACCGCAGTATTGCCAGAATTATGTAAACGTTCATACATCTGTCTGCCAAATCGCGCTTGCACCAAATGGTCGCGACTGCCGTAAATTAATAAAGTTGGCGGTAAAGGGTGCGTTAGGTAATTTATCGGTGAAGCAATTTCATACCGATTAGGCAATTCTTCTACAGAACCACCAAGAAATGCTTTTAAAACAGCGCGAGAATTTATCGGATCGGGATTTGGTGGTGTTTTGTATCCTTCAGTTAAGTTAACAGGCCCGTAATAGTTCACCACAGCACGAATAAGTGGTGCATCGGGTTGATAAGCCGCTAGCATTGCTAGATGTGCGCCAGCAGAACGTCCTAAAAGTATCATACGTTCTGAATCGGCTTCATATTCAGCTGCATGTTTGCGAATAAAATTTAGGGCTGTACGCACATCATCTAACTGAGATGGAAACTGATATTTAGGTGCGTGTCGATAGTCGATCGCAAATACCGTATATCCATGATTTGCAATATATTGATTAAACTCGGTATTGGCATGAGTATTGCCATATTGCCAAGCTCCACCATAAATTACTACCACTGCTGGATATTTCCCTACTTCTGGGGGTTGATAAACTTCCATTTTTAAAGGCACTCCCCCAGGAGAAGCAAAGAGAATATCTTTTTGATGACGCGTTTTCCCTAATCTAATACCCCGAAAGAAATTAACTAAGTCAAAGGAATGGGTTTGCATATTAGCCCTTACTTTGACTGGAATTTGCTCTAGATAATTTGCTCCCAGCCCTTGTTTCATCGCTTTAGCCACCTGCATTTGAGTTGGAGGAATATTTACTAGCACCCATCCACAAATTAGCAATCCGATGAAACTGAAAATGCAAACTAAACGCTGTAATTTCCGGCGACGGATATAGAATAAAGATAGTAATAAAAAGAGCAAATTTAATAAAAATAACCAAGGACTGACTTCTGGCGCTCCCACTGCAAGGGTGAGGAAAAACATATTTGGAGCCGGAAGAATAATCCAAGAACTCAGAAATAGAGTTGCAAAACTGAGTAATAATGCAAGCGATGATAAAAATGTTTTGGGTTTAAAAAACATAGATTAAAATGCGGTAGTAATGACTTCAAAGAAGTACAATTTATCCGCTAATGCTAGGGCGTGTCATCAATTGAGCCAGATGACAGAAGCAGCCAGATAAATATAAATAGCACCTAGAAAGTTGGTTGCCCGTTTATCATAGCGAGTTGCGTAGGCATCGCCCGGTACTGTTTGAGTTTAGCAAAGAAGTTTTCAATTAAATAACGAGCTTTGTACAAGTCTAAGTCGTAATCACGAGGATTCCTGCGGTTGCACTTGAGCGGAGTCACGACAGTTTTGCCTTGGGCTTGCAGGGGTTCAATCACGCGCTTATCAGCATCGTATCCTTTGTCTGCCAGCACCAAACAATATCTTGTTGGTATCAAGTCATTAACAAAATTTAACCTATCTGTAGATAGATAGTAATAGTTTGAATAAAAGTATATTTTCAGTAACGAAAGATACAGAAATTTATCAAAGATATGGCTGACATTGTTGATACTGCTGTTAATGCTGGTTCCTTTAATACCTTAGTAGCAGCAGTACAAGCTGCTGGTTTAGTGGATACCCTCAAGGGCGCTGGCCCATTTACGGTCTTTGCACCAACTGACGAAGCATTTTCTAAGCTACATGAAGGGACAGTAGACTCACTGCTTGCTGACGTTCCACTACTGACAAGAATCTTAACTTATCATGTTGTTTCAGGGAAAGTGTTGTCAGCAGATGTGGTCAATTTAGACTCTGCTCCAACCGTTGAAGGAAGCAGCATCAAAATTGATGCATCTAATGGTGCTGTGAAAATCAATAATGCGACAGTTATTACGCCAGATGTGGAAGCTGATAACGGTGTGATTCATGTGATTGACACAGTATTAATTCCTGAACCTGCATAAACACTTGTTTCAATAGCTAATTTGTATTTCGATTTTGTAGGACAGCGATTATATTTAATTGCTGTCCTACAAATTTTTAGATGCAGTATACCTCTTGCAAAAGTGTTTTTTGCAAGAGAGGGGAAAAGGGTAAAGGTTAAAGGGTAAAGGGAAAATAACAAACCTTTCCCCCTTTCCCCTTACCCTTTTCCCGACTTTTGCAATAAGTCTAATATAATTCAGAATTTATGTTGTGAATTACGGTGACAGCATAAGTTATTGCTGTTGTATCTGTTTTTGTAACCAAAGACGAAAAGCTTTGAGCGTTGCATTTCTGCCTGCTGTTGTACTTTGCTCCAGATATTGGGGAATCGCTTCAATTAGTGGGAATATAGGAAAATTTAGGCTTTGCTGTGATTCTACATAATGTTCGTCTTGCAAAACATTAATTTGGAGCTTTCCTCGATCGAAACGCCAAAGCTCAGGTACTTTTAGCGCTTCATAAATATTAAAATGAGTACGAGAAGTAATATCAATTTCTAGAGCTAAATCTGGAGGAGGATCTACTACTAAATCTAGCCGCTTTTTGCCGCGAATCTTAGATTCATTTTTTATATAGAAACACTGGTCGGGTTCTATACCTTGAGCCATTGCTTGGTTTTTGAAAGTGGTAGAACCAAGGCATCTAAACTCAATGTCTAATTCTTCCAAAAGAGCTTTGACTAAATCGCTAATAATTTCTTTGTCATATTCATGTTCTGGCAGTGGTGCCATAATCTCCAGTATTCCCCTATCATAAGCAATTCGTGCTGCTCGGTGTTCCCCTAAATCCTCTAGAATTGTTTCCAATTCCTGCCAGGTGGCATCTCGTAGTAGCACTCTTTGTCCTGGTGGAACATGGATGCGCTTTAATTCCAACAACATCATCTCCACTGCCGATAGTTAAAACCTAAATTTAGCTTACTCTAGTTGACCTGATAGGGGCGACAACTTTTGCTGTTTTATAGAAGTGTATGCAATACTACTTGGGTTTCGCATTTTGAACTCAGAATTTGGTTTGGGGAAAAGGTTAAAGGGGAAGGGTTAAGGGTTTTTTCTTTCCTTTTTCCCCTTACCCTTTTCCCCAAAACCCGACAAGTATTGGAAGTGTATGCTGGTGCGATCGCTTCTAGGATCAATAGAAAAAAACCTCTGGGAATTCCAGAGGTTTTGGTTCCTGATTTAGTTTCTACTTATTACTCCACTTTGTCCTCAATCATTTCCCGATAATGGAGAAAATTATTTTAAAAACAAGATCCCCGATTTCTTAGACAGTCGGGGATCTGAGCCTTGCGATTTTATTGGATATTAGACTTTTTGGCATTTGTCGGGGTAAGGGAGAACGGGAAAAAGGTAAAGAAACTCAAAATCCTTTCCCTTTAACCTTTACCCTTTTCCCTAAGAGTGCAAAAACATATTTTTGCAAGAGGTCTATTGAGTGTCTACCCATCTACGCGATTAATTCTTTGCCTGTGGCTGCGAACCAGGAATCGTTACATCTATTGGTGTCACTTGTTTAGCTAACTGTGTCAATGGCGGTTGAATAGCGGTTTGATTCCCCACTACTAGAGTTACAATCTTTTCTGGTTTGAGATATTCTCGTGCTACCCGTTGGACATCGGCTGCTGTGGTGGCGGCGACGGCTTTTTGATAGCGAAAGAGAAAATCAGCAGGATAGCCGTAATATTCGTATCGCATCAAGCGTGATAAGGTTTGGCTAGGGTCTTGAAAGTTGAATACAAAGGAGTTAAGTGTAGACTCTTTAGCATAAGCCAGTTCTTTTGCAGTCACTCTTTGAGTCTGGGTGCGCTTGATTTGGGTTTGTAAGGCTTTGACAAACTGGACGGTAGCATCCGATCGCGTTTCTCCACCAGCGATAAATATGCCAGGATAATCGTAGCGGGGACTCCACTGACCGTAGACAGAGTAAGCTAAACCTTGACGCGATCGCAATTCATTAAATAAGCGTCCACCAAATCCATTTAAGACTCCATTCAATACATCCAGCGCTGCATAATCGGGACTATCGAAACGCCCGCCCAAATGCCCGATAAGCACACTACTTTGCGTCAGTTGGGGCTGATTGACAAAAAAGACTCCACCTGTATTAGCTGGTGAAACCTTTGGTAATGTGGGTTTAGCGATACCTGGGTTACGCTGCCAATCGCCAAACTTAGCTTGAATGAGCGATCGCATTTTCTTAGCATCAAAATCGCCCACAATCCCCAAAATTATATTATTGGGATGGAAATATTGCTGATAAAACTTGAGCAAATCCTCACGCTCAACTTTATCCACCGTCGCATACTCTATGGTGCGGGCATAAGGACTATCTTTCCCGTAGATTAATTTTTTAAATTCCCGATTAGCAATCCCATCTGGATTATCATTACGACGGGCAATGCCACCTTTGGCTTGAGTTTTCGCCAAGTCTAGCTTTTCTTGAGCAAATACAGGCGATCGCAGCACCTCAGCAAACAGCCCAAACACTGTTTCTAAATCTTCACTGAGGGCGTCAAAGCTAGCACTTCCAGAAGTTTCACCAATACCAACTTCCACAGATGCCGCCCGTTGTTCTAATATCTCGTTGAGTTCATCAGACGAATGCTGCTTAGTTCCTCCAGTTCGCATCACTGCACCTGTAAAACCAGCCAACCCAACTTTCTCCATTGGTTCCAAGCGATTTCCTGTCCGTACAAACGCCGTACCATTCACCAACGGTAACTCGTGATCCTCCATTAAATAGACAACCAAGCCATTTTGCAGCACAAACCGCTCATACTTGGGTAACTTAATCTCAGGTAGCGGTGGTAGCTGCAATTCTGTGTAATGATTCGCCTCAGCCGTCGCCGCCAGAGAAAAATTACAAGTTAAAAGTAAGCACGCAAAAACAGCAACCAAAGCATAAATCAGCCCCTTCCTATTTTGAATTTTGAATTTTGAATTTTGAATTTTGAATTGTTTACCCTTCACCTTATACCTCTGCATATCTCTCTTCCTTTGCGCCTTTGCCGTTCGTTTCTCTTAAGCTTCTTTCGACAACAACTTACCAATCGTGCGATTTTTCGGCGTAAAAGTTTCCTTTGCCACCCGTTGAATATCAGCCGTTGTCACTGCTGAAATGTCATCCAACTGCTTAAACAAATTCCGCCAAGAGCCAGTTTTCACTTCATATTCCAACAATTGTTGAGCCATGCCCATATTGGAATCGAGAGTACGTAACAAACCCGCCCGTGCTTGGGTTTTCACTCGTTGCAAATCAACCGCCGCCACAGGCTCAGTTTTTAATTTGTCAATTTCTTGACGCAAAGCCACCGCCAACTCATCAACAGTATGACCAGGAGCTGTGAGAGCATAGAAAAATATCAAGTTTGGGTACTTGTCTCCAGGAAATCCACTGTAACCTTGAGCATTTAGCGCCAAACGCTGCTTTTCTACCAAAGACTTATATAGCCGAGACGTGCGCCCATCACTTAATAAACTGCCAATAATTTCATAGATGGCATTATCTGGATGAGTAATCGCCGGACGATGATAACCTTCTAAATACCAGGGTTGAGAAGGTAGCTGTAAAGTAACTTCCCGTGTTTGTTGTTGTGGTGGTTCCACTGGAATTTCTTCAACAGCTTTGGTTTTGGCTTGAAAGCGGCCAAAATAAATTTGCGCCAGTTTTTTCACCTCAGCCGGGTTGACATCTCCGACAATAGCAATGGTCAAATTACTTGGTACGTAGTGAGTATCAAAAAACTTTTGGACATCTTCTGGTGTCAGATTGCGGATATCTTCGTCATAACCAATCACCGGACGCCTGTAGGGATGGGTTTTATAAGCAGTATCGATAAACTTTTCCACCATCAATCCAATAGGTGAATTCTCTATCCGCATCCGTCGTTCTTCTAAAATTACATCTTTCTCTTTATAAAACTCACGACGAATTACCGGATCGAGAAATCGTTCTGACTCCAACGACATCCAAAGTTCTAGCTTATTGGCAGGAAAGCTGTAAAAATAACGAGTCGCTTCGGTTGAAGTATTGGCATTTAAACCCACGCCTCCCGCTTGTTCGACAATTTGTCCTAATTCATTTTGCTTGACTAGCTTGCCTGCTTGCGCTTCCACTTGCTCAAACTCAGTTTGTAACCGAATAACCTCAGCTTTTCTGCCATTGGCTTTCGCTGTTTTAATTTGAGCATTCAACTGCTCTAAGGTATCTAGTAGCGGTTTTTCTTTTTTGTAGTCTTGTGTACCAATGCGCGTTGTGCCTTTAAACGCCAAATGTTCCAAAAAGTGAGCTACACCAGTTTTACCATCTGGCTCATCCACACCACCCACATTCGCATAAGTCAGAAAAGAAACCACGGGGGCTTGATGTCGTTCCAAGACAATAAATTTCAAACCATTGTCGAGGCGAAACTCCGTTAACTGCTTAATAACTCGATCGAGATAAGGTTGGATTGAACTTTCAACTGGCGGGGTTGGAGTTTTAGTTTCTTGAGGAGGTGCTGTCTGAGTTTGAGCGAGAGCAACTTCTGGCAGCAATCCCCACGAGAAGATAATTAAAGTCAAGAAAATGATAAACAACCGCCGCAATATGACAGATACTCGATCTGACCAATCCAAAATCGTTCGACTGAGCGACTTGTACTGAGCGTAGTCGAAGTAAGTCGAAGTCCCCAATCGTTCGACTGAGCGTAGCCGAAGTCTAAAATCTAAAATTGACCGACTGCTCTGGTTCATAAGCGAGAAGTAAGATAAAGTTACATTACCTAAATAACAGGATACTTAGCAAAAGAGCGTTAATCTTGTATTAAGCTTTCAGTGACTCTTTGCACTTGACTTAGATAATAATGCTACAAGTCTTGTTACGGATATCTAACCATAACTGTTATGCGAGTTTTTAATTCTTCCCCGCCCTCAGAGGCTCAGACGCGCACCCGAATTTTACACGCAGCGCAAAGGTTGTTTGCCTCTCAGGGATTTGACGGCACTACCACCCGCGACTTAGCACAAGCGGCAGGTATAGCTGAAGGTACTTTATTTCGCCATTTTCCAAATAAAAAAGCAATTTTAGTGGAAGTAGCCACGAATGGCTGGGTAGAGATTCTGACAGATTTGCTCACAGAATTAAGTGAAATGGGCAGTTATAAAGCCGTCGCTCAGGTGATGCGCCGTCGGATGTGGAATTTCCAAAAAAATGCCGATTTGATGCGCGTTTGTTTTATGGAGGTGCAATTTCACCCCGATTTGCGCGATCGCATTCAATTAGAAGTCATTACCAAAATGACTGATGTCGGCGAAGCATTCTTTCAAACAGCGATGGATAAAGGTATTTATCGTCAAGGGGACGCGAAATTAGTTGCAAAAGTTTTCTTAGGAATGTTTGCGATCGCAGGTTTTTCTAACAACACCCTCATGGAACCTGATGCCTCTCCCCAACAAATGCAGGAAATGGCCGAAGGACTCGCTGATATTTTTCTTAATGGTGTTTTAGCTAAAGAGTAGGGAATTTGTCATTTGTCATTGGTCATTAGTTATTTATTATTCTCCCCTGCTCCTCTGCTCCCCTGCCCCCCTCCCCCCTGCCCCCTACTTTCCATTCAGAACTATTTTCGCTTGCTGACTCCATTGTTGTACTAGCTCAATTGCTGGACACAAATCTCGGCGCTGCATTGTGGCTACTTGCAAGCGCATAATTTGTTGGTGCAATCTGTGAGTAGGAGTTTGAGCTAACTGCATTACAGAACCAATACCCGCATGAAGCAATAAACCACAATATTGTGTCCCGACACTGGGAATACGTGCCAAGTCAGCTAAAGCCATCCATTTATTTACATACTGAAGATGAATCTGTAGTTTATTTGCTAACGCTAGTCTTGACTCTAGAGTTTTCCCTTGTTTGACTAGCGCTACTGTGCTAGTAATCCCACAATTTTGGAGTTGAGATTGTTCTTCATGGCTCAGTCCAGGTAATTGCTCAATTGGCCAATCACGAGATTGGATAGGACTTATACTATCTTTGTGTTTAGCAGACATTTTTGAAATTAAAATATAGGCTTGTTTAAATATTGTGACAGTTGCTTCTTCGCAAAAGAACGCTCTTGCGGTTTAGTGTTTGTATTGATGTGCAATTTTAAGCCAACCTTCTGCAATGCGATTGTGCCGCGCTATTTTATGCAGGTAATGCCGATTGTATCGGGATAGCTCAAGATAAAGGCGTTACGGCTTGTATGGCTAAAAAGATGCGATCGCTTTCTATAGTTTTCTTGACGTTACAATGGGCGTACAGTATCTCCAATTTAGCTAATCTACGGTAGATTGCAGGAAGCTAATGACCAAAAAGAAAAAGAATACAGAGCAACTAACATTTATTTATGGGGATCAAAAATTTTTGAATTTTGAATTTTGAATTTTGAATTCGGAGCGAAGCGACGTGACTCTTGGCGAAATACGATTGATGAGCAGCGCTACAAAATTGCAGATTTACTGCAAGAGAGTCCCACCCTCAAATCTTATCCAGAAGAAGTTTTAGCCCAGTGCTATCATCGGGGATTGAAAGCTGCTAGTAATGAAACTGAACTACCAATAGATACGTTTCCAGTGGAATGTCCTTATTCCATTGTCCAAGTTCTTGATAGTGAATTTTTGCCAGATATTATTGATTTGTAACATTAGGTTGATGCGATAAATAACTCCCCTCGCAGCACAGTTACCGCTTGTCCGCCGAGAAAGACGCGATCGCCTCCGTCATAATACACTTTCACCACGCCACCGCGACTAGATGCTTGATAAGCCAAAAACTCATTTTTGTGCAAGCGATCGCGCCAGAAGGAAGCTAGGCAGCAATGAGCCGCCCCTGTAACTGGGTCTTCATTAATACCTAATCCTGGTGCAAAGAAGCGAGAAACGAAATCATATTGAGAATCAGAGTCAGTGAGGCTGGTGACAATGATCTCAGAAATCGGCAACGTTTTGAGTAGTTGAAAATTAGGCTGTATTTGACGCACCAATTCTTCAGATTCCAATTCCACTAGATAACCTAGTGAATTCTGCAAGACAGATTTGTAGGGTACACCCAAAGCTTGCTTGAGTTCTGGAGGTGCGACTGTTACTTGTGAGTGATTTACAGGGAAATTTAACTCAATCCAATCACCTTGCAACTTAGCAATCAGCACTCCACTTTTGGTATAAAAACGTGCAACTTCATCAGGTGACAAATGTCCCTCTGACCAAAGTACATGGGCACTAGCTAAAGTTGCATGACCACAAAGTGGCACTTCTACCGCAGGCGTAAACCAACGCAGATTGAAGCCATCATCCTGCTTAACTAAAAAAGCCGTCTCAGATAAATTCATCTCCTGGGCTACGTTCTGCATCCAGTCTTCATCTTGAGGAGCAGGCAAAACACAGACAGCAGCAGGATTACCTGCAAAAGGTTTATTGGTAAAAGCATCGACTTGAGTAATGATTTGTTTCATTAGAGTCGCCTTGAAAATTAGACAGCAATATATTTATAGGAATCCGGTTTGATTACTGAAATCACTTGGCTTAGTAGGGAATAGGCAATAGGCAATAGGCAAGGAGATTTTAGAAAATTAAGGTGTACCGAATTTTTTTCACGCAATCAAATATAAGTCTTATATCAGGAGTGCGTTAGAGATTGATGCTGACCGTTGCCATTACATATCGTGCGCCCTACCCTGTGTTAATCCAAATGAGAACCGCTATATACAGTACCTTATAAATTATGAATACAATCTCCCAAAACTAAGGTCAATGTTAAAGCAAAACGGAAACATGAGGATAAAAATCTTCAAAAGCATCTTTGCTACTGTCAACTTAGCGCTAATTTCTGGAGGATTAGTTAGCTGTGTTGTTGAAGCCCCCCAGCCAATTGCTCCAACTGAGCAACAAAAACCAGTCTTACAACCTAACCAAGAGCCTAAGCAGATAAGGCAGAACGATAAAGATGACGACGACAAACATCACGATCGCAAGGATGATAAAAAAGATGACGATAAGGATGATAAAGACGATAACGACTAAATAAAGGCATAACTATCATTTTTATCCTTTTCTTTGAGTTTCCATTTATGCTTATCCAACAAACTTCTACTTCCCTCGTTGATACCTTACGCCACCGACGGCAACAACTAGCCAAGCTCATTGATTTTCCCGCAATTCTGTGGTCAGGTAGCAATAATTCGCGCAACTTTCCCGCAAATTCCTTTCCGTTTCGTGCTAATAGTCATTTCCTTTATTTCGCCGGACTGCCATTACCAAAGGCGGCAATTCGTCTAGAAGCGGGCAAACTAGAATTATTCATTGATGATCCGTCACCCAGTAGCGCCCTTTGGTATGGAGAAATGCCAACGCGCGAGGAAATAGCCGAGAAGATTGGGGCGGATGTGGCAAGGCCAATGGCAGAATTAGAGTCTTGGCTAGAAGATGCCGCCACAGTTGCCGTCCAAGATGCAGCTACTTGGACGCAGCAATCGCAGCTATTAAATAGATGGGTTTTACCACAAAGTCCTCCCCAAGGAATTGACTTAGAATTAGCGAAGGCGATCGTTTCTCTCCGCCTCTCCCACGATGATGGTGCATTAAGCGAGTTGCGAAAAGCTGCGGCTGTGACTGTCAAAGCTCACAAAGCTGGGATGGCAGCAACACCCCAAGCCAAATTAGAAGCAGAAGTTCGGGCAGCGATGGAAGGGGTAATTATTGCCCACAATATGACTACCTCTTACAACAGTATTGTCACCGTTCACGGTGAAGTTTTGCATAACGAACAGTATCACCATAGTTTGCAACCAGGTGACTTACTGCTTGCCGATGTTGGCGCTGAAACTGAGATGGGTTGGGCAGGTGATGTGACTCGAACGTGGCCAGTTTCCGGCAAGTTTTCATCTACTCAAAGAGATATTTATAATGTGGTGTTGGCAGCCCATGATGCTTGCATTGCCAAAATCCAGCCTGGTGTAGAGTATGGAGATATTCACCTGCAAGCGGCTATAGCGATCGCTGAAGGTTTAGTAGATTTAGGCATTTTACAAGGCAATCCCCAAGATTTAGTAGAAATCGATGCCCACGCGCTGTTTTTTCCTCATGGTATCGGTCATCTACTGGGTTTAGATGTGCATGATATGGAAGATTTGGGCGATTTAGCGGGGTATGAAGAGGAACGGGCAAGGAGCGATCGCTTTGGCTTAAGCTATCTCCGTTTAAATCGTCCCTTGCGCCCAGGAATGTTAGTCACAATTGAGCCTGGTTTTTATCAAGTACCAGCAATTTTAAATGATGCCAATGTGCGTTCAAAATATCAGAATGTGGTGAATTGGCAGCGTTTATCTGAATTCGCAGATGTGCGTGGAATTCGCATTGAAGATGATGTTTTAGTTACTAAAGAAGGCAGCGAAGTTTTAACAGCTGCATTACCGAATGATGCCGATACTGTAGAAAATCTAGTTAATGGCTGAGTTTACGGTGACATACTCCTACACTGGTGCTGACGTATACAGTAGACCTCTTGGCATTTGTGCTTTTTGCAAGAGAGGGAAAAGGGGTTCATGTTAAAGGGGAAGGGGACAATACAGAACCTTTTCCCCTTTCCCCTTACCCTTTTCCCGACTTATGCAAGAAGTCTAGTGTAGGAGTATGTCATGAGAGAGACTTTGAATTTTCCCCCTTCCCGCATCGGGCTATCCATTACCCGAATCTTTTTTAACATCAGCCAAAACTTTATCGTCATATCCAAAGTGTTGCTGCGAAAACAAAGCCAAGAAGTCGTTATATTGCTAGTGAAAAAACAAGGAATAGACTGACAAAGCGAACTGTCGAAGTTTTTCATGATTTGAATGGAATAGACCCAAAATGGATTGGAATTCAGTCTTTAATTCGGGTTGAAAGAGTTGGGGTCAAGAGGGGGTAAACCATACCATGATATTGCTTGCTACATCAGTAGCCTCATTTGCACGGCTCAAGAATTTGCTCAGGGTATTCGCGGTCATTGGGGTATAGAAAATCGACTTCATTGGGTTAAAGATGTAGTTTTGAATGAAGATCGTTCTACTATACATCTGGGTAATGCCCCAGCTAATCTTTCTGTTTTACGAGCGATGCCTTCGGCAAAGCTTCGCTAACGCAATTAATATACTCCGCCTAAATGGTCATATTTCCATCACAACTGCCCAGAGATTTCTCTCTAATGATATTCACAAACTCTTTGCCCTTGTGGAATGAAACAGCCCTGCGATAAATTGGGGGTTGGGGGGATCAAAAGCTTATGGAGTAACTCTTAAAGACTTGTGTGTACACCGTAGCCCCGCAAGCGGGGAGGGGTTGGGGGTGGGGTTCTTTTCTTATGGTTAATTTGGCAGACATGATATGACTCAGGTTTTTATAACCCTGATTCGTTCGTTGTTGATTCTCAATAAAAACGCAGTTTTAGCGAGAAGATTAAAAGTGAATTTATCAAGTATGTCTAAATTTTCAGTGTTTAAGACGGTTATAGAACATGGGTTTCAAGATTGTAAAGAAAGATGTGGATAACGCATAGCCGCATTGGGAAGGGGGTTAGGGGGTTAGGTTTTTCCTGCGCTTTTCCACATAACCTAAAAAGTCAGCTCACAATTCACGGGAACGGTTTCACAACTTACGGGAACAGTTTCACAATTTACGGGAACAGTTCCACAACTTAAGGGAACGGTTCCACAACTTACGGGAACAGTTCCACAACTTAAGGGAGCGGTTCCACAACTTATGGGAACGGTTCCACAACTTACGGGAATGGTTTCACAACTTACGGGAATGGTTTCACACCTTACGGAAACGGTTCCACAATTTACGGGAATGGTTTCACAACTTACGGGAACAGTTTCTCTTAAAGTTTTGATAAAGTTTAGACATTTATCTCTATAAATACCAACATTTAGTAATTAAATTCCGAAAAATTACTGCTATAAGTTGAAAAAAATAATACAAAAATTGCGAGTTTTGCTGAACCGGAATGCAGTTTAATTAAGGCAAGCTAGCTCTAACAGCATTTTAAAGGAGTAATTTTATGTCTCGCAAAAAACGCACATCTCGTATTTTAGAAAAAGCTCAGTTAAGATCCGCCGGACTGAAATCGATTGTTCCAAATATCAAATTGGATGAAAATTATAGTCTGGAAAAACTGATTGAGTCAATCGACCAGTTACGTAAAAAAATTGATGTTTATAATACTGCTCTGTCTGTGGTTGACTCTTCTAAAACTGAAATTGAAGAGATGGAAAAAAACTTGAGTCAGCTTTCTGAAAAGATGTTGATGGTAGTTGCGATTAAATACGGTAAAGACAGCCGTGAGTATGAGATGGCAGGTGGTGTTCGTAGTAGCGATCGCATCCGTAAAATCAGGTCGAGCCGCTTGAAAAATGTTGCAGAACAAGCATCTGATAAAAATGCTAAAACTGCATAAAATGCAGGATAAGGGACTTCCAAATAAAAAAATATCCTATCGCTTTGAAGGCAGGGAGCAGGGGGCAGCACTTCGGCTACGCTCAGTGACCAGGGGGCAGGGAGCAGCACTTCGGCTACGCTCAGTGACCAGGGAGCAGGGGGCAGCACTTCGGCTACGCTCAGTGACCAAGGAGCAGGGAGCAGGGAGCAGGGAAGAAAGAAGAAGTTTTATGCTGTGCGTTCGCAAGAATAGAAATCCCCCTCTGCACCTCTGCACCCCTGCACCCCTTGCCCCTGGAGCATCCTTACTCTAAGGGGGGATTAAGCGGGGTAATCAAGTTTCATCACTCCCCTAAACCCAGGTGATTTTGTAAGGCTTGGCGCATCACTTCGACAGGCAAAGTTTCTTGCTGCAACCATATTTTTAATGCTGCTACCCCTTGTTGAACTAACATTTCTAATCCATCGATCGCAATTGCGCCTTGTTTTTGTGCCTGTTGAAGAAATCGTGTCGGTTTAGGAATATATATTAAATCGTAAGCGATCGCACCTGTTGGTAAATTCGCTATTTCTTCTGCACTTAAAGGCGATTCATCGACTTTGGGATACATCCCAATCGGAGTTGTGTTTACTAGCAGATTTGCTTGGGGAATGAGCTTTGGTAATTCTTCCCATTGATGAACCTGGAATTTTTCAGCTAGGGATGAATTGCTCCAACTATTGCGGAATTCTTCTAATCTTTGCATATTGCGCCCAACAACATGAATTTGGGCAAAACCTAGCTGAATACAACCTGCTACAACTGCTCTGGCTGCACCACCATTGCCTAAAATTACCGCTACTTTCTGACTCCAATCTTGTTTATATATTGTCTGTAAAGGAGCAATAAATCCTTCTATATCTGTATTTGTGCCTACCCATTGGTTATTTTGGCGGCTAACAGTATTTACTGCACCGATAGTTTGAGCTAGGGGCGTAATTTCTGAGAGTAGAGGGATGATTGTTTGTTTATGAGGTATCGTCACACTAAAGCCGACAACCCCAACAGCAGCTAAACCTGCGATCGCCACCTCTAAATTCTGTGGTTCAATCCCAAAAGGCAGATAAATGTAATCTAATTCTAATTGTGCGATCGCAGCATTATGCATCACTGGTGAGAGCGAATGTTCCACCGGATGCCCAATGACTCCTAGTAGTTTAGTTTTGCCTGTAATTTTTTTTGTCATTAGTCATTAGTCATTAGTCATTGGGAAAGAGGAGGCAGAAGGCAGGAGTTCTTTAATTTTGAATTTTGAATTTTGAATTTTGAATTGATTGCTCCCCTGCCCCAATCCCCTCACCTAGTTTACAATTATTAAAAGCTACTTAACATTTCTTTAAATCATGCAGGTAACTACAGCCTCCTCTACAACTCCAATTCCTGGCAAATATTGGCAGTGGCGCGGGCACAACGTTTACTATGTGCGTGCGGGAGAGAAACAAACCCAACGTCCGCCTTTGCTTTTGGTACATGGATTTGGTGCTTCTACAGACCACTGGCGCAAGAATATCACAGGATTGTGTCAAGATTTTGAAGTATTTGCGATCGACCTTTTGGGATTCGGGCGATCGGCAAAACCAAAATTGCAGTACAGTGGCGACTTGTGGCGCGACCAACTTAACGACTTTATCAATGAAGTAATTGGTCAAAAAGCAGTATTAGCGGGTAACTCCCTTGGTGGCTATGCTTGCTTGTGTGTTGCAGCACAACGTCCTGAGAATGTAGCTGGTTTAGTATTGCTCAATAGTGCCGGGCCTTTTAGCGAAAACCAAGCAACATCTGAACCTGAAGCTTTGCAAAGCGAAATTCAGCCACCCAAACAACCCTCTTCTTTAGAGAAATTACTGGGTGACTCAGTTAAGTGGATGTTTCAACAACCTTTAGCTCAGTTTCTATTATTTCAATACGTGCGACAACGTTGGGTAATTCGCCAAACTTTAGAAAAGGTATATCTTGATAAAAGTGCAATTACAGACCAATTAGTAGAAGAAATTTCTCGCCCTGCTTTTGATCCGGGTGCTTTGGATGTGTTTGTTTCAGTTTTTAGCACTCCTCAAGGGGAAAAAGTTGATGTGCTATTAAAGCAATTAACTTGTCCTTTATTGATGTTATGGGGAGAAGCTGATCCTTGGATGAATACTAGAGAACGTTCTCCGAAGTTTCGTCAATATTGTCCTAACTTGACAGAACATTTCTTAACAGCAGGTCATTGTCCTCACGATGAAGTGCCGGATAGAGTAAATCAACTTTTACGCGATTGGGTTTTGTCCAAGTAAGTGGGCATAAATAAATAAGCGTATATTTAGTAAGCAGTTTGGGCGGCTTACTAAATATACGCTTATTTAAAAATATATGATTTAATTTCTTGCTCAATTTGGTCACTAATAATCTCAGTTCCCATACCGATTTTATCGAGGTTAACCCTCACAAAATTTGTTTTGTCTTCTTCTGTAAACTTTTTGTCATTATCCGAGTCTTTGAGAATTTTTAGAAAAATTGCATTTTGACTGGGAACAACAACCCAACTGATAATTCGAGTATTATTTGGGGTAATTTGCTGGAGGTTCTTACCTGATAAATCAGAAAGATAGCCAATAGTAGCATCTTCGCTGTTGAGTTTTTTATCTGTATTTGTGTCTTGGTCAATGATTTTATACAACCAAACTCTTGTAGTTGGTTTGTCTGCCGCTTTTACCTCTAAGAAATCGAAGGAGGTGATAATGGCTTTTTTATTTAATAAAAGATGAGCTTCACCACCTTGCTTTTGATAAAAGATAATGTTATACAATGGGTTATTTCTTTGATTTTCATAAGAACGTGAGAGGTTTAAATCAATTCCTTTATCTGGATTCTGCTCTGGAAGAGTAACGGGAATCATCAGATAATCTGATTGTTCTTTAATGATTAAATCACCATAGATAAGATTTGGCTGTGGCTTAGGTTTATCAGTTGCTTTTGCCTGTTCTGGATTTCTGCTAACAGAAGACTTACAAGAAAAAGAAAGGGTCGCTATAATAATGGCTGTAGTAATTTTATTTAAAAAGCTATATTTTCTCATCAAATTCTCCAAGCAGGATATGTTGCTGTCTTATTTTATTACCTGCTGGAAAATAAGCCATAGTCTTAATTTGAGTTTATATTAGACCTCTTGCAAAAATAGTTTTACAAGAGGGGAGAAAGGGTAAAGGTTACTGGGTTTGGGTAATTCTATCGCCGCTTTCCCCTTTATCCCTTACCTCTTACCCCACTTCTGCAAGAAGTCTATTGTACAAAACAAGCCTATACAAGTAGGCTTGTTTTTTTGGCAAAATAACTGAAGTACCTTGAAGAAAAGCTTTAGGTTGATTGGGCAGATTAACAAAAGATAGTTAATCTTATCCTAGTCTCACAACTAGCTCCTCAAGCATTAATTTCGGCACTCGCTGCCGTACCGAAAAAATCATATCATCATAAAATACCAAAAACCTGGTCGAGGTTGACCAGGTTTTATCGAGTTTACAGGTTTCAAATTTTAAACTAATTAACTAACTGAAGGTTAATAACTAGGGTGGACTGAAAAACTAACAAACTCAGCATTCTTGCGTTTTTCCGCTTGAGGATTTGGCTTTGCCTTTTACATTAGGCTTTTTGCCACTTTTATAACATTTGATATGCTGAAATTTGCTTGGGCTGATGACAAGGGGACACTAAGTCATTGACCCTTTTTGTTTGGTTTGATGTTATTTGGTGTCCTACTATTTAAATTATCACTTAAATTGTGAGTTGCAGCCCTTGGTTTACTAAAGTTGACGTTTTGTTAGATTTTGCAATATCAAGCTATAAATTTGATCCCTAGCTCTCTTTTTAAGAAAGTTGAAGGGAGCTTGGAGGGATCGGGATGGCTAACCCAAGTACATTGTCATCAATTCCACATAATCTGATTGTCATCTAGATGGTCAGTAACAATACGTCCAATGGCATCAATTTCTGCCAATTCGGCTGTAGAAAGCTGGATTTGAGCGGCTAATGCGTTATCTAATGCTTGTTCGGGATAACGCCCTCCGGCGATCGCATTTGTTTGAGGTTGAGCAATTAACCAGGCTAAAGCTAATTGAGCAAGGGTACAATTATGAAGAAGGGCTATAGGACGCAGTTTTTCTAGCGCTTGTTGGGCACGTTCAAAGTTTTCGCCTTGAAACAGTTTATTTCTAGCACGGTTATCTGTTGGGTCAAATTTATGACCGAGAGCAAATCTTCCTGTTAACAACCCCTGCGCTAAAGGTGAATAAGCAAGGATAGAAATATTGTTTTTGATACAATAGGGCAATGCATCTTGTTCTACCTGTCTCCAGAATAAAGAATAGGGTGGTTGTAAACTATCAATACGTCCATAATTTGCTGCTTCTGCTAACTGGACGCTAGAAAAATTGGAAACACCGATCGCTCGAATTTTACCTTGCTCTTTGAGCGAGTTAAGAGCGCTCATAGTTTCTTCAATAGGTACAATTTCACTATTGAAAGCACCGGAGGGCCAATGTATTTGGTAAAGATCGATGTAATCAGTTTTCAGGTTAGTTAAGGAGCGATCGCAAGCTTCAATCACTTGTTCATACTTGAGATGGTTAGCAAAAACTTTCGTGGCATATTGCACGTGAGTTCGCACATCAGATAAAGCTTCAGCGACAATCCGCTCTGAGTGTCCTTCACCATATACTTCAGCAGTGTCAATTGTCGTAATCCCAGCTTCATAAGCGGCTCGGATGGTTTTAATCGAGTCAGCGTCCTCAATTCCTACCCACATTCTTTTACCAGCTTGCCAAGTTCCCATGAGGATGGGTGTGATTTGCACGTCAGAAGTACCTAGCAATCGCTTTTCCATAAATGTTTCCTAATTCATTTCCCTGGATAGTTTTACACTTTATCGGTCTTAGCTTCAAATTAAATTAGAGTTACAGTAGATAGTGATGGAATTGACTACAACTTTTCATGCCCTCAAAGAATGGGCCGTTGCCGTAAATGCCTTGGAAAACGGCAAAACAATTATGTTGCTCCGCAAAGGCGGTATCCATGAGCGCAATGGACATTTCCAAGTTGCCCACAAGCAAATTTTGCTTTACCCTACTTATGAACATCAGCAAGCTTTCATGCTGAAACCTGAGTATGCCAATAGTGTCTATCCAGTAACATCTGGTTGGCATCCTGAAACAGTTCGCATTGGCAGTTGGGCTGAAATTACGAATATTTTGCCAGTGAGTGACGAGTCTATTGTCAACACTTTACTTCCTTTTCATATTTGGAACGAGCATTTTATTAGCGATCGCCTCAAATGGAAAGCACGTCAGCCCCTTTATATTCTCCTCCTGCGGACATATAAACTATCCCAAGAGCAAGAAATTCCCTATTACGCTAAATACGGTGGCTGTAAGTCATGGATCGATTTAGATCAACCAATTAACTTGCAGGCAGCCAAACCAGTTTTATCTAACTTTGCATACAGCCAACTAGTAGAGACTATTCGCCAGATTGTCGGCGATAAGTTGTATGCTCCATCCTTGTAATAAGCCAAGTCTGCCCAGATCCCTGATTTCTTGAAGAATTCGGGGATCTAAATTTAGCTTAAGTAAATGCCATTCCACCCGATAGTTAATTTTATTTATAGTTTAGGTTTCAGGTGCTAGCCACTCATCTTCAATGGGGTTCATTTGAGGCGAGTATGGTGGCAGGGAAAAAATGTACAAACCTTTTATTTGTCCTCTCAGGGTCGAGTTATTCATGACCCAGCTAAACGCTCGATACCATTAATCACCGTAGTAGTCAAGCAAAACCAAATTCGTTTAGTTGATCGCAAACCTGCTGTTGATCCCCCTTAACCTAGCATTAACAAATCAAATTGAACAATGCCACTATACTTTTTAAGCAACTTATAAATTCTAAAAGACTAACAAAAATTACTGCATGATTTAAATTTGTCGGGTAAGCTGACAACAGCACTTTCATTCTCAAACCAATGACCGCAAGTAGTCCCAAAATTTTAGCCCTGGACTTTGATGGAGTGATTTGCGACGGACTAATTGAATATTTTGAGGTAGCATGGCGTACCTACTGTGAAATTTGGTCTCCTACTAATGACACACCACCAGACGATTTAGCTTTAAGATTCTATCGTCTACGCCCTGTTATTGAAACTGGTTGGGAAATGCCCGTTTTAATTAAAGCTTTGTTAGATGGAATTCCTGATGATAAGATTCTTCATGAATGGGCAAAGATCGCCCCACAACTTTTGTTAGATGACAAGCTAGAAGCAAGAGAAATTGCTGCGAAACTAGATCAACAGCGAGATAAATGGATTAGCACAGATTTAGATGGTTGGCTGAGTCTGCATAAATTTTATCCGGGTGTAGTAGAAAAAATAAAATTAACTGTTGACAGTGGAGTTAAGCTATTTATTGTGACAACTAAAGAAGGGCGTTTTGTGCAACAGTTGTTGCAACAAGAAGGGGTGAATTTACCACCGCAAGCAATTTTTGGCAAAGAAGTCAAGCGTCCCAAATATGAGATTTTGCGAGAATTAATCCAATCAGCAGGTGACAAGCCAGTTAGTCTTTGGTTTGTAGAAGATAGACTTAAGGCATTACAGTTAGTCCAACAGCAAGCAGACCTTGAGGATGTAAAACTTTTCCTTGCAGACTGGGGCTATAATACCCAAGCAGAACGGGAATTTGCCCAAAATGATCCGCGAATTCAGTTGTTATCACTTTCTCAGTTTGCTAAGGATTTCTCAGCTTGGCTTTAATCTATTAAACATCTAGTAAAAAAGAGACGTAGTAAGTGCTACGTCTTTACAAACATTCTCTAAGAGACTTCTTGGTATTGTAGGGAAAAGGGGAAGGGTTAAAGGGTAAAGGTATAGAATTTTCCCAAACCCAGTAACCTTTAACATCCACCCTAACATTTTGGCATTTGTTACTTTTGCAAGATATAGCCGTAGTCACATAAGTTAGGACATTTGGAAAGGGTGAATGCTAGAGCTAGCAATAGTTTTACCTCCTGCCCTCTGCCTCACTTCGACTACGCAAAAATCGAGCGACTTGCACTGAGTTTCGAATACGCGGTAATCGAGCGAAGTCGAGATTCAACTACCGCGCAGTCGTTGTGAGTCGAGATTCAGTGACCACCTGCCTCCTGCTATATCTATTAAATAAAACTATGTGTTTGGTAAATTTAGGTGAAATAATAACTCAATAACTATTCCTTCTTCACTTAGCACTTATTTTTATGCTTGACCTCACAAAACTAGCGCGACAAATGCAGGGTTTAAGTCAACATCTTACATTAGAAGCTGCTGCCAGTCGTCAGCGTTTAGAAATGGCACAACAACATCTAAAAAATGCTTACGAGTGTCAACAAGATTTAATCGATCGCCAGGAAAAATGGCGCGATCGCATTCTCTTTGCTAATGCTACCCCAATCGAGCCGTTAGAAACCTGCATCGATATTCCAGTTCCCCCAAAAATTCATACTGTCATCGCTACCGATGGTTCTCAAATTGCTCCCAACCATCACGAAATTGCTTATTGTTATCTCCTAAATATCGGCAGAGTTGTCTTGCACTACGGACAAAATCGCCATCCCCTACTCGATAGTTTGCCAGAAGTATTTTATCGCCCAGAAGATTTATATATGTCTCGGCAATGGGGAATTAGAACCGAGGAATGGATGAGTTTTCGCCGCACTGCTTCCGAAACAACGGTGTTAGCAGAACTTGCGTGTGATGCAGCACAAGGGGAAACGCCAGCGCTAGCGATGGTAGATGGTTCGCTAATTTACTGGTTTTTAGAACAGTTGCCGATGGATGCACGCGATCGCATTTTACCCCCCATCTTAGAAGCTTGGCGGCAAATGCGTGATGCTCGAATTCCTTTAATGGGGTATCTTAGCGCCTCTCGCAGCATCGAAACAATGAACTTTTTACGGTTATTAGCTTGTCCCCATCCAGCGCCAGACTGTAAAAGTCATTGCCCAAATCAGTTAGAAAAAGTAGCTTGTAAAATTTTTGAACAGTTACGAGATACTTCTGTTTGGGCAACCCGACTCAAACCAGGACAACGCAGTACCCTGTGGCGCAGCAATTCTCCTATTCTCGAACTTTACGGCGATCAAACAATTTACTTTTGCTACGTCCACGTTGGCACTGAAATCGCCCGGATCGAAGTTCCGGTATGGGTAGCCGAGAATACAACCATGTTAGATCAAGCACTGGGACTGATGTTAGCACAAGTGCAAAAAGGATATGGCTATCCTGTAGCGATCGCCGAAGCGCACAATCAAGCAGTGGTAAAAGGTGGCGATAAAGCGCGTTTCTTTGCTCTTCTCGAACAACAAATGATTAAAGCTGGTTTGAAAAACGTGGGAACTTCCTACAAAGAAGCCAGAAAGCGCGGGAGTATTGCTTAAAAATAATTTGTAATGACGCTCCTGCGGACGCTCGAATACTCACTACCGCAACGCTTTTGCTAACGCTTAACGTAATTCATAATTCGTAATTGAATTCTTAACTACGAATTACGCTTTGTGGTACTAATGCCTTAGCTACTTAAGGACAATTACAAGTAAAAATTCTGATTAATTCAGTTTACGTAACACTTCTTATTTTAAATTTTAAATCTAAATGTTTACTTTACAGCTTTTTAGGGAAACCTTTATTTAGTAGAGAATTAACTCGATAGCTAGCTAGTTTCCTCAGTAGAAACTACTAGATACTTATTGGCTCTACATCAAGTTAATTACGTTTTTATTGGTAAGCTCAACAGTCTTGCTTAGAACTGACATTAGGTAAGTCTCTAGGTTGATATATTACATGACAATGATCATTCAACTTCAATAAAAAATGTATTAACTTATTTAACCTTTTTCAAAAAAGATTCATACCTAAAAAGCTGATGAAACTAGTTCAATATGAGTTCAATAAATCTGAAGAAAAATATTCCCGCTTTTTCTCACTTTCTCTAGATTTATTGTGTATTGCTAACTTTGATGGTTATTTTAAGTATTTAAATCCGGTATGGACAAAAATACTAGGTTGGTCAATTCAGGAACTTATTGCTCAACCCTTTATCGAATTTGTTCACCCTGAAGACCGCGAATCTACTATTGCAGCAGCCCAAAATATTACACAATCTGTAGATGCAGTCAGCTTTGAAAATCGCTATCTTTGTCAGGATGGTTCTTACAAATGGCTGTCATGGAATGTAACTGCTTTCAGTGAAGAAAAATTGATGTATGCAGTAGCTCGTGACATTACTGCTAATAAACAGAATGAGATAGCGCTAAAAAATTCTATCCAAGAATTAGAAGCTTTTAAATTTGCCTTAAATGCTCATTCACTGGTAGCTATTACTGATAGGACTGGAAAAATAACTTATGTCAATGACTTATTTTGTGAAGTTTCTAAATATTCTTCAGAAGAACTTTTAGGGCAAGATCATCGGATTATCAATTCTGGACACCATACAAAAGAATTCTTTGCAAGTTTATGGAAAAGTATCGCCCAAGGAAAAATATGGAAAGGAGAAATTCAAAATAAAGCCAAGGATGGAACTTTTTATTGGGTTGATACTTTGATCGCCCCAATGTTGGGACAAGATGGAAAGCCCTATCAATATGTATCAATTCGTACAGATATTACACAGCGTAAGCTTTCAGAGTTAGCTTTATTGGAGCGATCGCGCTTGTCAGTTTTGAGTGCAGAAGTCAGTTTAGCTTTATCTCAAAGTGGCACACTTCCAGAAATTCTGCAAAATTGTACAAATACTATTTCCCAATACCTTGATATCGGCTTTGTTTGTATCTGGACATTTGAACGCCAGACAAACCAGCTACAATTGCAAGCTGGTGTTCATTGCACAGATGTTACTTGTAGTGCTTTGAGCGATACTCAAGATTTCCCAGAACATATCGCTTTAGTCAATAATACTATTAGCTTAATGATTCAAAACCATCAAGCTATTTTTAACAAAGAATTATCAATAAATCATTCCGAAAAGTTTATTGAATCGACATTTTCAATTTCTCGATTTTCTGTTTATCCCCTGATAGTAGAGCAGCAATTAATCGGCATAATTGCTTTATTCAGCAAGCAATTATTTACCGAACCAACTCATAACCTATTAAATTGGATTGCTAATAATATTGCTGTAGCTATTGACCGAATCTGGGCGCGAGAAGAACTCCTTAGCCGTCGGGAAGCGTTATTACTGCGTTTAGCTAGCCAAATCCGCAGTTCTCTTAACCTAGATATGATCTTAGAAACAGCTGTGAACGAAATTCGCAGCTTATTACAAATTGACCGTTGCTACTTTCTTTCTTACTTACCGCATCCATCCCAACCAAGCCTGACTATTACCTATGAAGCCCGAAACCCTAATTTGGCAAGTATGTTAGGCAGTATTCCACTGCAAAAAAGTAATTTTTTGACCCAAACTCTTCTCTCTCAAGAGCTAATCTGCATCGAAAATATTAATAGTAAATCACCACTTGATTATGAGATGCAAGAACTTTTAACTGAGTTTGGCATCACATCTCAACTAATGCTACCAATTAAAAGTAATTCTGGAGAGATTGGAGCGATTGTGTGCAGTCATTGCAGTGGCGATCGCATTTGGAATAACAGTGAAATTAGCCTACTACAAGCTGTTTGCGACCAATTAGCGATCGCCATCGATCATGCACAACTTTATACTCAAAGTCGCACTGCTACTTTAGAAGCTCAAACTCAAGCTGAAAAACTCACCGAAACCTTGCATAAATTGCAACAAACTCAATCTCAATTGATCCAAAATGAAAAAATGTCTAGCTTAGGACAATTAGTTGCCGGAGTTGCCCATGAAATCAACAATCCAGTTAATTTTATTCATGGTAACTTAACCTATGCTAACGAATACTTTCAAGAGATGTTGACTCTCTTGCACCTTTATCAGCAATACTATCCCCAACCGGAAGTAGAAATTGAAGATTTCACGAAAAAAATTGATTTGGAATTCCTTACTAGTGACCTTTCTCAACTACTATCCTCGATGAATATGGGTACTAATCGTATCCGTGAAATTGTATTGGGATTGCGAAATTTTTCTCGCCATGATGAAGCGGAGAAAAAATTAGTTAACATTCATGAAGGGATTGAAAATACGTTATTAATTTTGCATCATCGTTGGAAAAACAATGGTATTGGCTTAGATATATCTATAGTTAAAGAATATGGTAATTTGCCTCTAATTGATTGTTATGCTGGGCAACTTAATCAAGTATTTATGAATATTTTAACTAATGCGATCGATGCATTAGAAGATTCAATAGTCAAGAAAAAAACAACTCATAAACCGCAAATTATAATTCGTACTGAAATTTTAGAGAGTAAATTTGTTGTTATCCGAATTGCTGATAATGGATTAGGAATGGGAGAAGACATTCAAAAGCGGTTATTTGATCCATTTTTCACCACAAAAGAGGTAGGAAAGGGAACAGGTCTAGGACTATCAATTAGCTACCAAATTGTAGTAGAAAAACACGGGGGAATTTTGAATTGTCTATCAGAACCAGGAAAAGGTACAGAATTCTGGATTCAAATTCCCATTTAAAATACTCTACGTTTAAAAACACCACGATGTTACGCAAAGCTGTACTTTGACATTTCTTTTGCGCTAG
This sequence comes from Nostoc sp. DedQUE02, assembly GCF_034531035.1. Classification (NCBI taxonomy): domain Bacteria; kingdom Bacillati; phylum Cyanobacteriota; class Cyanophyceae; order Nostocales; family Nostocaceae; genus Nostoc; species Nostoc sp. DedQUE02. The sequence goes on along the minus strand of NZ_JAVRBY020000009.1, from coordinate 54,894 downwards.
GAATTGTAGTCATCGCTTTTATATCATCTTCGCTTGATTACTTATTAAACCCGAAGAACCCCACCCCGCCAAAGCTACGCTTCGTCTCCTCGCTTGCGGGGAGGGGATTAAGGGGTGGGGTGCAATGACTATGGAAATCATAAATAATTATGCGAACATGATATGACTGGTAATGTTTTCATTATCTCCACAATGCCACTTGCTGTTTGAGTTCGCTCATATCCAAATAATCGTTAGCAAAAGCTTTCCATAAAAGTGGATGAGGAATAAAACCATCGTACTTTTGAATTTCCGGTGCTTCTGAAGTACTGACTAAATCTTCTGAAGTAATTCTTTGCTCACACAATGAAGTAATTTCACGATAAAGATATTTAAATTTATCCTTGCCTAATTTAATTGTCAAATAATAGGGATTTACACCGCCAATACTTGTAATTTCCAATGATTCTCGACAGTAAGAGTTGAGTAATCTTTCTAAAGTGCGATAAGCTACCGTACCCATCCAAGGAAAAATGCAGCATTTACCTTTTTCCAATTGCAAAATATTCTGTTTATTTAATTCAACCTGCTGTGCTAATTGCCTAACTTGACTTAAACGTTGCAAAGCATTTGGTTGCAAGTAACTATACTCGAAATTCTCAAATAAAACTTGCTGCATTCTTTGCAAAACTTTGGTATGAATAGTACCACTACCACCACGCCAATAAATACTAGCTTTACCCTCAGCTTGTTTAACAAAAATAGCCTTTTTTTTAAAGTCAACTTCTACGACTTCCCAAGTTCTGCCAGCTAAAGCAAATTGATTGCCAACAGGAAGTGGCGTGACGATACTGCCAATTTCTGTTGCGCCTTGCTTAACAATATATTCTTTCTGTTCAGCAAATACAGCATAAAACTGAAATTTCCTCACCACCTTTTCTCCTGCCAAACCCAGGATTAATTTACCTTGTTCAGTATGCTGAATATGACCAATATCAATTAAATAGCGGAGCAATAATTGTAAATCTTCTTTGGAAATTGCAGCAAAGGGTGGTAGACTAAAAATTTGTTTAGCTAGGGCATTAGCTGACATTTCACCTGCTGCTGTTAAAATACTCATTGTTTGGTGATAAAGCAAACTCAAAGGATATTTAATTGGTCTGATTGGTTCAATCCATTGTTCCTGTAAATAAAGTTGAATTATCGCGATACACTGCAAAAGTTGCCAGGGTATTTGTTCTGGTAGAGAAGCTTCTGATAATGGTTTATCTTCAGCGCAGACAAATCGCATATCAGCAGCTTCACCTCTTCTACCACTGCGTCCCAAGCGCTGTAAAAAACTAGCTACAGATAAGGGTGATTCTAACTGAATTACTCGCTCTAGATAACCAATATCTATACCTAATTCTAGAGTCAAAGTAGCGGCGGTAACGGCTGGATTGTTGGGTTCACGCATAGCATTTTCAGCAGCTTGCCGCAAACTAGCAGATATACTCCCATGATGCACATGATATATATCTGGTAGTCCCTGTTTTGTGGCAATCTGTCGCAAAGATGCAATTACAGATTCGGTTCGTGTACGATTATTAGCAAATATCAAGCATTTGCGAGACTTGCTGAGGTTGAAAATATATTGTTCATCAGCTGTCGCTTCTGATTCATCTACATCATCAGTAATATAAAAATGTTCTACAGCTAGTTTTATTTGCCGTTTTATGCCGTCAATTTTGGGTGTAATTACTGGCTTATCTGTTCCCGATCGCAGCCAATTTTCCGCTATTGAGTAATCACCAAGAGTTGCCGACAAACCAATACGACGCGGTTGTTTTTGCGTCAACTTTGCTAAACGTTGCAATTGGCAAATAATTTGACTACCACGTTCTGAACCCATAAAGGCGTGAATTTCATCAATGATCACAAACCTTAAATCACCAAATAAGCGAAGTAAATCGTTATTTTTGTTAATTAACAAACTTTCTAGAGATTCTGGGGTAATTTGGAGAATGCCTTGAGGATTCTTTAAAAGTTTGTTTTTTCGAGTTTGCGAAACATCACCGTGCCAGTGCCAAACTGGAATATCTGCTTCTTTGAGTAAGTCGTTAAGACGCTCAAATTGATCGTTAATTAAAGCTTTGATTGGACTAATATATAATGCGCCAATTGTGGCAGCAGGGTTGGTATGTAATAGAGTTAAAACTGGTAAAAAAGCTGCTTCTGTTTTACCAGCAGCAGTTGCAGCAGTAACTAGTAAGTGAGCATCAGTGTCAAATATAACTTGACAAGCAGCAATTTGAACTGGACGTAATTCAGTCCACTGGTGATGATAAATATATTCTTGGATGAAGGGTGCAAGTCGGCTAAAGGCATCGCTCATATTTTTTATGGATAAAGCGTTAGTAACAGGTAATCAAGGGAATTATCAAGGATCATTGCTTTATCGTGTTGCAGTGCCTGTTTTCAGAATAGTTTTACGGTTTCTCATGCTGTGGCTGGACGGGAGAAATGGCTAAAAAGCATATAGAAGTTAGAAGGAAGAAGTACTTCAAGCTCAGTTCACAAATAGCTCAGTTGGATAATATACAATTGCTTTCTCTGTTTGACATTAGTGAGTCGAATAAGTCGAGTACAGGTTGGGGAATGAATCACACTATCATTTTTGGAGAAGTCAAGGTCTTTGTGAAACGTATTCCAGTTACAAACATCGAATTTGAAAACTTGTTTTCTACTAGAAACCTCTATAATCTGCCGACTTACTGTAATTACGGCTTTGGTTCCACTGGCTTTGGAGTCTTCCGCGAACTCGTGACCCATATTAAGACAACTAACTGGGTATTGTCGGGGGCAGTTGCCACTTTCCCACTAATGTACCATTATCGTATGATTCCGTTCTCTGGGCAGCGTACAGATGTCGATAGGTCGCGTCTAAAAGATTATGTGGAATACTGGGGCAATAGTGCCAACGCTGGGAATTATCTGTTAGATAGAGCGATCGCCAAGTATGAACTGGTTCTGTTTCTAGAGTATATACCGTATGTTCTGGAAACATGGCTACTCTTAAACCCTAACAAGCTTCAGAAGCCCCTGGATGACTTACGCACGACGATTAATTTTTTGAGAAAAAAGGGAATCATCCACTTCGATGCACATTTTCGCAACATTCTCACCGACGGTAAGCGGACATATTTGACCGATTTTGGTTTGGTGCTTGATAAGAGTTTTACCCTGACTAAAGATGAAGAGTTTTTCTTCAAGCAAAACATATTTTACGACTATGGAGAAATCCTGCGGAATCTCGGTCATCTGATTCGAGCGCCGTATGATTTATGTTCGGAGAATGATAAACGCAGGATAATGGAAAAATATGGTATAAAAGAAGGCTTAAAACCTTATGAATTGCGGGCTATATTACTCGACAACATCGAGCAGATACATGATGATGGGGTGATGAAGTTAGATAAGTTCTATGTTGCCAGCATCGTCAAGTACCGCAGTATCATTGCGCTGATGCAAGAATTCTTTTCTGATATGTGGGAAAATAATAAGAAGGACACGAAACTTCGTCACGCAGACCTACGGCTGCTACTCAAAGAGACGGGGTTTTTTTCTAGTGTTAAAACCCACGGTGGATAGTTGCGATCGCTAAATAATAAATATACGTATCTTGAGTATTTGCTCGTTATATTTTTAAAGTATAAAAATGTTCGTGCTATTTGAACAGCGTTGTATGGACGAGAATGAAAAACGAATCCTTGACTCATGGCGGATGAATGCTTTGTTATGGACACAAGCAATTCGTGAGCAGCAAATTGAAAGCCGTGCGATCGCCACAGATGCCGCTATAGTCAAAACAGTCAGCCAACTTAATCCAAGAACATTCTTAGATATTGGATGCGGTGAGGGATGGTTGTCTCGACAGCTTTTTTCTTTAGGAATTGATGGCTGGGGTGTTGATTTTTGTGCCGACCTCATTGAGGCAGCAAGGCATAGTGGTGATTCTCGCTTTGTTGTCTGTTCCTACTCGGATCTCGCATCACAAAGATTTAGTACTATTAACTCTTTCTCTTGTTTTATCTGTAACTTTTCAATTCTAGGCGAATCCGCTCTTGATGAGATCGCCAAGGCAGGTCATAGCTTGTTAGAAGACAAAGGCAAAATAATTATTCAAACACTTCATCCAATAATTGCTTGCGGTGACTCTACATATTCCAATGGGTGGCGCGAAACTTCATGGCAAGCAATTTCAGATCAAGCGTTTTACCCTACTCCTTGGTATTTCAGAACCCTCGAATCATGGATTAACGAGTTCCATGCTTGGAATTACCGATTGCTAAATTTATATGAACCGTGTCATCCCAAGACGAATAAACCAATTTCAATTATTTTTGTCTTTGAGCGTCAGTAAAAAATTAAGCAGATTTACTCTCCCACTATCTGCTTTGACTTCAGTCACCCAGCCGCGCTGTAGATAGTGGGGACTTAGTTGCTTTCGAGCGATCGCTACTCTTAAATTTCTGCCATAGAGATTTAACGACAAGAGCATTGATGGCAGAAGTTCCATCTACTATGTCATATATGGAGATTGTTGCTTAATTGTTTTATGTCTATTCAAGTCTACGGAATTCCCAATTGCAGCACTTGCAAAAAAGCTTTGACGTGGCTCCAACACAACAACATTGACCATGAATTTATCAACACCAAAGATACTCCGCCGACTCGTGAGATGATTCAAAATTGGGTAAAGTCTTTGGGTTTTGCTCCCATGCGAAATACCTCTGGTCAATCCTACCGCGCTTTAGGAGATCAAAAGAAGACTTGGGCTGATGAACAGTGGGTTGATGCATTCACTCACGATGCAATGCTGCTCAAACGTCCACTTTTTGTCAAAGATGGAACAGCTGTGCTGGTTGGCTTTAGAGATGAGGAAATAGTTCGAGAAAAATTAGATTTAGCTTAAAGATTTCTAAGCGTCGAGTTTCCCGATAGTTAAAATTAGGGGAAACTATATTATTATTGGCGAAGTTACATCATAGCCCCCTCCTACAAGACAACAGGGAGGGGGTTGGAGGTTGGCTTCAGTACCTACTTAACCGATAATTGGTGTAGGGCCGATCGCCTTTTTAGATTTGGTGCGATCGGAAGCCAATAGGCCCTTCACCAGAATATGTCGTGGTTCCAGTTAGGGTCTTTCCACCATCATTAGATGTGACATTGAGCGCTACTACATTCTGTCCCACACGAGCACCGATTAGCCAAGTACCACCAGGATTCCACGGCGCTGTATTACCACCCCACTGGTTTTCTACTGTGTAGTTGTTGCCGCCGACAATGTTACCTTTAAAACCGATGGGGCCTTCACCAGCATAAGTGATAGTTCCAGTCAGGGTTTTACCGCCGTCGCTGGATGTAATATCGATCGCAACAACATTTTGATTTCCGCGAGCGCCAAGTACCCAAGTCCCGCCAGTATTCCACGGAGCAGATGAGCCTCCCCACTGGTTTTCTACGTTGTAGGTGTCGCTTCCAGTTAAGGTAGCCTTAAAACCGATGGGGCCTTCACCAGCATAAGTCGTAGTTCCATTAAGTGTTTTGCCGTTGTCACTTGATGAAACTTTGAGTTCGACAATGCGCTGATCTGCTCTAGCTCCAATTACCCATACTCCACCAGGATTCCACGGAGCAGAGGCACCACCCCACTGATTTTGTACATTGTATAGATTATTAGCATTAGTAGTTGTTGTAGCTGTCATTGTTTTCCTCCAAAGTTTTGATTGTTTAGTCAAAGTGAATCTATAGCAATCCAATTTGATTTGGAAAAAATTACGCACAATTAACAATACCTTCGCCAAATTACGAGGCTTGACATTGAACAAACCTCAGATTTTAAATGCTTCTTTCTACCATGTAACAAAAAATTCCGTCAAGAAAATTCTGTTCTGTATGGTTTTACAGAAGTAGTTTTAACTGTCGTGTAAGTCTGAGTGCAGATTCTGGTTTCTGCGTGATATTCAAGCAAGCGCTTGTCTTAGGCTATTTTGGCAAAAGTGTTGTTAAGCAGCAAATATTACTGTTTTGTGCTGTCGTAGTTATACTAATACGACAGTAGTTAAAAATGCAAGCGTAGTTAAGAAAATTTTTGATAAAAATGTTGTTTTGCTTTACTAACCGAGCCGTAGCATAGTTAATAAATCCTTTAGTACAGTCCGGTGCATCAGTTTTATTTATAGTTGCAATCACTTTTTCAGGAGTAGCCCAGTTGTAAGTTCCGTTAGCGGATAGCTAGTGCTTCGCCACACAAACTTTGCGTGGTGGCAAGCAGAGGTGCAGAGGGGCAGAGGGGAAAGATCTTGTACGAATCTCTCCCCTGCTTCCCTGCTCCTCTGCCGACCTCCACCTAACATTTTTGGGTTGGCAGACTACTAGGTTTAGCCCGTGTTGAGTGCAATTATTGCTTTTTTACTCAGCATTGTTTTGGTAAGTACTTGGGAAAATTTTGTCGATTTTTACTCCTATTGACTCAATGCAGATTAACATCCATCAGTCAAACTGAAGTAATAGGGGAAGTATATAAAGAGGCAAAAACCATGAATAAGCATAAGGAAACATTACGTGTCATCCTTGCTATATCCATCATTGTGGTTGGAGTAACACACTTTCTTGTTCCACAAGAATATGTCAAAATTGTGCCGCCGCAACTACCTTACCCTTTAGGATTAGTTTATCTCAGTGGCTTTTATGAAATTTTGGGTGGTATCGGGTTATTAGTTCCGCCTGTAAGTCAAGCTGCTGCTTGGGGACTTCTTGCACTTTTTATTGCTGTTTACCCAGCGAATATTTACATGGCGGCTAATCTGATTAAGATTGAACATATACCAAACTCACCTTGGGTACACGTAGTTAGGCTTCCCTTGCAAGCCGTTTTAATTGCTTGGGCTTGGTGGTATACAAAATCTTCTATTGGGGAAAAACAAGCTTCGATCATTCCTCAGTCATTGATTCCCAAGGAACTAGAATGAGAATAAGTGCGTTTTTTTATATCTGAATTATGCGCCTTACAACTTTGTTTGGAATAACACTTTCGTTAGCAATAGGCATTGGAGAAGTGACGCTGCCAGTGGCTCAAGCTGTGCAGCTTAGAGATGGCTTAGTCTATTTCGTTCAACCGCCAACACTTGTTAACGCGACAACTACTTACAAAGAAGTGAATGTTTTGAGCGCAACTTACTACTTCACTATCAATGTACCGGAAAATGCTGGAGAAGCTCTCCAGAAAGTGACGATCGCCCAAAAAGAGGGGTCAGAATACATCCGCTACCGTCTTGATGATACCCGCGCATTTGTCGGCACACGCGATCGCAAAGAAGCGCAACTGCAACTAGGTTCAGTCATCAACGAGAGCAAGATACGCACTGTTTCTGTAATCTTTGATCCACCTGTAACTCCAGGACAGACAATTACCATCGCCCTCCGCCCTGTGAGTAATCCCAGCTTTTCTGGTGTTTACTTATTGGGTGTTACTGCATTCCCTGTGGGTGAAAAATCTCACGGTCAATTTCTTGGCTTTGGACGGTTTCAGTTTTACAGCAATTGGGGAAGTTGGTGGTTTCGATAGAGGGGATAGGGGATAGGAAATAGCGGATAGGCAATAGGCAATAGGAAATAGGGAACATTTTCTAAAAGTTGTGTTATAAAAACGGGCAAGAGTCTTAAACAATACGAAAGGGCTTACTATCAAGCTTTTTCGTTAAATACTTCTGAGGATTCAGGAAAAATTAGCTGTATTTTTCCTGAGTCGCTGACGTGTACTCTGATTTTTCGGTAAATGCGTAATTCTTACAGTAATGGAATCAAATGCTACTGTCCGCAATCAAGCTTTAGCGTTTAATCATCAGTAATCTTTAAAAGCCCGAAAACAAATTATGTTAAGTATTCCTATTAACCTAAATTTACCTCGTATACCCCGTTTAGTAACTTCTTTACCCGGGCCTCGCGCTCAAGCAATTGTACAACGCGATCGCGCCGTAACTTCTCCTTCTTATACCCGCGATTACCCATTAGTTGTATCTCGCGGTCAGGGTTGTATGGTAGAAGATGTTGATGGCAATGTATTTCTGGATATGACCGCAGGTATTGCCGTTACCGCCACCGGACACGCTCACCCGGAAGTTGTCAAGGCAATTCAAGAACAGTCGGCGCGTCTGCTGCACATGTCAGGGACGGATTTTTATTATGAGCCGATGGTGGAACTAGCGGAACAATTAGCAATTCGCGCTCCCTTTCCCCACCCACAGAGCGATACTGCATTTCCTGCAAAGATATTTTTTACCAATTCCGGGGCAGAATCGAACGAAGGAGCAATCAAACTAGCTCGATATTACACCAAGCGATCGCTAATCGTAGCCTTCTTAGGTGCATTTCACGGACGCACTTATGGAGCAATGTCTCTGACTGGTTCCAAAGCAGTGCAACGAGCTAACTTTGGGCCTTTAGTTCCTGGGGTAACTCATATTCCTTATGGCAGTCACGCTAGCTTAGATTGCTTGGAAAAACAGTTATTTACGACGATTTTACCACCGCAAGAAGTAGCGGCGATCATCGTCGAACCGATTCAAGGAGAAGGTGGATATATCGTACCCGAAGATGGTTTCTTGCAGCGAATTCGGGAGATATGCGATCGCCACGGTATTCTGATGGTGGTGGATGAAGTACAAGCAGGGATGGGGCGGACTGGTCGCTTATTTGCGATCGAGCATTGGAATGTGATGCCTGATATCATTACTACTGCTAAAGGTATCGCCAGTGGTATGCCTTTAGGAGCGATACTTGCTAGACCAGAGTTAATGACTTGGCCTCCTGGTTCTCACGCTACTACATTTGGCGGTAATCCCGTAGCTTGCGCTGCTGGTATTGCCACACTACGACTGCTAGAAAGTGGTTTAATGAGCAACGCTACCCAGATGGGAGAATTCTTACAAGCTAGTCTTACCGAGTTGCATCAAAGATTTCCCAGAGTATCGTTGCCACGAGGTAAGGGATTGATGGTAGCGGTAGATTTATTGGATGAACAGGGTAATCTTGATTATAAATTGCGCGATCGCATTATCCAAGAAGCTTTTTTACGCGGTTTATTATTACTAGGTTGCGGTAAAGCAGCAATTCGTTTTTGTCCACCTTTAGTTATCGACAGCGACCAAATTCAGATAGCCCTTCAAATTATCAGCGAGATTTTAAATTCTTAAAATATTAGGGGGAACAAAGGAGAAATAACTAGTGCTTAATGTCCAGTGACAAATGACAAATGACAAATAAAATAGCCCTTAATTTATGGAAATTACTTTGGCAAGAATACAGCGCCAGGGTAAATCATGCTCGTACTTACCAGCAAATGATTACTACTGCGGGTGGGACTGTCGCCAACGACCACATCGCCTTTCGGTCTTTGCGTTTATTAGTAGATACTCCACAAGGTAAACTTAACTTGGGAATTGACTACCTTGGGCAACTTGCAGAAGCTTTGGGTTACGTGGCGGCTGGAGAGTATACTTTTGCTCAAACTCATTTGTATGCTCGTCATTATCGTCATCCGCAGCAAGAGGAATTTAACTTACCCAAATTGTTTATCAGCGAGTTGATTGTCGATGAATTGCCTGCTAATATTGCCCAACTCATCTCTAAAACAGTATCTTCAATCCCAAAGGAACTGACCTCACCCCTTATTCTTCTACAAAAAGACGCGGACTTTCAAACCATCGCCAAACAACTCCAGCAAGTTTTTACCCGTCCTTGGCTACCTCCGCAGCGTTCTGTTGTCGAAGAGGTGAATCGGGTTACTCAGTATGGTGCTTGGGTGTTGCTGCACGGATATGCTGTCAATCATTTCACAGGTTACATCAATGCACATAATACTCCCGAATATCTAGACATAGATACTACCGCCAATGCTTTGGCTAACCTGGGTGTACCAATGAAAGCAGAGATAGAGGGAAATGTTGCTTGTGGTTTACGGCAAACTGCAACTCAAGCAATAACAGAAATGGTGACAGTGTTAGATGATAACAGTGGTACAGAAATTCAGATTCCTTGGACTTACGCCTATTATGAAATAGCCCAGCGCTATTTGGTAGAAGTGGAATCTGGAAAGCAGGTACTTTTTGATGCTTTTTTAGGAAGTAATGCCCAGCAATTGTTTGAAATGACTCGTTTATCTAAGTAGAACGGCGTTATTGGTGTTCGATGTAGAGACGTAGCAGTGCTACGTCTCTTTGTTACCAGATAGTTTCAAGGTAAATTATGTTTGCAAGACAAAATCAGATGCCACCAGAGTTGGCGTACCAGTTAGAATTGCAAATAGACCACCACTACCAAAACCCGCCGCGCTACCATTTTGGTTGTAGAACAATTGCCCACTCACAGCGTCATAGACAATTTTCGCCGTGCTAGTTCCGGCGGAAGTTGTGATTTGAAAATCACTCTTGTTGCTAAAACCTGTTCCGGGATTAGAAGCGATCGCACTAAAGGTAGTCTTATCCAGTACAATCTTGTCAGCTTGGGAACTGTTGAAATCACTAATACTATCTACACCAACAGCAGAGCCGTTAAAAGCAGCATTGGTATTGTAAAGGAATCTGTCAGCACCAGCACCACCGACAAGGGTATCATTACCAGCACCACCGATGAGAATATCATTGCCAGCGCCACCGCGTAGCAAGTCATTGCCACTCAAGCCATTGATGGTATCGTTACCCCCTTGACCATTAATCACATCATTGGAATTGTCAAAACCCGTGATGTTATTATTCAAATCATTGAGAAATGTAACCGTGTTTTTATTGAAGATGCTGCTAGGATTTGAGCTGCCATCAATGACATCAAAACTATCAGCAATGCTGCTCTGGTTATTAAACAGGATATTACCAAGTGCTAATCTGCCATCCAATGCGGGTAAATTATCCAGGTTCTCTAATTTGAAGTTTTGCAGAGTGACTTTGGTGTTAGCCACATTTTCAAAAGTAACTTCTAGATTGTTGCCGTTTTGAGTTAATTGCAGATTTTGGGCAGTCAATCCTGAACCTGTAAATTGTAACGTGTCCACTTTACTAATCACAGCCTGAGATGGATTTGAACCTTTACCTACACCACCAAAATCGGTGATGATGTCATTGCCATCGCCAGAACGGAATACAAACTTATCTTGACCACCGTTGCCTGTGAGGGTATCGTTACCAGCTTTGCCGTCGATGATATTGTTGCCAATTGTGCCGATGAGAGTGTCTGCACCAGGGGTTCCCGTGAGGTTAATGATGCTGTCACTGCCAATATTTTTCCCACCAAATATCACGTAGCTTTGTCCTGAGTTCTCCCCGTTGGGGTCGGCACCATCTGCCCCGATAATCAAGTCGTCAAAACCGTCGCCGTTGATGTCTCCTGCACTACTAACAGACCTGCCTAAAGTGTCACCTGCATTAATACCATTAATGGTAAAGCCCTTAGTGCCGTTGAGCGTAGAGACGTTAAGTTGGGCATTAAAACCGGACTTGCTGCCAAACACCACGTAGCTCTGCCCTGAATCTGTGCCATTGGGGTCGGCACCTAGTGCCCCAATAATCAGGTCGTCAAGACCATCACCGTTGACGTCTCCTGCGCTACTGACAGAGAAACCTAATTCGTCAACTGCATTGATACCATTGATGACAAAGCCGTTAGTGCCGTTGAGGGTAGAAAGGTCAAAGCTGGCACCAAAATTGCCCTTGCTACCAAACACCACGTAGCTCTGCCCTGAGGCGTCACCGTTGGGGTCGGCAAAGGGTGCCCCAATAATCAGGTCGGCAAGACCGTCGCCGTTAATATCTCCCGCACTGCTGACAGAGACATTTAATAGGTCAAACGCAGTGATGCCATTGATGAGAAAGCCATTAGTGCCATTGAGGGTGGAGAGATTTAATTGGGCATTAAAACCCCCCTTGCTGCCAAACACCACGTAGCTTTGCCCTGAAGGGTCGGTATTAAATCCCCCTGCCCCAATAATCAGGTCGTCGATACCGTCGCCGTTAATATCTCCCGCACTGCTGACAGAGTTGCCTAAGTTGTCACCTGCATTGATGCCATTAATAGTAAAGCCATTAGTGCCGTTGAGAGTGGAAAGGTTTAATTGAGCATCGAAACCTCTCTTGCTGCCAAACACTACGTAGCTCTGCCCTGAATCTGTGCCGTTGGGGTCAGCACCAGATGCCCCGATAATCAGGTCGTCGATGCCGTCGCCGTTGATGTCTCCCGCACTGCTGACAGAAATCCCTGAAATGTCATTTGGATTGATGCCGTTGATGGCAAAGCCGTTAGCACCATTGAGAGTGGAGAGGTTGAGTTGGGCACTAAAACCGGACTTGCTGCCAAACACCACGTAGCTCTGCCCTGAGGCATCACCGTTGGGGGCGGCATTAAATGCCCCAATAATCAGGTCGTCAAGACCGTCGCCGTTAATATCTCCCGCACTGCTGGCAGAGACACCTAATTTGTCATTTGGATAGATGCCATTGATCACAAAGCCATTAGTGCCGTTGAGGGTGGAAAGGTCAAATTGGGCATTAAAATCGGACTTGCTGCCAAACACCACGTAGCTCTGCTCTGCAAAAATGCTGGGGTAGCTATTAAATCTTCCGATAATCAAGTCGTCAAGACCATCGCCGTTGATGTCTCCCGCACTATTGACAGAGTTGCCTGAGTTGTCACTTGCATTGATGCCGTTGATGGCAAAGCCATTAATGCCGTTGAGGTTAGATAAGTCGAAAACGGAATTTGCCATGAGTTCGTCCTTTTGTTTCTACAACTAAAAATTGAAAAAGTCAGAATGACTCTTGACAGTCAACAGTGAATGGTTTAGACGATGAAATATACAAGTTTTATCTGCAATAGCTAATGAACAAGGTTGGCACAGTGCTACAAATCTAAACTTCAAGTTTGCTGTTTTAGACAAACTACGCTTGCAAGACAAAATCAGATGCCGCCAGAGTTGGCGCACCAGTTAGAGTTGCAAATAAACCGCCACTGCCAAAACCCGCCGCGCTGCCATTTTGGTTGTAAAATAATTGCCCACTCACAGCGTCGTAGACAATTTTTGCCGTGCTAGTTCCGGCAGAAGTTGTGATTTGGAAATCATTCTTGTTGCTAAAACCTGTTCCGGGATTAGAAGCGATCGCACCAAAGGTAGTCTTATCCAGTACAATCTTGTCACCTTGGGAACTGTTGAAGTCACTAATGGTATCTGCACCAACAGCAGTCAGGGCAAAGGGAGCATTGGTGTTGTAAAGGAATCTGTCAGCACCCGCACCACCAACGAGAATATCATTACCCGCACCACCAATCAGGGTATCATTCCCACTACCACCACGCAGATAGTCATTGCCGCTTTTACCATCAATCTTGTCATTACCCCCCTGACCATTAATCACATCATTGGAGTTGTCAAAACCAGAGATGTTATTATTCAAGTCATTGAGGAATGTTACTTTGTTGGCATTGAAGATGCTGCTAGGATTTGAGTTGGCATCTAAGACATCAAAACTGTCAGTAATGCTGGTTTGTCCATCAAACAAGATATTACCAAGTGCATCTCTGCTACCCAATGCGGGTAAATTATCCAGGTTTTCTAATTTGAAGTTTTGCAAAGTGACTTTGGTGTTAGCCACATTTTCAAAAGTCACTTCTAGATTGTTGCCGTTTTGAGTTAATTGCAGATTTTGGGCAGTCAATCCCGCTCCTGTAAATTGCAATGTGTCTACTTGAGCAATTACTATTGCTGATGGATTTGAACCTTTGCCAACACCACCAAAGTCGGTGATGGTGTCGATGCCATCACCAGGGCGGAAGATGAATTTATCTTGACCACCATTACCAGTGAGCTTGTCATTACCAGCTTTACCATCAATGATGTTATTGTTAATTGTGCCGATGAGAGTATCTGCACCAAGGGTTCCCGTGAGGTTAATGATGCTGCCGATATTTTTCCCGCCAAACACCACGTAGCTCTGCCCTGATCTGTCACCGTTGGGGTCAGCATCAAATGCCCCGAGTATCAAGTCGTCAAAACCGTCGCCGTTGACATCTCCGGCACCTCTGACAGATTTGACAGAGCTACTGATGCCGTTGATGATAAAGCCGTTAGTGCCGTTGAGGGTGGAAAGGTCAAATTGGGCATCAAAACCTCCCTTGCTGCCATACACCACATAGCTCTGACCTGAACCGATGGTGTTGGCATTTGGTGCCGCAATAATCAGGTCATCGATGCCGTCGCCGTTGATATCTCCCGCACTGCTGACAGACCAACCTAAAGAGTCAAATGGATTGATGCCGTTGATAGCAAAGCCGTTAGTGCCATTGAGGGTGGAGAGGTTCAGTTGGGCAGCAAAACTTTTCTTGCTGCCAAACACCACGTAGCTCTGCCCTGAATCTGTGCCATTGGGGTCGGCACTTCGTGCCCCAATAATCAGGTCATCAATGCCGTCGCCATTGATATCTCCCGCACTGCTGACAGACCAGCCTGATTCGTCATCTGCATTGATACCGTTGATGGCAAAACCATTAGTGCCATTGAGGGTGGAGAGGTTCAGTTGGGCAGCAAAACCTTTCTTGCTGCCAAACACCACGTAGCTCTGCCCTGAATCTGTGCCATTGGGGTCGGCACGTCGTGCCGCAATAATCAGGTCATCAATGCCATCGCCATTGATATCTCCCGCACTGCTGACAGACCAACCTGAAGCGTCAAGTGAATTGATGCCGTTGATGGCAAAGCCGTTAATGCCATTGAGGGTGGAGAGGTCAAAACTGGCAGCAAAACCTTTCTTGCTGCCAAAAACCACGTAGCTCTGCCCTGAGGCAATGCCGTTGGGGTCGGCAAAGGGGGCCCCGATAATCAAGTCGGCGATGCCATCGCCATTGATATCTCCCGCACTGCTGACAGAATCGCCTGATTCGTCACCTGCATTGATGCCGTTGATGGCAAAGCCATTAGTGCCATTGAGGGTGGAGAGGTTGAATTGGGCATCAAAACCCCCCTTGCTGCCGAACACCACATAGCTCTGCCCTGAAGAGATGCCATTGGGGTCAGCACCATATGCCCCAATAATCAGGTCGTCGATGCCGTCGCCGTTAATATCTCCCGCACTGCTGACAGAAATACCTGAGTAGTCGTATGCGATGCTGTTGATGGCAAAGCCGTTAGTGCCGTTGAGGTTGGAGGGGTTGAGTTGGGCATCAAAACCCCCTTTGCTGCCAAACACCACGTAGCTTTGCCCTAAGCTGCTGAAGTTAGGGTTATTGGCAAAAGGTGCTCCGATAATCAGGTCGTCGATGCCGTCACCGTTAATATCTCCCGCAGTGCTGACAGAAAGACCTAAGAAGTCAAATCTATCAATACCGTTGATGGTAAAGCCGTTAGTGCCGTTAAGATCCGAAAGGTTAAAAGTTGAATTTGCCATAATTTCTCCCGTGTTAGTTTTTATGAGTTATTTGTCGTTAGTCATTAGCAAAGAAACTAGTGTCGCTAGTCATAATTAGTAATTCGTAATTCGTAATTCTGATCGCGTCAGAGTTTTAGAGATTTCAAATGGGTGGCTTATTTTCGCCGTATTGTACTCAGCCTCCCTTGCACTGCCATTAGATTACTAATCGCTTACTGCGTTGTAGATTAGCCGATCGCACCCGCCTTCTTCTAAAATTGAGTTGCACATCTATTAATATTTTCCCGCTTACTCTCTTTGATGCCTTTCTGCTGCCACATCCGACCAATAGCGGTAATTTAATAATTCGTAATTCGTAACTCGTAATTCGTAATTAAAAAGATTAATCACGAATTACAAAGCTTACACTTACCAATTGTATTGATAGCGGTCTTTTGATGTCAGCTAGTCAAACGATTTGAGCTTTGTAAGCAAAAATTACTTTAATAACCGTTAAATCACTTAAATCCTCTGATGAATCTCTAAGCATTGTCAAGAGGCTGGGTGTAATTTTGGTAAAGTTAGAGTGAATTTTAGCAACTGCTATATAAAGTTTTTGCCTAGGTGTAGCCCGTCGTAGACATTGCACTCTTTTTATAAATTGTGTTGAAGAACCAAACCCAACATTTGCGCGTTTATTAACTAAAGTTTGGGTTCAACACAACTTAAACCACAACATTAGTAACGAAAATAACGATTTGAGTAATCAAAATGGTGATTTTGTAACGAAAATTCTCATGTTTGTAACGAAAATAACCAGTTTAATAACCAAAATGATTATTTTATAACGAAAATTCTAATGATTTTAACAAAAATAATTATTTGAGTAACCAAAAAGGTATTTTGTAACGAAAATTCTTATGTTTGTAACAAAAATTGCGACTTGAGTTACTAAAGTCGCAATCTTTATAACTAAATTTAAGGCTAATGTTCAGAGGATATCGCGTTTTGCCAAATATTGGTACATCTGCCAACGTGCATCTACTTCAGCTTGCGCTTGTTCTAATAAGCGCTTGGCTAGGTCGGGTTTGCTCTTAGTGAGCATTTTGAAGCGATTTTCTTGATACATGGAATGTTCTACAGATTGTGTAGGCGATCGCATATCCAATTGCAATGGATTTTTACCCTGGTTAAGCAATTCTGGATTATGCCGATACAGCAACCAACGACCTGATTCTACCAAACTTTTCTGATGATTCATCCCGGTGGTCATGTTAATGCCGTGGGCGATGCAATGGCTGTAAGCAATAATCAGTGATGGGCCGTCATAAGCTTCTGCTTCCAAAAATGCTTTCAGGGTATGTTCATCTCTAGCACCAAGGGCTACACTCGCTACGTAGACATTTCCGTAGGTCATGGCAATCATCCCTAAGTCTTTCTTTGGTGCTGGCTTACCACTGGCGGCATATTTGGCAACTGCGGCTCGTGGCGTGGCTTTAGAAGATTGACCGCCTGTATTAGAATACACTTCTGTATCCATCACCAAGATGTTGACATTGCGACCACTAGCAATTACATGATCGATACCGCCAAAGTCAATATCATAAGCCCAACCATCACCGCCAACAATCCAGACGCTTTTTCTCACCAAATAATTGGCAAGAGATTTGAGATTTTGGATTTTAGATTTTAACTTGGGGTCGAAAGTTACAATTTCATCTAACTTCTGCTGCAACAGTTCTATCCTTTCGCGCTGTTCCCAAATATCAGCCTCAGATTTTTGTTCAGCTTTCAAGATTGACTGAATTAAATCACTAGGAATTATTGATTGGTGAATTTCCTCACTCCCCAACTGTTGCAACAATTCTGCTGCAAACTCAGCTTGTTTATCTAAGGAAAGGCGGAAGCCATAACCGAATTCGGCGTTATCTTCAAATAAATTATTAGACCACGCCGGGCCGCGTCCTTCGGCGTTGGTTGTCCAAGGAGTGGTGGGGAGATTGCCTCCATAAATTGAAGAACAACCTGTAGCATTAGCGATGACGGCGCGATCGCCAAACAATTGTGTTAATAGTTTTAAGTAAGGTGTTTCACCACAACCTGCACAAGCACCGGAGAATTCAAATAAAGGTTCTTGCAGTTGTTGTTGGCGAATCTGGTTTAATTTTAGCGATCGCCTGTCAGGATTAGGTAAACTCAAAAAGAAATCCCAGTTTTTTCGCTCTTGCTCTTGTAAAGGTAACTGCTGTGCCATGTTAATCGCTTTCCGCAATGGCTCAGATTTATCTTTAGCAGGGCAAATATTTACACAAATAGTGCATCCCGTGCAATCTTCTGGGGCAACTTGAATGGTAAATTTTTGATTGGCAAAGTCTTTATCTTTTGCACCAGTTGACTTAAAAGTTGCTGGTGCATTAACCAACTCATCAGGTTGATAAGCTTTGGCACGGATGGCACTGTGGGGACAAACCATAACGCACTTACCACATTGAACGCAGACATCTGGCTCCCACACAGGTATCTCTTCGGCAACGTTACGTTTTTCCCACTTCGCAGTACCGACGGGAAAAGTACCATCAACTGGTAGTGTGCTAACAGATAAGTCATCACCTTCCCACACCATGATTTTGCCCAAAACTTCCCGCACAAATTCGGGAGCAGAGTCCAGCAATTTTGGATTTTGGACTTCGGCTTCGCTCAGTTGAACGATTTTGGATTTTGGATTGTTGATTGTCTGTGGAATATCTACTTTATGCAAGTTGTCTAAGGTGTTGTCTACGGCTTGCAAGTTCATGCGGACAACTTCTACGCCTTTTTTACCGTAAGTTTTCTCAATCGCTTGTTTGATTTTAGCGATTGCTTCTTCTTGCGGCAAGACACCCGCTAAGGCAAAGAAGCATACCTGCATAATAGTGTTAATTCTGCCACCCATACCACTTTCACGGGCAACCTGGCTAGCATTGATTACATATAACTTCAAATGCTTGTCGAGAATTTGCTGCTGCACTTTCAACGGCAGATATTCCCAAACGGTATCTGCATTGTATGGACTGTTAAGCAGCAAAGTCGCCCCAGGGATAGCAGCCTTCAAAATATCTATGCGTTCTAGAAATCCCCAGTGATGACAACCAATAAAGTTAGCTTGGTCAATTAGATAAGTGGAGCGAATTGGCTCTTTACCGAAGCGGAGGTGAGAGACAGTCATTGAGCCAGATTTCTTAGAGTCAAAGACAAAGTAGCCTTGGGCATAATTGTCAGTTTCTTCACCAATAATCTTGATAGAATTTTTGTTAGCCCCAACTGTACCATCAGCACCTAACCCATAGAACATTGCCCGAACAACATTATCCGATTCTGTAGAGAAGTTAGGGTCAAAGCTGAGAGAAGTGTGAGTAACGTCGTCATTAATCCCAATAGTAAAATGATTTTTCGGTTTAGCTTGGGCAAGATTATCAAAGATGCCCTTCACCATCGCCGGAGTAAATTCCTTAGATGAAAGACCGTAACGACCACCAATAATTTTAGGGTATGAGAAAGTATTTTCTCCCCCTGCTTCCCCTGCCTCCCCTGCCTCCCCTGCCTCCCCTGCTCCCCCTGCTTCCCCTGCCTCCCCTGCTCCCCCTGCTCTCTTATTCCCCCACGCTTCATGAATAGCAGCCACAACATCTAAATACAAAGGTTCCCCTGCACTACCTGCTTCTTTGGTGCGATCAAGAACTGCGATCGCTTTTACACTAGTTGGTAATACTGCAACAAACCTTTGGACATCAAAGGGGCGGTAAAGTCGGACTTTCACCACGCCAAGTTTTTCACCACGGGCGTTAAGATAATCTACTGTTTCGTGGACGGTTTCACAACCTGAACCCATAAGAACGATAACGCGCGAGGCATCGTTAGCACCGTAATATTCATAGATTTGATAATGCCTTCCCGTGCGTTCGCCAAATTCATCCATGATGCGCTGGACAATATCTGGACAGGCGTTGTAATAAGGGTTAGCGCCTTCCCGTCCTTGGAAGTAGACATCGGGGTTTTGGGCAGTCCCCCGCAATACGGGACGATCTGGGGTGAGGGCGCGGCTGCGGTGGGCGAGTATTAGGTTATCGTGGATGAGCGATCGCAAATCATCATCTGAGAGCAGTTTGACTTTCTGCACTTCATGTGAAGTGCGAAAGCCATCAAAGAAATGCATAAACGAGACTCGTGCCTCTAAGGTAGCAGCATGAGCAATCAGAGCAAAATCTTGACTTTCTTGCACCGAAGCCGAACACAGCAGAGCAAAACCAGTCGCCCGAGCTGCCATCACATCGCTATGGTCGCCAAAAATCGATAAAGCATGGGTAGCCAAGGAACGGGCGGCAACGTGAACTACAGCGCTAGTCAACTCACCAGCAATTTTGTAGAAATTGGGTATCATCAACAATAATCCCTGAGATGCCGTGAAGGTCGTACTCAGAGAACCTGTTTGCAAAGCCCCATGTACAGCACCAGCCGCTCCCCCTTCGCTTTGCATCTGCACGACGCTGGGAATAGTACCCCAGAGGTTAGGACGACCTTCTGCTGACCAAGCATCAGCCCATTCGCCCATTGCTGAAGAGGGGGTGATGGGGAAAATGGCAATCACTTCATTTAATTTGTAAGCAACACGGGCAACAGCCTCATTCCCGTCGATAGTTGCAAAGGTTTTGTTCATAATATAATTTTTGTCCCCGCCTCTAAGCTGCATTATCAGAACACATGAATATAAGAATCAGAGGTGTTGCCGAATCGAGGTATGAATTTGGATGTAGAGACGTTGCATTGCAACGTCTCTACAAGTTGCATTGCAACGTCTCTACAAGAATTTTGAAATAACGCAAAATTATTTTTCATACCGCAATCAGCAACGCCGAATCAGAAATATCCAGAACTAGGTAGCCAGTGTATTATCGGTTTGTTACAGGGCTTTTCAAGTAATTCAACTACACCACTCGCTACTTCTTACTGTCCGTCTGAGTTGTGGTCTAAATACCTGAATATTGCTGTAAGTTAACTTTAATAAATGCTGCATATATGAGTATCTCATCCGAAATACTGCATCTATTAATATGTATTAATCATGTACTCAATAGCCAAAATATTGATTACATCTAGCTTTGAGGTCAATTATTCTTTTTTGTGGGGTATAGGTTCGGGAATCTTATTGTTCGCTAAATCTATTTAGCAAAACTGCGATCGCTCAATGTCCCAATTGTTGCTCATACGTCCGCATCTACAAAGATCGCACTATGCATTATACTATTTCTTTGTCAAGATGCGCCAAACCCTTTTACCTTCTTTCTTTGTATCCAACTCTTACGAGACGCTACGCGTAGCTTACTTCCCCGCAAGGGTATGCGTTCTTTGCGGTTCGTTTCTCTTTCTTCTTTATTCCGGGGAACGGCTATGTACTATTGGTCTTCAGTCGAGCATCTTCTATATATTTGCCTTTTTGAGTGCAATGACTGTGGCAATCATTACTACACCTCAAAAAGTATCAAAACTTGTTCTGTAATATTTTGTAGTATAATAATCTATGTGTTTTTTATTAAATAGAATTTATGCATTCTCGAAGAAAATTTTTAACAAGAGCAGGATACACAACCCTTTCTGCGTTATTGACTATGGGGTTTTTACAAAAGTACAAGGAAAAAGAAGACCATAGTACGAATGCGATCGCAGCATATTATCCAAATGTAAATACTCCCCTTCGGCAATTAGCTGCTGCCAAAGGAAAGCGTTATGGCGCAGCAGTTTCTAGTGAATTTTTGCAAACAGAAAATGATTACGCGAACCTGATTGCTCGTGAATGTTCGATTGTGACACCCAATGGAGAATTAAAATGGAACGCCACGGAACCGCAGCCAGGAAAATTTACCTTTGAATCAGCAGATGCGATCGCTAATTTTTGCCAAAAGCATAATATACAAATGCACGGGCATACCCTTTTCTGGCACATGGGGAAACCAGACTGGCTTCCTTACCCCCCCACACTTGAGATGATTGAACGCCATCTTAAAGGAGTCATGGGACATTATCGCAATAGTCCCGTTTTAAAATCTTGGGATATTGCCAATGAAATTATTGCTGATAGCGAAAATGAAACTGACAACCCTACCTACGGTTTGCGTAGAGGGGTAAAACGAGAATTGATTCGAGATTTGTTTAAATTGGCCGCTTCAGTTGATAGTAACAAGAAATTTTACCTCAACGATTATGGCATCGAAGGCGCTACATTGAAATCAGAGCGTTTTTTAAGAATGGTTGAATATCTGAAGAATAGTGGCGTTAAAATTGACGGAGCAGGTATCCAGTCACATCTATGGTTTTCTACTGCATATCCTTTTGACGAGAAAGGATTTAGTTCCGTCTTAAAACGGCTTAATGATCTGGGAGTTAAACCAAGAATCACGGAATTAGATATTATCATTGATACTCCACTGCCCAGTACTATCAAAGAGATAGACCAGATGGTAGCCGACAGTTACAAGCGATATCTTGACCTGTGCTTTGCGGCTAAAGTTGATACTGTGATTACATGGGGGCTTACCGACCGTCATACCTGGATACGTCATCCAAACTGGATGCCAGCAAAATTTAGAAACAATCCAAGTAGTCAGGCATTTTTGCGTCCGCTTCCCTTCGATACGAACCTGCAACCTAAACCAGCCCGCAACGCTATTGCCAAAGCTTTTCAGCAAGTAACTTAATATTCTATCCAGGCGTAAATAGGGTTTTTAAGTATGATTCTAAGCGAAGTAGGTAGAGAGATTCTTCGCTACTCACGAGTATGAAAGTTGAATAAAACTTACTAAATAATTAGTGATTAAACATTAGTACAACATTTCATAAATTCGTGACGAATTGAGCGAGCTACTGGTAAGGCTTTGACATACTCGATAACGCTACGAACTTGTGGAATTTCGTACTGAGAAATAGCAGCATTTTATTTTTTTTTTCTTGACTTGAAATACTCCAAATTTCTCGTAAAAATAATGTGCCAACAAACCAAGGCTCAAGTAAGTAACGTCTCCAAAGTCTTTTCGGTTCACACAACAAACGATACAACCATTCCAAGCCCACCTTTCCCATCCAACGAGGAGGAGTAGGTATTGCTCCTGCGACATAATCCATGCAAGCTCCAGTAGTCAAAATAGTGTTGGTTCGAATATGTTCAAGATTTTCGTGAATCCAATACTCTTGGCGTGGCATACCCATCCCTACCATTAATATGTGGGGTTTGTAATCATTAATTGCAGCCAGAGTAGCCAGATTTTCTTGACTATCTTTATTCATATCAATGTAGCCATGAGCACAAGTAATCTGTAAACCAGGAAATCTCTGGCACAAAATATTTGCTGCTTTTTCAGCGATTCCTGGCTTTGAACCTAAATAGAATATGCGCCAGCCTTTGTTAGCAGCTTCTTCCATCAAAGGCCATACCCAGTCAGCATAAGTTACTCTTTGTTCTCGTTTAATTGGAAAACCTAAAAGCTTTCCAATAAACACTAAAGGCATACTATCAATATGGATATATTCTGCCTTGGAATAAAAAGCCTGCATTTTTAAATCGTTATGGAAAAGATAAAGACTATGTAAATTGTGATTAGCAATAATCCATTTCTCATTTTTATCAATAGATTCTTCAATCAATAAATTTAAGTCGGGGATAGAGAGTGCATCCACTTGGACACCAATAAATTTATAAGAAAATCGCTTTTTCATCTCTTGTTTTTCTTTTGAGTAACTAGGAGATGCTATCTCCAAGGAAAGGTGAGTATTCTAAAATTAATTAACAATATTTCAATCTTAAAGTACTGAAATATTTAAAACAGTTAAGTTTCTTTAGTTAAAAATTATCATCTAAAAAAATAAATGTAACTAAAAGCTACTTACTTTCATCAAGATTTCCGCAATATTCTGTGCTCTTGCATTCCAGGAATATTTTTTTGTAATTAAATTATATGCTGTATCTACAAGTGATTGATATTTATTAATATCAGAAGCAGCATCTAGCACTGTGTTAGCCACTTCTTCACTAGAATATCCTGTTACTAACAAGTGTTCTAAATGACGAAATTCTTCTAAACCTCGTAAGCCTTCTGGTGTTGATACAACTAACTTTCTACTAGCGAAATAATCTAATGCTTTATTGCGAGCGCCACCTGCTACTGCTTGTTTTGAGAATGGCAACAAAGCAATATCTGCATATTTAAGATGGGCAACAAAATCTTCTCTTTTAGGTAAAAATCCTAAAAAAGAAATGTTAGAGGGGATTGGTTCCGAAAGATCACTACTATCCCTACCAATGACGACAAAATGCACCTTACTTTGAAAAGTTTCAAGAGATTTAGCAACCTCAACAGCCATTGATACAGACATATCATTAGTTGGAAATTGAAATGTTTTAGGAGCAATAAGAACCACTATTTTAGCTGGTCTGAATGCTTCATAAGGGTCTTTATTGAGAAAATTTTCAGTATTGAGTAAATCTTCAGTCACTCCATTTCCAATGCAATAAATTTGCTGTGGAGTTTTACCATACCACTGAGAAATTAATTTAGGAATCGATTCACCTGCTGCAATAATTGGATTACCAGAGAAGATCAAAACTCCCTGAGCAATATATGTTTTAATACATTGTGCAAACTCTTTGAAAGGATTAGCAACTGAAAACAAGCGCATCCAGTATTCATAAGGCGAAAATGTATGAAAATCAAATACAAGAGAGCAACTACTGTGTTTTCTAAGCTTTAGTGAAATTAAAGCAGCCAATCCAGGTAGTGTTTCTTGAGCATACACAATATCTGGACAAAACTCATCGATACACTTTTCTATAGCTCGAATATATGATTTCAAGCTTCTTGAGCCAATAGAAAGAGAAGGTGCATAATTAATAGATGAACAATCTAATCCTAGCTGAAACACATCAAAATATTCAGTAAGATATTGTCCTAAATAAAAAGGTCTAGTAAATGCACCAAATGGTTGACTAGAATCGAGAGTTGAGACAATTAGTAAGCGTTTACCCATAAAGTGATTGCTGATTATTTTATGATTTAAGAATTTAAAACTGTATTTGTCAAATTATTAAGATAGTTACAATTTATCCAAATATTATTGACTAATGATTTCCGTGCAGGTATTAAATTTATGAGTTAGTTTGATTGATGTCTTCAGAAAATGTGGGAGAAGTGGCCAAATCTTTGTAACCAATAATTGCTCTTATATAAGGTAAGAACCAGTAAAAAATCCAGAATGGCCCAGAGTGCCTACTACAAAATATAGTCCAGGATTTCAATGGAAATGCTTTAATTTGTAGTACCTTTTTCAAGCGCTCTAAAATATTTAAATTGGTATCCACCCAACTATTGCGGATAGAATTTTTAGTACAAGTACCAATATATCCAGGAGCAACCCATATATTACAACCCAATTTCCGCGCTCTCAGGGCATAATCTAAATCTCCTAAACTGTGAACAAAAGCTGTATCTATATTGCCAACTTTGGCGACAACACTTTTAGGAATTAGCACGCAGTTTCCATACATAGCATCACATTTTTGGATTATGGAACTTGGTTCTAAAAATTCAAACTTATTAGAATACCACTTTTTAGATTTTACTGCTCCTCCATAGGTTGCTTTCCCTGTAATTGAGTCTTTAGTCGAACCAACTACAATTGAGTCTGGATAACCAAGTTCTGTCAAATTTTGATGAATCTGTAATAGGTTACTCAAAGCATTGGCTTCCAGAAATGTGTCATCATTCAACCAAAGATAATAATCATATTGATGTTTTACCGCTTCACCAAAAGCGAGATGCATTCCTCCTACCCAAAATAAATTGCCATTACCCTGAAGAATTTGTACTTCTGGGTATTCTGCTTTAACAGCCTCTGTTGTCCCATCAGAACTACCATCATCAGTTAAATAAACATCACAATGATTTTTTTGCTGGTACACAGCATTTAAACAGGCAAGAGTTGTATTTCGCCTGTTATAACATGTCATAATTACAGCTAGATTTGCTTGCTTCATTTCATTTTCCTCATCCACTATCTACTATTTACACAAATAATCATATAAATCATGCACTTTTATGCAATTTTTACAAATTTATCTTCCATAGATTTTTAGTTAAGTTTAAAATTTAACCATCTTTTCTATCCAGCCACTGAGATTAATATCTAAATTAAAGTTTTTTAGTTTTTGTTCTATTCTTCTGACTACCAACATATATCGATGCCAAACTGATACGCGAGGCATATTAAATTTAACAACCTCTTGACATAACCATCGATATTTATCTGAATTGATATTAATTCTTTTCAATCTTTTGATTTGTGCATTCCAATCGTTATAGAAAAACAAGTTAAAATAATGAATTGATATAATATCATCCCAATCTTTAATTTGTAGTTGTTTTGATAATCGATTATGTAAAGGTAATGGATAACTATAGTTAGGAGGAAGATGTTCGATATTTTCTTCCAAAGCACATAAAGTTACAGACAAAACAGACTGTTCAACAAAATAAATGCCCTGGGGAGGAGTAATATCCAGACGCATTACTTTTTCAAAATTCTCTTTCCAAGCAGTAAATATGCCTGCACTCCTTCTCACAACAACCAAACCAGAATTCCAGTAGGCTCTAATCCTTTTATTACCAATTGGGGTGTCAACAAATACCTCACGCTTTACTCCCAACACTTCATATAGTTTTTGCCAATACCATTCTTGAGGGTCTTGCAGACCTGTAGAACCAATTCCCTGACCATACTCAGGACGTAACCGTACATTACAATCTGCTGGCAATAAAAATTCTTTTGGCTCTGAAAAAAAGCATTTGTCACTGTCTAAAAAAACCAATATTTCTGCATCGATATTTTGTTCTGCATAGGCACAAACTAGGGGTTTATTGGCTAAATAATATTTATGAAATTCCTGATTGATCGGAATTTGTTGATGAGTCACCTGCAACGCTTCAAACGTTTGTTGGGTTTCCTTTAATATCGGTTCGCCTACTCTAGGATGAAAGCTATATATAGGCGTATTTTTCAATTCGCCGCAGAACTTACGAATACTTTCTGCAAGCATTAAAGATTGACCTTCTAAACGCCCAGGTTCTGTACAAATTATAAAAGCTATGGGTATTGACATATTATGAAGTATTGATTTACTCGGTTAATTAATAAATGAAGATTTCTTTGCTATCATCAGTATTTCCTGAAACAAGGCTAAATAACGACGTGCTTGAAGTTCCAGAGTGAATTCTTGTTCGGCTTTTTCGCGTGCATAAAACGACAGTTTTTGCAACCTCTGTTCATTTTCAAGTACCCAAGTAATTCCTTTGGCAAAATCTTCAACTTCATAAGGTTTAGCCAAATAGCCGTTCTGCTGATGATCAACAATATCTTTTAAGCCAGTAGAATTAAACGCGACAACTGGAGTACCACAAGCGAATGATTCCGAAGCTGTCTGTCCAAAAGATTCTTGAAGAGACGGTACAAGCATCACATCAGCTGCTGAGTAAACAGTTGTTAAAGATATAGCATCATGTAAGTGTCCCAAGTAGTGGGTTTTGAAGCCTAAATCAGGTGGATTTTCGGGTTGAGATGCTCCAAAAATTACAACTTCTAAGTCATCTTTCCAGCCAGATTTACTCAATTCTTGTAAAGCTGGTTGCAATAAATGAAATCCTTTATTTCTATCGCTTGTTGCTTCTATTGCTCCAAAGAGTATCAGCTTCTTATCTTGGGGTAGTTTGAGTGTTTCTCTGGCAAAATGTTGATTAATCGGTCGATATTTTTGAGTATCTAGTCCGTGGGGAATTACGTCAATTCGCAAATTCTGCAATAAAGAACTGGAACGAGCGCATTCTGCTAACCAAGAACTTGGTGAAACCAGAGTTAAATTTAAATTTTTCCAAGCTTTTATTTTGCGCTGCCATACCCAACGGGATAAATCCCATTCATTACCACTGTTTAGTTGAGGACAAGTTCCGCAGGATGCTTTGTAGCGATCGCATTCTCCAGTAACGTGGCAACCTCCAGTAAATCCCCACATATCATGGAGAGTCCAAACTAGAGGACGCTTTAGTTTAGCGAATGTTTCTATTTGCATAAAACCTCCGCTAATCCAATGCAAATTTATTATGTCTGGATTAATCTGAGCAACTTTAGGAATAACTCTATCTGGCAACCATTGAAGAAAAAATGGAGTACTTTTCTTTTGACGATAAAGCTTTAAGGGTAAACTTTCAATTGTCAGCTTTGCCTTAGCGATGCCTTGAAACAGTCTAATTTTAGGTGCAATTACTGTTTTATCATCACTATATTTTTCTTGGACTAACATTTGTGACTCTAGTCCTATATCCTGCAAACCTGTATGTAAGCGATATGCAGCCCTCGCTGCGCCTCCATTAATATCGTGAGTACTTATATGTAAAATTTTCATTTTTATTAACCTCCTAATTAATAAAATTATTATCAACTAAAATATTTTTACTATTTCGTTGGTATTCAAGAGTTAAAGATAAGGAAGTGGTGACATACATTAACCAATTCCAACTAGGAGTTAATAATCTAGCTTCTGAGAAATTGACTATAACAATAATGACTAACATCTGCATTGGCCAATAATCTTCCGGCTTTTTTGCGACAGAGATAATTCGAGTCAATGCCATTACAAAGAACCGGACAAATGCTACTGCAAAAGTTAAAAAACCTACAAATCCTAATTCTAACAATAGTTCTAAAAAACCATTGTGAGCATTACTTGCCCAATCATAAGTAGCTCTTAATTTAGATGCAGCATTACTAGTCCAAAATCCCGAAAATCCATAACCTAACCAAGGTCGTTCCAAAACCTTGGAAATCACTAACTCCCAAAGGTCAGATCGTCCATTGAAGGTAAGGTCTTTACCAGAAGTACCAACTACAGTTTCGGCATTGTTGAGAAGTAGTATTGAAAAGATAATGAGTAACATTAAAGCTGAAGTAATCATCACAACTTGTAATTTATAATTAGTTTTTTTCAGGAATTTATATAAAGGTAAAAGTGATATCATTGTCAACAATATAGTTAAAGATGTTGTTGAACGTGAGAGGAGAATCAGACATACAGATACTCCACATAGTGCCCACATCAACCAGCGATATCGATTAATACTAAGAGCAAGGTGCAAAAAGACTCCTGCACTCCAAGCCATCATGTAACCTAATTCATTTTTATGACCATAAATTCCACTCCACATATCTAGTAATTCAGGCGATTGGTGAATATAACCTGGTACAAATGCAGAAAATAACATAGATAATGATGCAGCTACACCAAGCGCCCAAGCTATTAGTCTCATTTGTTCCCTAAGAGAATAACGCATTGCTAAATAGATTGCCAGAAAATATATTCGGATTAGACCTCTTAGATAAGTAAGACTAGAACTTAAGTCTTCTGACCACAAAAGAGAAAATATAACAATTGCTAGTAAAAGAAATTGGAATGGACTTTTGGTAATTACATAAATAAAACCTTTCCAGTATAAAAGGAGGAAATAAAATAAGATTAAATATGAAACTATATTGAATAAAGTATCTAGCTTATCGCCTCCAAGGGTAGACATAGAAACTTCTTGTGCAGGGTGTATTGTTAATGCCCCTACAGCAATGAGCAATAACAATATAGTTAATATTTTTTCTGTTAATTTTATTTTCATTTCTGAAATTTTATTTATCTATTTTTTTAGCGTTGAGTAATTTAATCTTTTCTTCACTTCCTCTTTCAAGATATCCAATGCAGTTGCTTTGTAAACTGTTTTCTGCGTAAAATTATCCGCCTCTACATTCCTCACAATAAAAGGTGGATGCTTTAAAGGAAATTCCATTGCTTGCATCGACATATTGATAAACGAAAATTCTTGATTGGAAGTGAAATGAGTTGCATCTGCACCAACACCAACATTAGAAATTAAATTGACATTGGGAATAATGCTTAAGCTTCCCTGCATCCAGCAAGCAAATGTCCATTGATAATCCCAAGTTATACCTGTAGGATTGTTATAAACAGACTGAAATATCCTTTGCCAAGAGTTTACTGCTTTTGAGTCTATAAGAATGTCATATAAAATGTTTTCTGCTTGCACCTCTTTCCAAAGTTTGATGGTCAAATCATAATGTTGCCAAGCACGTCTCCAACTTGCCCAACCCCAGCAGTGGTTATAGCGAGAAAAATAGTAACTGTAATTTGTACGTTTTCGTCCGAGTTGAAGATTTTGAGCCGAGATTGTGGCGATTCTCGTATCATTTCTATATTTTTTTAGCAGTTCTTCACTAAATCTAAAAAAAGTTGGGTGAGGAATACAATCATCTTCTAAAATAATTGTTTCTTCAACATTATTAAATACCCAATCTAAACCACTGGATACTCGTTTTGCACAACCTAAGTTGATATCAGAATAATTCTTGACAACTTCGCAGTCCCAATCAACTCTCTCAATAATTGCGCGAGTCGCTTCACACTTTTCTGCTTCACCTTCGCGGTCACTGCGGGGACCATCTGCAATTACAAAAAGTTTTGTTGGCTTGGCTTGGCGAATAGCATCAAAAACTTTCTCTGTTGTTTGTGGGCGTTTAAAAATAATAAAAGTTATTGGCGTTTCCATGATGTAAAGATTAAATAGTTAAGATTAGTATTTGTAAAAATGAATAAGCGATCGCACCTGAATTTCAAATAGTTTTTGTGTTCTTGAATCAAATCCATTACATATAAAAGCAGCAGCAGCCTGAGATATTATTGTTGCGATCGCAGCTCCAAGTCCTGCATATTTAGGAATCAGTAATAAATTGAGAATAATGTTTAGTATTGCCCCAAATAAAGTCTTACCTAAAGAAACGTGGTTTAAACCTTCAGCGATAAACCAAGGTGATGTTGCAAGACCCATAAATACAAACAAAGAAGTCCAAATATGAACTGCTAATATTGCCCCTGCATCTGCATATCCACTTCCAAACATCATCATAATTATCTTGTCAGACAAGAATGACATTGGAAGAGCAATTGCCAAAGAGATACATGTCATTAGACTGAGTAATTGTCCTATGCGCTGATAGTAAAGACTTTCTGATTTTTCCTTTGCTGCATAAATTGCAGGAGCAACAGAAGAAACTATCGCTCCTGGAATAAAATACCAAATTTCAGAAACACGCACAGCAGCAGAATAAACTCCAACCTCACTATCTCCGATCATTTGACCTAACATCACCTGATCTATTCTCATAAAAATCATGATGGCGAACCCCGAAAAAATTAGAGGTAAACTCTCTTTCAAAAGAGTTTTGGCAGTTGCAACACTCCAACGCCATAACCACAATGAAGACCCTTTAACTTGGTAAACAATTAGCAAGCCAATTGCACTCATTGCAAATTCTGCTAATGTTACCAAAGCAAAAGCTAGCAATGGTGCTTTTGTTAAAATTAATGCGACTTTGATGATAGTATTTAGCAGAAACGCTGTGTTTTTAGCGATCACAGTGTATTTTGACTGTATCTGTGATTGAAACCATAGTTCAATAGTATCAGACGCCCTAAAAATTCCTGTTATTCCTAAAATTGCAACTAGCCATATCTTTAGTGTTTCATGCTCACCTAAGAAAAACATCGTGCTAACTGCTAATAAAACAGAAGCAATTCCACCCAGAAATTTTAGCCAAAAAGTAGTTCCTAAAATTTCCTCTTTGTTTGATGATTTACGAACAAGATGGCGAACTACAACGTCGTCTAGTCCGAGAGTGAAAATTGGGCTAAATAAGGCAACAAAAGCTAAAGCATAGTTAAATAAACCATACTGCTGTACTCCTAAATAGCGTGCTACCCATACTCCTACAACCAAGCTTGCACCCATACGTAGAATGCGGTCAGCAAACAACCAACCTGTATTGGCAATAATTGCACGTAGCCCAGAACGATATTTAAATTTTGATAAGCTTTTAATTTTTAATTTATTTAACATTACTTTTATAAATTAAATAATATGACATTCTTTATCTCTATAAATCTCATACAATTTTTTCCTTTCCCCAAGTTTTTTTTAATTTACCAGTCATTAAAGTTTTCAAAAAATAGCTAAATAAGAAAATAATGCCCTTTATTTTCCAAAAAAAACTATGCTCAAACAAAAATATTATTTTCAAATATGAAATAAAATCTTGATATTTGGGACATGGTATTGTTTTTAACTCATTGAAAGATGTAAAAGCTAAAAATAATGGTGAGCTTAAATTGTTTTTTTGCATAATATAATTAAAGAGAGAATTACGTTTCCAGAATCTTTTGTATTCATAGTTTTTGTCCATGTCTAAAAATTTCTTATTATGATACTGATTATTATCATGTATTCTATACATCACTAAAGGTTTAGACATATAAAACTTTTTAGCTCCTACCAAAGAAGCTCCCCATACTAGACAATCATCAGCTCTTACACGCCAATCCTCTATATTTGGAATAGGTAAAAATTTTCTGACTATCTCTCTACGTATTGATAATGTTGAAGTTATAGAGCCAATCCATTCACCATTATATAAAGTTCTGATTACTGAATAACCCAAATCTAAATCAACTGTATTACTTTGAAATGTTCCTTGCGCTGCTCCAAATTTTTTATACGCACAAAATATAAAATCACATTCACTACGTCTTTTATAAAAATTTAGGGCGGTTTCTAAATACTCAGGTTCATACATATCATCGGCGTCTAAAAAAAATATAATGTCACCAGTCGCAGCTAAAAACCCTTCATTAAAGGATGATAATTGTCCTTGATTTTTCTCTTTAAAGATAGATTTAACATTAGCTAATTGGGTAAATTTATTGATTACTTCCGCAGAATTATCTGTGGATGCATCATCAACAATAATAATTTCATCAAATTTAACTGTTTGATTTAAAGCGCTATCAATTGCCTCTGAGATAAATTCAGCATAATTGTAATTATTAATTAAACAAGACGTTTTGATTTTATTTTTATCCATATAAAAATTCTCGGTATGTAGCAAAATAAAATGCAGATAGCTGTTACAACCTATAATTACCAATAGGTTGGATATTTTGAGGTATTTTTAGGGATATCTCCAGGTCTACACCTCACCCAGTATTCATGATAAAAAAATTTAAAAATTGCTTGAGTTTTTTGCTTAATGTCATTTATTTTTCCCTAAAATCAATTAAAAAATCGGGTTTATATGGTTATAGTGACGGTCTGTTTTACAATTTTTAGGACAACTTAACGTTCTTTGGAAAATTTGGTTAAGCTGCTGAATACTAAATCTTGTTCAATTTGTCGTTTTTTGGTGTCATAAAAATAATTATTAGGTTCATTTTTAGTATTCACACCATTGATGACTATCCCTAATACCTTCTGACCTGACTGAGTTAAAAACTCTTTAGCTGCATTTGCACTGTTCAAGTCAACCACTCCAGGACGAACGACTAATAAGATACCGTCAGTCAAGGTGCTTAAAACAGCAGCATCTGCTATTCCTGATAAAGGTGGAGTATCAAAAATCACCAAGTCATAATCTCTACCAAAGTTACTAATTAATGTCGCCATACGTTGAGAATCTAGCATTGCTACTGGATTAGGAGGCAAAACTCCAGAAGTAAGAACCTCTAGATTAGGCATTACTTCTTGCACAACCGTATCTAAAGAAGCTTGACTAATAATGATATTACTTAGTCCAATTGTATTTGTTAGCCCCCAAATATGATGCTGTATGGGATGACGCATATCTGCATCCACTAATAATACCCGACGCCCCGCCTGAGCCATAGTCACAGCTAAATTTGCAGATACATCAGACTTTCCTTCTTTGGCAACAGAACTTGTAATTACGATGCTTTTGAGCGGTTTATCAGTACAGAGGAACTTCAAGTTTACTTGTAGTATTTGGTATGCATTACCAACAGGAAAGTAAGGAATATCTCTGCCGATGATTTTGGGAATAGGTCTATCAAGCCCTGCTATAGAAGAATGATCCTTACCATTTCTAACTTGTGCAGGAATCACTCCTAAAACACTGTATCTCAAAACTTCTTTGGCTTCTTTCACGGTCTTCACTGAGCGGTCTATCAAGTCTAAACTAAAGGCGACAATGATACCTAAGAAAAGACCAGCTCCTGCTCCACCAACAATAAAGAGCATTTTTCGAGGCCCTTCTGCTTTGTCAGGGGTTAAAGCATAGGAAATGACACGAGCATTAGGAATCTTTTGGTTTTGGACAATATCAATTTCTTGACGTTTCTTTAAGAGCGTTTCGTAAGTTGTTTGAGCTGCTTGTAGTTTCCGTTCGAGCTCTCGTTGGCTCTGTTCTAGCCTTGGCAAACTATTTGCTCGTTTGATGTAGGCATCTTGCTGTTGTTTGAGTGTGGCAATTTGTCTTTCCAGACCAACGCGTTCTGCCTGAGCACGAGTAATATCTGCAATTAAGCTTTGCCGCAGTTGTCCAACCTGCAAACTTCCCTGTGTTATCTGGGCTTCACCTGCGACTTGTCCTGTCCGCTCTTTTAGCAAGTTCTTAAGAGCTGCGACTCTTTCTTCTAAGTTAGTGATTGTAGGGTGTTCAGCTGAAAAACGGGTACGCTCTAGTGCCAGTTGGCTTTCTGTTTCTTGGAGTTGGGCAAGCACTTTCTGAACTCCAGGGGCTTGACTCAATTCCGAGTCGATTACACCTTGCCGTGAATCTACCTGAGCTTCACTGCTTAATTGCTCTAAACGACCTTTGACATCATTTAGTTGAGCTAAAGCTTGAGAAATTTGGTTTCCTAATTTGGAAATTGTATCGACTGCTGCGGTTGCTTCTTGTTCTAAGACAACAACTTTATTCGTTTCTTTAAATAGCCGCAGTTTTGATTCGGCTCTTCTGACAATTTCTTCAGCTTTTGGTACTTCTGTTACAAGAACTTCTTTGGCTGTCCGGGCTTCTTTCTGATTAGCCTTGATATTTAGGTCGATATAACTGTCGATAACTTCATTGACGATTTTGGCAGCCAGTTCCGGATCGGCGCCTTTATAAGAAAGTTGTACAACATCAGTACCCTTGATTCCTTCTATTTTTAGTTGTTTTGCCAAGTCGGAAATCGAGAGCAGTTTGCCTTGACTATCTTTGAGGTTGAGGGAATTAATTGTTTTCTCCATTACTGGATTCGATCCAATAACTCTCACCTGGGTTTCCAGGGGATTGTCGTTTACATTCAAAGCTTCTAGGCGTCCGATGTCTTCTGGTAAGCCCGTGAGTGAGGAAGAGCGATTTGTTTTAATCATCAAACTTCCTTCTGCTTTGTATGTAGGTTTTAATGAAAATGCATACAAGCATCCAAGGCTAACAGATATGGCAAAAATCCCGACTAGAGGTAGCCAACGCCGTTGAATAACTTCTAAGTATTTCTGAATATTTACTTCTTCAAACTGTGGTAAAGATTCCATCGTCATAATAATATAAGTTTTATAAAAAAGATTATTTACTTACAGTAGATTCTTCTCAGCATTTTGCTGACAGTAGTACTGTAGTCTACTTGATAATAGTAATATTTGCGTTGATTGTCACTTAATATCCTTTTGCTGAGGTTATTCAATATCTAAACTTAACAAACAAATAGTTTTGCAAATTGCAACTTTAACTTAGATTGATTGATATTTTACTAACAGCAAAAACAAAATAATTCACATTTTTCTCTCTGATTTAGTTGCTTGCCTTTTTTTTTGCTTAATTTTGGTTAATTTACTTTTGTGTTAACCCTACTGAATGTAAGTATTGATTAATAATCTAACAACCAATATCATATTATGTAAAAACACTGGATTTAATAACTTTACAAAAAATTCATACAAAATGTTATTATATTCGCTGTCAAGTTGCTGATCTTGAAAAGATAAGAGGAATTAATTCGTTCACAGCAAGGAATAGAACAATTGTGCCAGCCTAGAAGCAATGCAACCACTTCGAGATAAACTTTGTACAGTGAAAAGAGATACTTAGAAAGGCTAGATGGATTTTACCTCAGCTACTTCAAAGTTTTCAGCAACAATTAATTCTTGCTCTAAATAATGGTCAATCTTAGAAACTAAACGGGACTGACTATAATAAAATCATGTGATTTTATTATCAAACTTGTAAGTACTGGCAATCAGTTTAATTTGCCCAGACTGGTGAAAGACTTTTTTTTACGTGGCTTGAGGTGTGAAAATTACAACACAGTGCCCATCCTTGGGTTTATATCCCGTCTTTTAGGTTTACCCGTAAATTTGCAATTACCTTGTTTGTATTTTGCAATAGACACAAAATACCCAGACATGTTGTGTTATATGTGTAACTGCATAGTAACACGTATGAGAGATAAACGGCTAGTAAGTAAGTTGACGTAATAAAAGCAAACTATGTGAATAAAGATAAACTAAGCTAGAATCCCCTTCACTCCTAGCTCTTGACTTATCTCAACGATAAATTTTTATGATGCCCTACTTAGTATAGATAAGTAAATCGGCACAAATAATTGGAAGATAAGCAGTAAAACAAAATTTGCTACACAAAATTTAATCTGAAACCCTTATTCAGTTATCTTCCCTAAAACCTTGCGGGGAAGGAGATTAAGGCTAACAGCAGATTTCTCGACTAGCAAGTTACGCGTAGCGTCTCTTCTTCTCGCTAAGGGAGAAGCTTGGTGCGTGGGGTGCAATACACTGTGGGAATCATAGCTAATTATTCGGACATGATATGAGAAATTCCTTAAACAACTTGTTCAAGGTAGGCAAAGCTCTGCCACAGTACACTATATTTTTAATGAAGTTTACCTCTATTTTTTACTACCTGTGTTAATCTGAAGTACTCAAGCTAGGCTACTTTATTTGGTTTCTCTATCTAGTCAATTCTAATTATTAAACTGGTATTAAATGTTGAGAGATTGAATTATGAAATCCTCTTTTATCATCTTAGTTGTTGTGATTAGCGCACTCGCTCTCACCAAGAGTGCAAATGCTAACCAAGAGAATGTTCCCACGGCAATAGGCGATCGCAATCAAGCTGAAGTTTTATTGACGGAACCAGCTACGATTAACACGACATGGAGTAATTTTATCGGACAGACTAATAATCCAAAACAAACTGCTGAATCAATTTCGCTAGTGCAAGAGCAAGGATGTCAAAAAATTAACCCACTTGAGTACATCAATAACCCTAGCGCTTTTTTTAAACAATGTCAGGAGCCAATAAAGACTCAAAGTAGTGAGCCAATTGAGTATCTCAAGGTTCCTAAACTAGATTCTGGTATTAGTGTGACAGTGACTAAGTTTTGATATATAGCAATCCGCTTTGATTTCTGTATCCCTCACGGGAGCGTAGCCATAATTATTTGCGTAGGAGGTAAGAGGCAATAGGCAATAAATAGTCAAGAAACCTCTTTGAGTTGTACTGAATTCTGTATAAATTCACAACTATGCTGTTGTGTCAACTTAAAGTTGAAACTAGTAAGCGAAAAAGCTGTGAAATGTTGCTTCATTAGGAGTCTTAGACTATTTCTAACTTTTCCAAAAACTGGGAATGTTGTTCTTCAAGCTGTGGTGCATAACAATCAACTAAGCACCCTTACATAAAAATCTTTTCGCTTTAGGAGGATATTAGGGCGATCGCGGGTGTTGGTGTCTTGCCAAGTATTATCCTTAGTGCTAGTCTTACCACTGTTACTACTTTTAGTTCATAAAATGTTTCCAGAAGTAATTATATTGATTATACCGCATTCAATGCAGACATCTGTGACACAAGTCCAATTGTCACAGATGTCTGCGTCTTTGTCATCCTAAATTCCTAATTATTAAGTATTTGACCGAACTCCTAAAAAAGCTGTTCTTGAGCAAGGGGAGTAGGAGAAGTGCTTTATTTTATGTTTCATGACCGCCCGTTATGTACTCAGCTTGATATGATTGGATTATCTAGTAAAAAAACAGAGGTAAAAAATGCACTCCATTAATCAGAATTACATGAAAGTATAAGCAGGCTATTAACACTCAAACAATGAAACTTTTCTGATTTAATAAATCTAGTTTAAGTTTGAGAGTTGCTGTTAATAACTTCTCTTTGAGATCAGAAAGTACTAGAGCGATAATTTTTTACTTTTTTTAGAAACTATATTTGATAATTCAACTAAATATAATAATTTAGGTTAAAAAATATATGCAAAAATCGAGAATAAAGGAGTGGAATTACTTGAAAAAATATGCTAATGATACTTGAGTTAATTGATTTGTGACTGATGATGTTATTATTAAGGAGTGGGTTGATTTTGGGTTTATTATCTCCAACAATTAACTTGTAATGTATCATAGACCGGAATTCATCGGTATTGCCAATTGATTAGACCCCTTGCAGAAATCACAAATAAAACTCCAGAGAGCTAAAGTTACGCTTTGTCTGTTCTCCTGCAACCGAGGAGGGGAATAAAGAGTGCGATGTTAAAGGCTTTTGCAAGATAGCAATGCGAAATGACTGTGGGTCAGAATATCTAGACTTGATACCAATAAATTGATGAGGTTACAGAGGAGCAAATAACCATGAGCAACTTAACATCTCCACATACCGAAGTTCAAAAAACCAAGAAAAAAAGTTTAGCCGCAGATAAAAGACCTCGAGCTACAGATGATATTGTGCGTAGTTATCTGCAAGAGATCGGGCGTGTAGATTTGTTGACTCGCGAACAAGAGGTTATTTTTGCCCAACAAGTGCAGCAGATGATGAATTTATTAGCTGCTAAAGAAGAATTGGCTGTCAAATTAAACCACGAACCCATACTGCAAGAATGGGCAAATGGGGTGGAATTAAGTGTCGAAGAGTTAGAGCAACAGCTAAATTTAGGACACCACGCCAAGCAGAAAATGATTCAGGCTAATCTCCGGTTAGTGGTAGCTGTGGCAAAGAAATACCAGCACCGTAACCTGGAATTTATGGATTTAATTCAAGAAGGTACTTTAGGTTTAGAGCGAGGTGTGGATAAATTTGATCCCGCCCTTGGTTATAAGTTTTCTACCTACGCTTACTGGTGGATTCGTCAAGGAATCACACGAGCGATCGCTCAACAAGGACGTACAATTCGTTTACCGATCCACGTCTTTGAGAAACTGAACAAAATTAAACGGGTGCAGCGAGAATTATCTCAACAATTGGGTCGCGTTCCCACTACTGCTGAAATTGCCACTGCTTTATCTTTGACACCTAGCCAAGTTC
Source organism: Nostoc sp. DedQUE02 (assembly GCF_034531035.1). Taxonomy (NCBI): domain Bacteria; kingdom Bacillati; phylum Cyanobacteriota; class Cyanophyceae; order Nostocales; family Nostocaceae; genus Nostoc; species Nostoc sp. DedQUE02. Next base: position 16,204 of record NZ_JAVRBY020000009.1, on the reverse strand, counting down.
GAGAGTGTTTGTACTTGGCGCGTCAACCTTTCTCTCTAGAGGCGCGAGTTGGTGAACAACAAGATACAGAATTGCAGGACATACTGGAGGATGATGGCCCTTCTCCTGAAGATTATGCCGTTGAAGAATCTCTCCACCAAGACTTACAAGACTTATTGGCAAAGTTGTCTCCCCAACAGCGAGAAATATTAACCTTGCGTTTTGGTCTAACTGATGGGTATGAACTTTCTTTAGCACAGATTGGCGATCGCATGGGTATTAGTCGAGAACGGGTGCGTCAGATAGAACAAAAAGCTCTTAGTCTCCTCCGGCGCCAAAAAGAACAAGTACGTAGTTATCTAGCTAGCTGAGGTTATTTTTTCAGAGTTTAGGGCATTTAAACTCAGGAAGTCACCATCATAACTGTGTAAAATTCAGTCATCATGGGCGAAAATAAACTTAGATAATCACTTTTAATGATTTGATATGAGCACATCAAAGACAGTGCAACAGTTGCAAGTGCAATGGGTGACTCCTGAAAACTTTCGGCGTTATGGACAGGTTATTTTTGCAAGTCTTGATGGCAAAACTTACGATGGGGAAGATGCCCAGTTAAACCTGCAAAACGGGATTCCACGATTTTATATTATGCGGTTGGAGAATATAGGGCGAAAGTTCCACGAAATTACTCGCCATATGCAATGCACTCAATGTTTGGGTTCTTTGGAAGGGAAAGATTGGTTAATTGCAGTTTGTCCTCCTCATAATGATGTGAGTGAACCAACATTAGAAGAAATTGCTGCTTTCCGCATTCCGGGGAATTGTTTTATCAAGCTACATGAGGGTACTTGGCACGCTGGCCCTCATTTTGACCATGAAGCTGTGGATTTTTATAATTTGGAACTAGCTGATACAAATATGGTGGATCATTTCACCCATGATTTTCTCAAGAGTCATCGATTAGAGTTTGAGATGGTTTAGGTAAGATTAGTTTAATTATTGATATAGACAAGCCATTTTCCTGAATCAGTTCAAGTATTACGTCAGTTTGGTTATGATGTATGGAGTGTAATGTTAGCCTAGAAATTGTATCCCAGCAGAATGGTTGCGTAGAAGTTTCCACTGCTTTTGAAATTTTTCTTAAACATTCATTTTATGTCTTCTTCCAAGTCTCAATCTTCTGACAAAAGCTTTGTCTACCGCGAATTTGGCAACGACAACTCCGCCGCCACAGAAAGACCAATTCCAGAACTACCCCCACAACAACAAAATCTGAAAGTACAAGCTTCCCGCAAAGGACGCAAAGGCAAAACCGTCACAGTCGTTAGTGGTTTTCAAGCCAAACCGGAAACATTAGCAGATTTAGTGAAGCAGTTGAAAACCCAGTGCGGATCGGGTGGGACACTTAAAGACAACGAAATTGAAATTCAGGGCGAACACAAACAGAAAATTCTTGATATTTTGACTAAGCTAGGTTACAAAGCCAAAATTAGCGGTGGCTAATCTTGAGTGCGGTTTACCGTATCTAAACCGCGATCTAGATTAAGAGAGGAAATGTTATCTTTGAGAGGTACAAATATGCTTGAACAGTGGTGAATTAGTTTGCCAACAAGCTGTCTTTTCTGAGATAAACAGGAGGTTTAAATGGATTTAGTTCGGATTCTGTGTGCCATTTTCCTGCCGCCTTTGGGAGTTTTTTTACAAGTAGGTTTTGGTATAGACTTTTGGATTAATATACTTTTGACACTTTTTGGTTACATTCCTGGAATTATTCATGCAGTTTGGATAATTGCTAAGAAATAATTAATTTTTTGTATTAATTAGTTTGGACGTATCAATTTCGCCTTTACTAATTCTGAGAGAGACAATTCATATCATGAATTGCCTCTCTTAAAAAAGTTAGGAAATTCACTGCTTTGTATTTGTAACTTTGATTAAACAAAAATATTTAAAAATCCTGTTTTATTTTTGAATTATACATAGACATTGTCTAATAAAATCCGATATCTAAATAAAAGTTTTAAAAACAGTATTTATCAAGTTTGGAGGTAAACACCGAATTACCTCTCATTTTTTAACATGGCATAAAGTCTAAACTCTAGAAGCAAGGGGCAGATGTGCAATTGCCATTGCCCAGTTGAAACGTTCAAATCTTTGATTAACCCAGTGCGAATATCTAGCACCCAGCCATGAACCATAGGTGCTTTTCGCTCATGGAGTACTTGACGCATGATGGAAGTTTGGTAAAGATTTTTCACTTGCGCCACAACATTCATTTCCGCCAAACGATTCAGACGTTCTTCTCTTGTTGGCAAGGCATCAATTTCTTCTTGTTTTTCTAAATACAGTTCCCGAATCGGATTTACCCAGTTATCAAGAATTCCGATGGTTCTACCTTCTAAAGCTGCCTTGATTCCTCCGCAATCATAGTGACCACAAACGATAATGTGTTCCACTTTTAGATGTAAAATTGCGTATTCTAAAACGGCTAAAAAGTTAATATCCGTTAAAGAAACTTGATTGGCGATATTACGATGTACAAATAACTCTCCTGGTTCTGTACGGGTAAACTTTGTTAATGCCAGACGACTATCAGAACACCCGATGTATAGAAAAGGTGGTGTTTGTCCGTTAGATAATTCTTGAAAGTAAGTTGGGTCTAGAGCTAGCTTTTCTGCAACCCAAGCCTGATTATTTCTAAGTAGTTCATCAATGCTGTTGTATTTCATCTTTCGTCAAATTCGAGAGAGAATCTCATTAATATTTTATTTTAACTTATCTACAGTTTTGTCTAAATCAAGATGAACTTTTTCAGAGCTAAAATCTTATAAAGATGACAATCTTTTTCTATAGCATTAATAGATCGTGAGAGGTAGCTATGATGTGCCTTATATAATTAGTAAATACCATCAGTTAGTAATTTAGAGAAAAAATAACTATGTATAACTTGAGGAAAGTAGCTCAATAAAGTATAAATTTATATTAATTAAAGTCTGAGCGTTAAGACTGCGGATTTAAAATCTTTATATAGCATTGCTAGATATTTTTGCAAAGCTGAAAAATTTCTGTAACTAGAATCTATGTAACTCTTTTTAAATCACACCTCAAACTGTGCATTTGATTCAACCAAGTGCGCTGGAACTTTTAAACACTTACTACTTGAATACACAGAGACCTTTCTGATGATGGGAAGCTAACTTAACAAAGATGCCAAATTTGAGGTTGAGATATTTAAGTTACCAACTTCAATCGGGGGCAACAACTTTGTTATCGTTATGATGGTTAATTGACCAACGGTGATCGATAGTTACAGAGGAAAACTCGCAAATTTCTTCTAGTCGCTTTTGCTGTACAGCAGCTTTACGGAGAGTAATAATTAACTGATTTACCTGATGCCGTAAATCTGGGTTATCATTGACTGCTAACATAGTTTGTCTTTCTAAGAGTTGAAGTATAAGTTCGTAGTGAATAGGCGAAGGTAGAGGAATTTGCTCCATGAAGTTAACTTTTGATTTCATATTTGGGATTTTCTATTAGTCACGGTTTATTTCTTGTTAATAAATTGTTACATAATAAATAACTAGTTGCTTATGGCTTTGGTTTGATTAGCAATGAAGATTTGGCAAAGATATTGATGATATTTGATAGCAAAGTGCTGCGTATATACGCATAGTATGCCCAATTGCTCAACTATTATGTGCAGCCCTGCGCCTTTTAGGGCAGATGGGGTGTTTATTTCAAAAATTCTTCGGTAATATACGAGCGATCGCAGCGCCGGGATCTGGTTGTTTTACCAAAGATTCTCCAATGAGTACAGCAGATGCACCTGCTGTCAGCACTAAACTCAAATCTTCTGGGTTGTGTAGTCCTGACTCGCTAACAACAAGGATATTTTTCTCTTGCAATTGTCTACTTCTTGCAGCCAAAAGTTGGCAAGTAGTTTGCAGATCGACAGAGAAATCTTCCAAATTGCGATTATTGATACCTATTAAGGAGACTCCATCTAAGGCTAACACCCGGTCAAGTTCTGCCAAACTATGGACTTCAATCAAAACTGCCATTTTCAGGTTATTAGCAATTTTCAGGAAGTATTGCAAATCTCGATCGCTGAGGATAGCTGCAATCAACAAAATCGCATCTGCACCCTGAACCCGCGCTAAGTACATCTGATAAGGATAGATGACAAACTCTTTACACAGTAGGGGCAAATTTACGGCAGCCCGGACTTTGGCTAAATTGTCAAAACTACCTTGAAAGAACTTGACATCTGTCAGCACAGAAAGACAACTAGCACCTCCTTGCTGATAAGACAGGGCGATCACTACTGGGTCAAAATCTGCTCGTAAAACGCCTTTACTCGGTGAAGCTTTTTTCACTTCGGCAATCAATGCTGGCTTTGTCTTACCTTGACGCAAAGCGGCAACAAAATCACGGGTTGGTGGCGCAGAGAGTGCTTGATGTTGCAATTCCCGTAAAGGCAGCCTTTCACGCATTTGGTCAACTTCTACTTCTTTATGCCAGACAATTTCTTCCAAAATATTGTTTGGCGCTGCATCAGGTACGGCAGCCTGATAACGTAATATGGACACGGAAATAGCTGGGTTAGGTGAACGGCGACGGATTTGCATAATTAGTCACTAGTCATTGGTCATTAGTCATTAGTCATTGATCGGTGGTCATTTGTCCTTGTTTATTAGCAAAGGACAAATGACAAAGAACAAATAACTAAATTGCGATCGCTCGTTTATAAGCTTCGTCTAAAACTTCCGAGAGTGTCGGGTGGGCGTGAACTAGATGTGCGAGACTTTGGACAGATTGACGGTTGGCGATCGCAGCTGAGGCTTCATGAATTAAGTCTGAGGCGTGCAGTCCGAAAATGTGGACGCCCAAGACTTCTCCGGTGTCTTTGCGATATATCACCTTGGCAATACCGTCAGCTTCATTTTCTGCCAACGCTTTGGAATTTCCTTTGAAGTAACTCCTACTGGTGGCAATTTCAAACCCTTCAGCTTGTCCTAACTCCTTAGCTGCTGTTTCAGTTAAGCCTACATAGCTGACCTCTGGGTGGGTAAAGGCCGCTGCGGGGATGCTGCGATAGTCTACTATTCTTTCCCTCCCAACTATATTTTCTACGGCGATGATGCCTTGAGCAGAAGCCGCATGTGCTAACATCATCTTCCCATTAGCATCGCCAATTGCCCACAAATGCGGTACGACTTCACCTGCTGATAGTACTGCCATGCGATCGTCTACTGGAATAAAATTCCGCCGATCGAGTTCCACACCCACAGACTCTAAACCAAGATTTTTGGTCGCTGGGATGCGTCCCGTAGCCACCAAACAAGCATCTACTTCGATGACATCTATATCTTCCTTGGTTTTGAAATCTGCTAACTCAATTACTACAGGTGAACCGGGAATGACTTTTTTAGCGTATATCCCGACTTTTGTTTCAATATCGCGGGGAGTAATTAACACCCGTTCGGCAAGTTTGGCAATATCGCGGTCAAATCCTGGCATTAACTGATCTAGGGCTTCAATCAAAGTGATTTCACAACCCAAAGCTGAGTAAATATCAGAAAATTCTAAGCCGATGTAACCACTACCAATAATTGCTACCCACTCTGGTAGCGATTCCAACTTCACACCTTGATCGCTGGTAAAGACAGTTTTGCCGTCTACTTCAATCCCTGGAGGCACAAAAGGAATTGAACCTGGCGAAAGGATAATGTCTTTGGCTGTAATGGTTTTTTCACCGCCGTCTCCAGTAATAGAGATTTTTTGCGCGCCAGCGATTTTTCCCCAACCTCTGATAATATCGACCCCTAGACGTTTGAGGCTGTTGGTTAAGTCGCCTTGAAGTTTTGAGACAAGATTGGTAGCATGATCGGCGATCGCTTGGCGATCGAATTCTACGCTACCAATTTGAATTCCCAGTGATTTGAGGTGGTGGGCATTGCGTAACTCCCGCACACGTCCAGATGCTGCCAGCAGCGCTTTAGAAGGAATACAGCCCCGATTAACACAGGTTCCTCCCATATCAGCAGCTTCAATAATTGCTGTTTTCAAACCACAACTTACGGCGTGTAAGGCTGCGCCATGTCCGCCTACACCAGCGCCGATAATTACTAAATCGTAATCATATCCTTGACTCACGTTAGTTTCCCCGTCTGCTTCGCCTATTTATTCTCAACTTGACCGACAATCAGCGCAACCCTTTTAACAGTTATCAGTTATCAGTTTTATCGCTGAACTCTAAATCCCTTACCTTACATTACCCTGACTGTTTACTGTTGACTGTTCACTGATTTCAGGTTTGGGTATTGCTAACTCAAATTATGATTCACTCACTTCTGGCGAAAATATGGATATTTTCATTATATGGGTTGGTTTTCCCAGAAAAGCGACAAGAAATTAAGTGAGTATTTGCAGGGCAATGAAGCTGATTACCAGTTCTAAGCGACTTAATGAATAGAAATTGCAGTCTTATTGAGAGTATCCACACCTTTTTCTTTACAGGGCGTTAGCGTAACACTAAGCTGGGTTTAGGATTGATCCAGAAGATTTACGCAGGCGATCGCTCGATGTCTATTCCCCAAATTAGTGAATTTACTATCCGCCGTCATGCCAACGCCAAATCTTTCCAGCGAGGCGAGGCATATTATAACGCTGGTGCTGTTAATGCCGTTATCCAACGTGGTCATCAGCTTCAGGCAGATGTTATAGGCACGGAAGCTAGACCTTATCATGTCAGCCTGAATTTCGATAGTAGTGGGTTAACCTCAGTAAAATGCACCTGTGCCTACGACTATGAAGGGTGGTGCAAACACATTGTAGCGACGATGCTCGTTTGTGCGCGTAATTCAGAAAATATTGAGCAGCGCCCCACCCTTGAGGAACTACTAAATCGCCTGGATCATATCCAAACTCAAAGACTGCTGCAAGGGTTGGTAGCAGAATACCCCCCCCTAATTGAGGCAATTGACCGTCATGTAAGTTGGATGACGAATCCTGCTGACAACCAAACAGCGATAAAATTCGTGCGCCGCAATACTCTTGATCCTGCTCCCTTTCGGCGGCAAGTACGGCAGATTCTCAAGGATACCGTGCGCTACTTTGAGGAGGGATACGAAGATGACCCGATTGGCGAAGATTTGCTGAGTGTAGTGCAAACTGCGGTAGATTTTAGCGAACGGGGAGAAGGTGAAAATGCGATCGCTATTTTGGAGGCGATTACTTCTACCTGTGTGGAAAATTGGGATGATGTTGCCGAATACGGCGCTGAAAATGATGAAGTTGTCGCGGAATTAAATAATGCTTGGTGTGAAGCAATTCTCAGCACCGAACTTACTCCAGAAGAAAAAGTTGATATTCAAATAAATTTAGAAGCTTGGCAAGATGAGTGGAATGCTGATTTTGATCTAGTTATGGAGGCTTTACGCCAAGGTTGGGATTATCCGCCACTGGTACAAGTTCTTCAAGGTAACATTACTGAAAGGGGAGCATGGGAAGAAGATGTACCAGATTATGCTGATGATTTGGCATTAATTCGCCTGAAAATTCTCGAACGTCAAGAACGTTATCAAGAATACTTGTATTTAGCAGAAGCAGAAGGGCAAACCCAGCAATATCTGACAATGTTGGGGCGTTTAGGCAGGGTGGAAGAAGCAATTGATGCCGCTCAAACCCAGATGAACTCAATGGAAGATGCCTTTGCCCTAGCGAAAACACTCAGCATTCAAGGAGCATTACAGCAAGCATTAGATATAGCCGAGAGTGGATTAAATTTACCGGGTAATTGTCAGTACGAATTGGCAATTTGGACAAGTGATTTAGCTATTGAATTGGGTAATAGTGAAGCTGCTTTATTAGCAATCAAGGCCGCTTTTCAAATGAAGCCCTCCTTTGTGGATTACCAAAAGATGGCAGAATTGGCTGGGGAAAACTGGGAAAGTGTCAAAACAGACCTGCTGAGAATTATCCGTACTTGTAATGGTTGGGGAACAGAATCAGCCAAGGTAGATATATTCTTGCATGAGGGGCTAATTGATGATGCAATTGCGATCGCTAGCGAACTAAGTTCCGATCGTTCAGAGTTAATTCACCGAGTCATGGATGCTGCTATTCCTCATAATCCTGGTTGGGTAATTGCTAATGCTCGTCGCCGTGCCGAAAAGATTATGGATGCAGGTAAAGCCGAATACTACTATTACGCGGTTGAATGGTTAAAAAAGGCGCGTAATGCCTACCTGAAATCTGGGAAGAAAGCTGACTGGTTAAGCTATCGGGAAAACTTGATGCAAACTCACGCCCGTAAACGTAAATTGATGGGAATGTTTAAGGAAAGTGGTATGGAGTGAAGAGGGCAGCAGGTAGGAGGTTTCAATAGACTTTTTGGCAAAAGTCGGGGTAAAGGTGAAGGGGAAAAGGGTAAAGAAACTCAAAATCCTTTCCCTTTAACCTTTACCCTTTACCCTTTACCCTAAGAGTGCAAAAATATATTTTTGCAAGAGGTCTAATGAGCGGTGTGGCTTGTCTTTCAGAGACGCACAAGGGGAAGACCTACACTGATTGCAGTACACTAAATCAGAAATTTGATATCAGATTTAAACTGCAAAAAAAGCACGGAGACGCTACGCATAGCTTGCTTCCACGTAGTGGTATGGGAAGCCTTTGACTAGATAAATTTTGCCTACCAAGGATTTCGGGCAATGCATAATTAATTTCACCAGATATCTCATTGATACTTTTACAGCGATTTTCAGGTAAATGAACCACAAATAGACCTCTCTCCTAAAAGGCTACGGTGTACACACAAGTCCTAAAAACCCAGCTTGATCGGGCTTGATATCATGTCCGCCTAAGGCATTGCTGATTGCGGTATGAAAAATAATTTTGCGTTATTTCAAAATCCTTGTAGAGACTAGCAATTGCAACGTCTCTACATCCAAATTCATACCTCGATTCAGCAACACCGTAATATCATAGTAAGCGCCTTGGAGAACTGTCTGAGGAAATTCGCTCCTCAATTTCTGGTTTACCTTTGCCTGTACTCGAAGAATTGAGCGATGTATTGCTTGATTTTCCTACCTTGACTGATTTGCAATCTTGGTTAGAAGGGCGAATAAATTAAACTACCTTTTCCTGCTTTTGACTTAAATACATGGCAATTCCTTTCTCGTAGTAAGCTGCTTCATTAATAAAAATAGGATAAACAGTAGATTCTCCCTCATAGAAAATATCTTTTCCTTCAAAAGTCAGAAACATTGGATCGCCTGGATGCAGAGGTTCATAATCCCTAAACTGAAGCTGGGGGTGAATCATGGCTTGAATCTCCCCGCGTAGTCCCAGCTCACCATAAGCATCGCTTCTAGGATAATCGATAGTCCCAATGTATTGATAGAGTGTAAGCGTGTTGTTTATCTGCGGAATATTACCTTGGTTGCAACTTTGAAAATAGTCTAAAATTGCATAAATAAGCTGCTCTGTTTGCTGAAATAATTCAGCGTTTAAAATATTCTGAGCCACAGCCCCAACTTCTATAACAAAACCCAATTCACACAAAGAACGGAGAAATCCACCTTCTCTAGATTGTTGATTAACAAAAACCTTTACCATCGGATTTATAGAACTTAAATAAGCGCCTAACCGAAGTAATAAAGGATGCATATCACAAAAAATCAGACTTAATCCCATGTTGGCAGTTGTGCTATGCAAATCAACAATTACATCTACAAAGGGCTGATTTTGCGGTTGCAATATCTGTTGAATTGCTTTTGCCCGTTGATCTTCATAACTTGAGAGTTGGGGATTTTGTAAACCTTGATTAGTAAAGCAACGATTTAAATCCTTGTCAATGTATCGTTTGCCTTCTTCAATAGCTTTGAGATTGCCAAGTAATGCCAGAGTTTCAAAACTTGCTCTGTTGATTAAATTAGGATATTTCTGAAACTTTTTGACTAAATGTACTCCTGTTAACTCATTACCGTGGTTTCCTCCAACGATCGCAACTCGTTCAATCTGACTCATAACAACCTCATCTCTAAAAAACTACCCTACGGTTATTGAGAATTGTGCAAGATCCAAGATAGAAGTATAACTTCTGCTGACTAAATCTTGTAAAAGACGGACGCGATGTCTACGACGGGCTATGACGCTCTCCACGAGACGCTAAAAGCGTAGCTTGCTTTTCTAAAAGAGTACGCGCACTCGCTACCGCTACGCTATCGGTGTCGCTGCATGTTCGAGTCAAAATATGATAACTGTTAAGCTGTTAGTCTTGGTACAAAAAGGGAGCAAATTTATGGAGAAGGACTTTCAAACGCTCGCTGAACTTTACAAAAACGCCCTCCTCAACGACGTACTCCCATTTTGGGAAAAATATTCTCCCGATTGGCAGCAAGGCGGCTATTTTACCTGCCTCGATCGCGAAGGCAAAATTTATGATACAGACAAATTCATCTGGCTGCAAAACCGTCAGGTGTGGACTTTTTCGATGCTTTACAACCAGCTAGAAAAGCGCGAAAACTGGCTGAAAATTGCCAGCAATGGCGCTAATTTTCTCGCCCAACATGGCAGAGATAGCGATGGTAACTGGTATTTTGCCCTCACCCGTGAAGGTAAACCATTGGTTCAGCCTTACAATATCTTTTCTGATTGCTTTGCAGCGATGGCATTTAGTCAATATGCACTCGCTGGCGGCGAAGAATGGGCAAAGGATGTGGCGATGCAGGCTTATAACAACGTATTACGCCGCAAGGATAACCCCAAGGGCAAATATAATAAAACCTATCCCGGCACACGCCCGATGAAATCATTGGCTGTACCGATGATTTTAGCCAACCTGACTCTAGAAATGGAATGGTTGTTACCAAAGGAAACGCTAGAAAATGTCCTAGCTGAGACAGTCCGCGAAGTAATGACCGATTTTCTCGACCCAGAACGGGGACTAATGTACGAAAATGTTGCCCCTGACGGTTCGCACCTAGATTGTTCTGAGGGACGGCTGATTAATCCAGGTCACGGCATCGAAGCGATGTGGTTTATCATGGATATCGCACGTCGGAAAAACGACACCAAAACTATTAACCAAGCCGTTGATGTGGTGTTAAATATCTTGAATTTTGCTTGGGATAACGAGTACGGCGGATTGTATTACTTTATGGATGCAGACGGTCATCCTCCACAACAATTGGAATGGGATCAAAAGCTGTGGTGGGTTCACCTAGAATCTTTGGTTGCATTAGCGATGGGCGATCGCCTGACCGGGCGTGAGGTATGTTGGGAATGGTATGAAAAGATGCACGATTACGCCTGGTCACACTTTGCTGATTCAGAATACGGTGAATGGTTTGGCTATCTGAATCGGCGTGGAGAAGTATTGTTGAACCTCAAAGGTGGCAAATGGAAAGGATGTTTTCATGTACCGCGTGCATTGTACCTTTGTTGGCAACAATTTGAAGCATTGCAAAACCTGGGGCAGTAAACAACGCAGTCAGTTTAATCTTTGCTAGTGTACAAGTACTCTTGGAAAGATGTCTTATGAATGTTGTGACACCTAAGCGATTTACGATCGCAGAATACCATCAATTGATTGAACTCGGATTTCTCACAGAGGGCGATCGTATTGAATTAATTCGGGGGGAACTGATTCAAATGACAGCAAAGGGAACGCCTCATACAGTTTGTAGTTCTATCCTATGCCGTCAATTGGATCGGCTATTAGGCGATCGAGCAGTCATCCGCGGACAAGATCCGATCACTCTTCCTAATCAGAGTGAGCCTGAACCGGATGTTGTCATTGCAATAGGAAGAGATGAAGATTATCTCGCTCATCATCCCTATCCAGAAGATATTTTGTTAGTAATTGAAATTTCGGATAAAACCCTAGATTACGACCAAACAACCAAGCTGTCTTTGTATGCAGAAGCCGGAATTTCTCATTACTGGATTGTGAATTTACCGGCTCGTCAAGTTGAGTGTCATAGTCAGCCATATCAAAATGCTCAAAATAAGTTTAGCTATCTCAGCAAGCAGATTTCTCTATCTAACCAGTCAGTAGCAATTCCTGGATTTGAAGATGCATTATTAGACTTGAATCGATTGTTTCCAGAAGGTGGTAGTGAATGATTTTGTTGGTGCGATCGCAAAAAAAAGTGTTCTATTTTCTGAAATACGTTTAAATACCGATACCTTATGTTTTAAATGGTTGATATTATACTAACATATACAAAGACTATACTATTAGTATGTACCACATCGAACTAATTATATTAATTTTGGATTTGTTTCCGAATTACATGGGTTCAGACAAGCTATTGAGAATGCTAAAAATGCTTGATAATCATTTTAATGTAATTGACAGGCAGATAAGTGAAATAAAATCTCTTCTGTCTATGCTGTAAGTTAGCAATCTTGATAAAGATGAAATAGGTTTTGAAGACATATTCAAAAAATATTTCAAAATCGCGGCTGAAAGCTACATTGAACTTAATCCAGAAAGAGCAGATGAAGTTCAAAATGTACTCAAAAAACTATCTGAATAGCACTAGTAAGTTAAGTAATTAGGCAAACTAAACACAAAATGATTTAATTAAAGGTATTGCCTAAACAAAAATTTTTAATATGAGAAAACTGTCTTTAATTCTCCCCTTAGCTATCCTAGCTTTTGGCAGTGTAGTTGTTAAGAGCCAAGAAATCTCCTCACCCAATACTTACACTCAATCTGTTACCCGTGAAGTTTTAGCGAGTGGTTATCCTACTCAAGATAAAAAGCAGATTCTTGAGCTTGTACGCTATACCATCGCACCAAGAGCAAAACTCCCTACTCATACTCATCCGGGAATGCAGATTGAACGAGTAGAGGCAGGAAGTTTAACTTATACTGTTGTGCAAGGAGAAGCTAAAGTAACGAAAGCTAACGGCACAGAATTGATTCTTCAAAAAGGGAAAACTATACAGCTTACAGTGGGAGATTCTTTAGTTGAATCTACCGGAATGGTTCATTATGCAGAAAACCAAACAAACAAGCCGATTATTCTCTTGTCTGCTTCTTTATTTAATGCTAATCAACCCAAAGCTATTTTAACTAATCCTGAAAACAGATAAATTTTTCAATCTGCTTGTTCTTCTGGCTTAGTATCTTCATTATTAATTACAAACTAAATTCTGCTGCGCCATCCTCATCCACATCTGCATCCTTACCTGCGATCGCTAGTTCAATTTTCATCAAATCAAAGGCGGGAATCATTTCAAGCTATTGATGCAAAACGATCGCTTGTTTATTCTTTAATAGCTGTGAAGCTTGAATTTGCGATCGCCTCTGGAGTGAGACAAGTCTATTTAACAGAGGGAAGCTTTAGTTCGATGCCTACTTTGTTACCTATATCTATAACATTGTTTGTAAAGTCTGTTATACCTGCGATCGGGGCAGCAGCTACACTAGCAGCAGTTAGTAAAGCTAGTAGACGCTTTTTGAGTTTGGGTAAATTGCGTTCTTTTTCTGGTTTTTGAATTTCTGCTTCTACATCATCAATATCAATAATAATGTCGTCGCGGAATTCTGGCGGGAATTGGGCGGCAGTTTGGCGCATGGTGTTGATGATTTGCATCAGTTCTGCTACGCTTGCGCCGCTTGTTTGATTCAGGTTGCTTACTGTGGCTTGGGCTTGGTTTTGAGCGACAATTCCAATAGTTGCGTTTTTGAAGTCATTTTGGTTTTTATCACCTTGGATTTTATCACCTGCAACGTTATCGCCTTTGCCGAATTGATTGATGGTATTAGACATAGTTTTTAGGGGTTTGTAATGAAGTTTTAGAAGTTGATGGGCTGGTAAAGCTTGCATAGCATAGGTTTGACCATCATCATCGCTAAATTCTACTTCGTATACTTCCGGGGCGAGGATTTCGACAATGGTTCCCACTTGACCTGCAAGGAGATTATGTTCGGATAAGGGAGTTTTAAGAGCAACAATATCTAATAAATTTAGTGTATTTGGGGTCGCAAGCATGGGCATTACCTCAAAATATAGCAACTAACGAGACGGGGAAAATCTTCGGTGGGGCGGACGATCCAAGTTGTGCGAATATTAGCAGTGTTTTGGTTGCGGGTGATGGGGAAATCGACGATATAGCGTTGACCATATTCATCTAACAGGCTGGGAATTGCTTCATAATTCTGAATCGCATCTTCGATTAGCATTTGCAGAATTTCTGCATCATTGCTACCTAAGTCTAGAATAGCGGCAAATAATCTGGCTTTGTGCTTTCCGCGATTGTGTTGGGCGTTGAGGCTATAGTTTTGCAGTTTGTTGCGATCGATAAAGGCTAATTCAAAGTTGGGTAACTTCATCCGATTTTATTGCCTTCAACCTCATCGCCAGCAAAATTATCGCCTTTTCCATATTGATGATAAGTGTTATTGTACTGGTTATGAATATAAAACTGTTTTTGCCTTTCTTCCTTGGATTCATAGCCATCTAAAAGTTGACGCAGATCGAGTTTTAATCTTAGTTTGCCAATGGTGATTGTGCTTTCACCCATTGATTCTTGTCCGAGGAGTTCTTGGTAGTCGAGGGGCTGATGGTTGGGGTAATTGGGGACGGGAACCCATTCGGTGATTTCGAGATTGGGGAGACTTTTGTGAATTTTTTGGAAGACATCGCGGAGGATGCCGAGAAATAAGCGGCGGGTTTCTTTGCGTCCGCTAATGGTGATGAAGATTTTTTTGTCTTCGGGATCGGCTTTGATCCGAGCGATGTTGTAGATTTCGTTGTTGTCTTGATATTGCAGCATTACGCCACTGCGCCAATAGATTTGGTTATGAATTTTTTCGTGGGTGATGACGATGAAGCGGGAGATGATGCTTTCGGGGAGAACTTTGTAATGGTATTGAAATTCCAGGGTTTCGCCGTCGAGTTCTGTTTCGTCTGGTTGGTCTTTAGGCAGAAGTCCCGCAATTAGAAATTGTGGTGGGTGACATTCTAGTGCAAAGCAAAGCTCAAATTCTTTCATCAGCCCGATCAGATATTCGTGACGCTTGGCGGGGTAGCGCTCTGGATTGAGGATGCGGGTGAGATCGGCGGGAGTGAAAATGCCTTTGGTTTTAGTTTTGAGGTTTTCATCGCTCAGGAGCGCGTAAATGCCTTCTGTCACCCAGTTGGGTTTGAGGACGTTGGTATCTTTGAGGATGGGATGCTCGCGGAAGTTGAGAACTAAGCCAAGCCGATGGAGGAGATCGATCAGTTGCTCTTGGTTTTGTTCTTCGGGAATATTATTTTTGTAGCAGATGCCGATATAGCTGCTGTAGGTGATGAAGTCTTCAGTCATGGATTCGAGTTGTTGTTTAACCTCAAACCATGAGAGTGGAAGAAGATCGTAAACTTCTTTGAGGTTGGCGATTTGCTGCAAAATGGCGTTGCGAAGTTCATCAATGCCGATATTGTCTTGGCAAGAGGTTTCGATAATCGCTTGGATGTTAGGATATTTTTCGCGTAATGCTTTGCGGTTGATGTCGAGGGGTTGTTCGTCTTTTTTGTTGCCAACAATAATCACGGGGGACTGTCCGCCGAAGCTTTCGATTAGTTTCAGCCAATATTCGATGCGGTTTTCTTCTTCGCTGGTGCGACAATTACAGACTAGGAGATATAGGCTGCGCTTAGTCAGAAAAAACTGATGGGTGGCATGATAAATTTCCTGTCCGCCAAAGTCCCAAACATTGAGGCGGATGTCTTTGCTATTGACCTGCACATTCCAAGTTTCTACATTAAGTCCGTCAGTTTGGGGTTGATTTTTATCATATTTATTGCGGATTAGTCGCTCGATTAGGGATGTTTTACCGACGCTGCCTTGTCCGATAAGCAAGACTTTGGCTTCGTTGACTGGACTCACTTCACCGCTACGGAGTAATCGCAAGTAATTGAAAATGTCTTTAACTGAACCAACATCATCAGAAGATCCTAAAATTTCTGGTGAAATAGGAAGCGGATTTCTCCGTAAATCTAGCTTTTCCAATTTCGGCAAACTTTCGATCCCCTCTGGAATCTGGATTATTTGGTTGGAATTGAGGTAAAGCTGGGTGAGATTGGTTAAATTAGCGATCGCCTCTGGAATCTGGGTTATTTGGTTGTAACTGATGTAAAGATAGAGAATATTATATAATTTAGATCTCGGTGGTCGAAGAATCATTAAAAAAAAAAGGGTGGGGTGGGGGTGGGGGGGGGGGGTG